>JANPKU010000045.1:0-54224 GCA_031426215.1 Actinomycetes bacterium
GTTCGTGCTCGCGCCGCCCGATGGCAACGAACAACGTCACCGAGAACACGTCAAGTCCGAGAGCGAACTGCAGGCGACGATCCACGGTGTCAGTCTCGCCGCAGTCGATCCCATCCGCACTGTTCGGGTCAGCCTTCGGCGGCGAAACCACCGATCGTGCCGCGGTAGAACACGAGCGGCCGCGGGGGCAGACCGTTGTGGTCGGCGTCGGCGTCGAGCGCGGTGACCCGTCCGAGCACGAAGTAGTGGTCGCCCATCTCGTACACCTCTTCGACCGAACAGTCGATCCACGCCACCGCGCGTTCGAGCACGGGTGAACCCGACGGAGCGGTGTGCCAGTCGACGCCGTCGAACCTCGTCGCCTCGGTCCCACTCTTCGCGAACTTCCAACACAGGTCGCTCTGTTGGTCGCTGAGGACGTTGACGCAGAAGCTGCCGGCGTCGGCCATCAGCGCCCAGGTCTCGGAATCGGTCTGCGGGAGGAATCCGACCATCGGCGGATCCAGCGACACCGACGTGAACGAACCGATCGTGAAGCCGTGGGGTCGATCGCCTTCGGTCATCCCGGTGATCACGGTGACGCCGGTGGGGAAGTGGCCGAGCACGGTTCGGAAGTGCTTCGAATCGAAGCTGCCGGCGTTGGCGTCGGGGGGGTGCGTCGGGTCGCTCATCGACGCCAACTGTACGCTCCCGGTCGATGACCGACCGAACGGCGCCCCCGTCGGCCGCCGACGCCAAGGTGGCCCTCCGAGCGTCGATGCGCACATTGCGCCGTTCAGTGCCCGAGCGCGACGAACGGTCCGAGACACTGTGGCCACACCTGACCTCGCTCCCATCGATGGCCGTCGCCGAGACCGTGCTGGCGTTCACGTCGGTGCCCGGCGAGCCGGAGACTCGATCGCTGCTGGTGTGGTGCGCCGCCACCGGCCGGCTCGTTGCTGTCCCGGAGGCCGACGTCGATCCGGCCTGGCCGGATGTCGTGGTGGTGCCGGGACTCGCCTTCACGGCGGCGGGGGACCGGCTGGGCCAGGGTGGTGGTTGGTACGACCGATTCCTGGCGCAGGTTCGGGTCGACTGCATCACGATCGGGGTCTGCTTCGCCGAACAGATCCTCGACACGCTGCCGGCCGAAGCCCACGACGTCACCATGGATCACGTCGTCACCGATCGAGGAGTTGTTCGGTGAGGATCGATCGGAGCGAACTCGACGCGGCCACGACGGTCGTGCGGCGCCACGTTCCGCCGACCCCGCAGTACTCGTGGCCGATGCTCGACGCGATCGCCGGTTCGGAGGTGATCGTCAAGCACGAGAACCACACACCCGTCGGTGCGTTCAAGGTGCGCGGTGGGCTCGTGTACATGAACCGCCTGGTGCGCGAACGCCCGGACGTCACCGGAGTCGTCAGCGCTACGAGGGGCAATCACGGTCAGAGCCTGGCGTTTGCCGGCCGTGTGTACGGGCGCTCGGTCACGATCTTCGTGCCCCACGGCAACAGCGTCGAGAAGAACGCAGCGATGCGAGCGCTCGGATCCGAGGTCGTCGAGTTCGGCGCCGACTTCCAGGAGGCACGAGAGCGTTCGATCGTGGTCGCTGGCGAACGTGGACTCGAGCCGGTGCCGCCGTTCCATCGTGATCTCGTGATCGGCGTGGCGACGTACGCGCTGGAGTTGTTCGACGGGACCGACCCGCTCGACACCGTGTACGTCCCGGTTGGGATGGGGTCGGGAATCAACGCACTGATCGCAGTTCGCGACCTGCTCGGACTCGACACGAAGATCGTGGGCGTGGTGTCGCAAGGCGCGCCTTCCACGCTGTTGTCGTTCGAACGAGGTGAGGTGGTCACCACCGAGTCGGCGAGCACGTTCGTCGACGGTGTCGCAACGCGATCGCCTGACGCCGAGTCGATCGCCGGCATCGTGGCCGGCGCAGAGCGGATCATCGCCGTGTCCGACGATTCGTCCGCCGAAGCGATGCGGATCGTCTACCGCACGACGCATAACGTCGCCGAGTCGGCCGGAGCGATCGCTCTCGCCGGACTCCTGAGCGAGCCGGTCGATCGGCGTGGTCGACGCAGTGCGTTCATCCTGTGCGGCGGGAATGTCGACACCGCTCAGTTCCACGCGGTCCTCGGCGGAGCGACGCCCCCAGCCTGATCTCCGAGGCCTCGCCGGGCGATTGAGCGCCGCAGGATTCGATACGGTCATGGATGTGCCAGCCGTCGAGCGCCCGGCAATGTCGGACTACGGGGTCCCTGCGGATCTCGAAGGCACCCTTCCGTGGGCTTGGGCCGAGCAGCGCCTCACCGACAACCGGAACTATTGGGTGGTCACGGCATCGGCCAGCGGCCGACCGCACGCCCTTCCGGTGTGGGGTGTGTGGGATGCCGAGCGCTTCTGGTTCTCGTGTTCGCCGAACGCTCGAAAGCTTCGCAACCTTGCTGCGAATCCGCAGTGCGTCGTGACCATCGACGACACGGTCGAATGCGTGTCGGTCGAGGGACATGCCCACGTGTTGGACCCGAACGCCGATGGCGCAGTCATCGAACCAGTCATCGCCGCCTACATCGCCAAGTACTGGGACGATCCGGCGGTGCACGCCGACATGGCAGCGTTCGTGCGCAGCCATGCGATCGTCGAGTTCGTCCCGGAGCGGGCCTTCGGAATCATCGAGCGTGAGGAAGAGTTCGCTCGGCGGGCAACTCGTTGGACTTGGTCACCGCCGGGTTGACAGCTGGAAGCCGCTGTGTCCGCCGGCGGCACCCGGGTCACGTGGCGGTGAGCACTGCAGCGAGTTCATCGGCGGATGGATCTCGGACGGATCCGGAACGGGTCGCGAGCACGAGTCGCCGAGTCGTCAGCTTTCGTCGGCGGTCCAACGGTCGGTCGCCGTGCTCGGCCTGCGACGTCGGCAAGGCCGTCCATCCGACACCGAGGCGCACCATTTCGCGCAGCACCTCGGGCTGGTGACTCTCGGCGACCACGTCGATCGGTGAGCCCAGTCGCCGCAGTTCGTCGACGACGAGCGAGCGGGTGTGCGAACCCGTCGGAAAGAGCACCCACGGCCCCCACTCGAGCGGTGATCGGCCGGGAGCAATGCCCGGCGGTGCGTACACGGCGAGGTCCTCGACGAAGAGATCGATCGCATCGATCCCGGGGATCGGTGCCGGCGGTTCGACGCATACGACGAGGTCGAGTTCGCCCGCGACGAGCAGATCGAGAAGTTCCGCCGACGGAGCAACTCGAAGGCGAAGGTCGACGTCGGGGTGGCCGGTGCGGTAGCGACGCAGCTGGTCTGGAAAGTGAACGACTGCGGCGGCGTCGATCATCCCGAGGCGGATGGCGCCGCTGCGTCCGTTGCGGGTCCTGTCGGCCCATGCGGCGATGTCGTTGGTGAGCCCGAGTACCTGGCGCGCATGAGTGACGACCGCAGTAGCAACCGGCCGAATGACCCGGCGGCGACCGTCGCGCTCGAACAGCGCCACGCCGACGCGGCGTTCGAGTTCGGCGAGTCCCTGCGACAGCGCCGATGCGCTCACCCCGACGCGGTCGGCGGCCGCCGCCCACGTCGGCTCCTCGTCGACGGCGACGAGATACTCCAGTTGTCGGATCGAGAGATCGGGGAGCGGCCGCACCCCACGGAAGATACATCCGATTTGCTTCACAGTTGCATCCCGTTGTGAATGATCGCTTATCATCTCTCGAATGACCGCACGACAGATCGCTCCCGCCACCGGCAAGCTCGGTGTCCTCACCCCCGGCATGGGTGCCGTTGCCTCCACCTTCATCGCCGGTGTCATCTCGGCTCGCAAGGGCCTCCATGCGCCGATCGGCTCGATCAGCCAGATGGCGCACATTCGCCTCGGCACGAAGGACGAGAACCGCAACCCGATGATCAAGGAGTTCGTGCCCCTGGCCGGACTCGACGACATCGTCTTCGGCGGCTGGGACCCGATCTCGCCGAACGCCCTCGAAGCAGCCCGGACCGCCGGCGTGCTGAGCAACGAGGACCTCGCCACGATCTCCAGCGAACTCGAAGCGATCGTGCCGATGGAGGCCGTCTTCGACCAGCGTTGGGTGTCGCGGCTCGAGGGGGTGCGCGTCAAGAACATCGACAACAAGTGGGATCAGGCGATGGCGTTGATGGATGACATCGCCAACTTCAAGGCCGCCAACGGATGTGACCGACTCGTGATGGTCTGGTGCGGCTCGACCGAGGCCTACCAGGAGCCGTCGGCCGTCCACGAGACCGTCGCCTCCTTCGAGCAGGGTCTGCGCGACAACGATCAGAACATCTCGCCAAGTCAGATCTACGTGTACGCCGCGCTCCAGTCCGACGTGCCGTTCGCCAACGGGGCGCCGAACCTGTCGGTCGACCTGGCGTGCATGCTCGAACTCTCGAAGACTCGCAACGTGCCGATCGCCGGCAAGGACTTCAAGACCGGCCAGACCTGGATGAAGACCATCCTGGCCCCCGGCCTCAAGGCACGCATGCTCGGCCTGCGCGGCTGGTACTCCACGAACATCCTCGGCAACCGCGACGGCGAGGTGCTCGACGATCCGGAGAACTTCAAGAGCAAGGAAGTCTCGAAGCTCGGTGTGCTCGACGGCATCCTGCAGCCCGAGGTGTACCCCGACCTGTACGGCAACATCGACCACGTCGTGCGCATCAACTACTACCCGCCGCGCGGCGACAACAAGGAGGGTTGGGACAACCTCGACATCTTCGGGTGGCTCGGCTATCCGATGCAGATCAAGGTCGACTTCCTGTGCCGTGACTCGATCCTGGCGGCGCCGATCGTGCTCGACCTCGCCCTCTTCATGGATCTCGCGATGCGTGCCGGCGAGTCGGGCGTGCAGGAATGGTTGAGCTTCTACCTGAAGGCCCCGCAGGCCGCTGGAGATTCGCCTGCCGAGAGCGACCTGTTCATCCAGCAGACCAAGATGAAGAACACGCTGCGCGAGTGGATGGGCGAGAAGCCCGTCACCCACTCCGAAGCGGGCTGACTCGAACGCGACGTCGGACCCTTTCTCGTGAACGAGATGCGCACTCTGTCCGCACCTTGTTCACGAGAAGGCGACCGGCAGGACGGTGAGTAGCCTCAGCGCGATGACGGCGACGTTGATGGACGGCAACCTGTTGCGCGACGAGATCGTGGCAGGCCTGCGCCAGCGGATCGCCGACGCCGGCTCGCCCGACATCTGTCTGGCAACCGTGCTCGTCGGAGACGACGGGCCGAGCCAGCGGTACGTGCGGATGAAGCACCAGAAGGCCCAAGAGGCCGGCCTGCGATCACGTCACGTCGACCTCCCGGCGAACGCGACGCAGGCCGAGGTCGAATCGGTCGTGCGAGGACTCGTGGTCGACGACGCCGTACACGGAATCCTGGTCCAACTCCCGCTGCCCGAGGGCCTGGACCCCGAGCCGGTGATCGACCTGATCCCGCCGGAGAAGGACGTCGACGGATTGACCGAACGCTCGATGGGTCGACTGGTGCGCGGACGGCCCGGCCTCGTCGGGTGTACCCCGCTCGGGGTGATGCGTCTGCTC
Source organism: Actinomycetes bacterium (assembly GCA_031426215.1). Lineage (GTDB taxonomy): Bacteria > Actinomycetota > Acidimicrobiia > Acidimicrobiales > Ilumatobacteraceae > Sva-07. The sequence goes on from JANPKU010000045.1 coordinate 5,549, forward strand.
GAACGCTACGAGATCCCGACCAGCGGCCGACGTGCCGTCGTGATCGGCCGCTCGACGCTCGTCGGTCTGCCGCTCTCGCTGCTGCTCGCCCGCAAGGGCGTCGACGCCACGGTCACGCTCGCCCACTCGCGCACGAGCGACATGGCTGCCGTCGTTCGCGAAGCCGACATCGTCGTGGGCGCCGCCGGGCAGGCACGGATGATCACCGCGCACATGGTGAAGCCCGGTGCCACGGTCATTGACGTCGGCGTGTCTCGCACCGAGTCGGGCATCGTCGGTGACGTCGACTTCGACTCGGTCGCCGACGTAGCCGGCTTCATCACCCCGATGCCTGGCGGAACCGGCCCGATGACGATCGCCTGTCTGCTCGAGAACACGCTCAGTGCCGCCCGGCTCCAAGGATCCTTCCCGACGTGACGATCCACTGGCAGGGCAACGGCCACTGGTTGACGATGGCGCGAATCGGTGGCACACTGTTAGACGTGATCGCCGCCCAACGCGCCACGAACTCGCTCGTAGTACTCATCCGGTAGCACGCCGGCCCCAACGCCGCGCGTGCTCACGACCTCCCAGATCGGGAGGTTGTTTGCTTTTTCGGACCCGTTTCCATCACCCCTTGAACCCCACCCCCACCGAATGCCGAACAAAGGAACCACTCCCATGGCTGCAGAACCAGCTGATCGACTGACCGGCGCCCAAGCGCTGATCCGGGCACTCGAGTACGAGAACGTCGAACTGATCTTCGGGTACCCCGGCGGTTGCATCCTGCCCGCCTACGACCCGTTGATGGACAGCAAGATCCGCCACGTGCTCGTGCGCCACGAGCAAGGAGCCGGACACATGGCCGAAGGCTACGCCCACGTGTCCGGCAGGCCGGGCGTCGCCATGGTGACCTCCGGGCCGGCCGCCACGAACCTCGTCACTCCGCTGATGGACGCCTACATGGACTCGGTGCCGATGGTGGCGATCACCGGGCAGGTCCCGACCGCCGCCATCGGGTCGGACGCATTCCAAGAGTGCGACACCGTCGGCATCACACGGTCGTGCACGAAGCACAACGAACTGGTGATGTCGGCCGACGACATCCCGATGGCGGTCCGCCAGGCGTTCCACATCGCCACCACCGGCCGTCCAGGACCGACGCTGATCGACGTCCCGAAGGATTGCTTGACCAACATGATGGATTGGTACTGGCCGACCGACCAGGAGGTGCTCGATTCACTGCCGGGTTATCGCCCGAACGTGAAGGGCCACCCACGCATGATCAAGGAGGCGGCGCGCCTCATCATGGCGTCCGAGCGTCCGATCATCTACGCCGGCGGTGGCATCCTGAAGGCACGCGCTGCTGAAGCGCTGCGTGAACTCGCGGAACTGATCGACAGCTATGTCGTCACCACGCTGATGGCCCGTGGGGCGTTCCCCGACAGCCATCCACTGTGCCTCGGGATGCCCGGCATGCACGGCAACGCCACGGCGATCACGTCGATGCAGCAGGCCGATCTCCTGATCACGCTCGGCGCCCGATTCGACGACCGCATCACCGGCAGGGTCGACGCGTTCGCGCAGCAGGCCAAGGTGATCCACGTCGACATCGATCCGGCCGAGCAGGGCAAGGTGCGCCGTCCCGACGTGCCGATCGTCGGCGACGCCAAGTACGTGATCACCGAGATCATCTCCGAGATCAAGACCATGATCGCAGACGGGCTCGTGCAGGCCGACACCTCGGCATGGAAGAGCAAGGTGTCGGGATGGCGCGAGCAGTTCCCGATGACCTACGAACAGTCCGAGCCGGGGGCCGCCCTCAAGCCGCAGTACTGCATCGAGGAGCTCAACCGGCTCGCAACACCGCACACGATCGTCGCATCGGGTGTCGGCCAGCACCAGATGTACACCTCGCAGTTCTTCGAGTTCAATGAGCCCTACACCTGGGTGAACTCGGGTGGCCTCGGCACGATGGGCTTCTCGATTCCCGCCGCGATCGGCGCCAAAGCGGCCAAGCCCGACTGCGACGTGTGGGCCGTCGACGGCGATGGTTGCTTCCAGATGACGGCGCAGGAACTGGTGACCGCCACGGTCGAAGGGTTGCCGATCAAGGTGGCGCTGCTCAACAACAGCTACCTGGGCATGGTGCGTCAGTGGCAGGAGATGTTCTACGACGAGCGCTACTCCGAGGTGTATCTCAACGCCAAGGTCCCCGATTTCGTGATGTGGGCCGAGTCGATGGGCTGCGTCGGCATTCTCGTCGAGTCACCCGAAGAGGTCGGTCCGGCGATCGAGAAGGCGAACTCGATCAAGGATCGCAGCGTCGTCATCGAGTTCCGTACCGACGCGTCCGAGAAGGTCTTCCCGATGGTGCCGGCCGGGGCCAGCAACGACGACCTGATCCTCCATCCCACCCAGCACGACCGAGTCGAAGGCCTTCGTTCATGACCACCATCAACCAGTACGGGGGTCAGACCCTCAACCACCACATCCTGTCGGTGCTCGTCCAGAACCGGCCCGGCGTCCTTGCTCGTGTCGCCGGACTGTTCGCCCGTCGTGGGTTCAACATCTTCTCGCTCGCCGTCGCTCCCGCCGAGGACGAGGGGATGAGCCGCATCACGATCGTGGTCGACGTCGAGTCGACCCCGCTCGAACAGATCACCAAACAGCTGTTCAAGCTGATCGACGTGGTGAAGATCTCCGAACTCGACCCGCGCCGCTCTGTGGAGCGTGAACTGTTGATCGCCACGGTCAAGGCGGCCGACGATCAACGAGGCAAGGTCGTCGAGCTGATCAACATCTTCGAGGGCAAGATCATCGCCGTCGCAGAGGCCGTCCTCACCGTCAGCCTCGAAGGCCACCCGGACAAGCTCGACGATTTTGAGGATTTGCTCGACGGATATGGCATCGTGGAGCTTCAGCGCACCGGACGGGTCGCGCTGCCGAAACTCGATCGAGGCGCACGACTGCGCGCCGTTCGTCCCACTCCCACAACTGGAAAGGCTGGCTGACATGGCCGTCACCGTGTACTACGCCGAGGATGCAGATCCTTCGATCATCCGGGCAAAGAAGGTCGCCGTCATCGGCTACGGCTCGCAGGGCCACGCCCATGCACTGAACCTCAAGGAGTCGGGTGTCGACGTGGTCGTCGGCCTGCGCCCCGAGTCGTCGTCGGCCGCCAAGGCCGAGGCCGCCGGTTTGACCGTGATGACCATCGACGACGCCTCCGAGTGGGCCGACGTCATCATGCTGCTCGCCCCCGACACCGAGCAGAAGGCGATCTACGACGCCCACATCGTGTCGCACATGACCGATGGCAAGGCGCTCGCCTTCGCTCACGGGTTCAACATCCGATTCGATCGCATCCAGCCGCCCGCCGGCTGTGACGTCATCATGATCGCCCCGAAAGGCCCCGGCCACCTCGTGCGCCGTACCTACACCGAGGGCGGCGGCGTGCCGGCGCTCATCGCCGTCGCCCAGGATGCGAGCGGCAAGGCCCGCGACATCGCGATGTCGTATGCCGATGCAGTCGGCGGCACCCGCGCCGGTGTGATCGAGACCACGTTCGCCGAGGAGACCGAGACCGACCTGTTCGGTGAGCAGGCCGTGCTGTGCGGTGGCGTCACCGCGCTGGTGCGCGCCGGATTCGAAACGTTGACCGAGGCCGGCTATGCCCCCGAGATGGCGTACTTCGAGTGCCTCCACGAGGTGAAGCTCATCGTCGACCTCATGTACGAAGAGGGCATCGCCGGGATGCGGTACTCGATCTCGGACACCGCCGAGTACGGCGACCTCACCCGAGGTCCCCGCGTCGTCACCGAGGCCACGAAGGCCGAGATGAAGAAGATCCTCGGCGAGATCCAGAGCGGCCAGTTCGCCGCCGAGTGGATCGCCGAGTCCGAGGCCGGTCGACCGAACTACAAGCGCATGCAGGACGAGGGCAAGTCGCATCCGATCGAGGAGATCGGTGGCGAGCTGCGCAGCATGATGCCGTTCATCAGCGCCGGCAAGCAGAAGGTCTCCGACATCTCCGGCGGCTGACCGGTCCGGAACCGACACCGGAGCGATGAGCGAGCGGCCCGTATCCCGGCTTTTCGCTCATCGCTCGGGCGGAGTGTGCTGCGGCGATGAGCCAACCGGCCGTATCCCGGCATTTCGCTCATCGCTCGGGGTGGGGTCGGCTGCAATCGGGAGTGCGATGACGACGCGGGTCCCCGCAGCGAACTCGGGGTCGACGACAATCGTGCCGGCGTGGCGCGTCCCGATGGCACGGGAGATCGCAAGCCCGAGCCCCGTGCCGTCGCTGCGGCCATCGGCGTCGCGGGTTCGCGAGTCGTCGAGACGGGCAAATCGCTCGAAGACGATCTCGCGCTGTGCGCTCGGGATCCCGCAACCGTCGTCGGTGATCAGGAGGATCGCAGTGCGGTCGACGGTGTCGAGTGTGATCGTCACCGTCGTGCGCGCGTAGCGGACGGCGTTGTCGATCACGTTGCGCACCATTCGCTGAAGTTGGTCGCGATCGCCGTGGACCTGGACCGGGGCGACCGCTCCGATATCCAACGTAACGGTCGCGGCCGGCCGGACGCGATTGACCTCCGAGCGCACGACCTCGTCGAGGTCGACCAGCGACAGCTCGTCGAGTCCGGTGTGCTCCCTACCGGACTCGTCGAACCGGGCCAGCGTGAGGAGATCGTCGACCAGGCGCTGCATCTGTTCGGTTTCCTGCAGCACGCTGTGGAAGGTGCGATCGAGGTCGGCGGTGTCGGGATGGGCGAGATCGACCTCGATCTCCGAGCGGATCCTCGTGAGAGGGCTGCGCAATTCGTGCGATGCATCGGCGACGAAGCGGCGTTGCCGGTCCGACGACGCCTCGAGCCGATCGAGCATCTCGTTCATGGTGATTGCGAGACGCCCGATCTCGTCGTCAACCGGTGGCTCGCGCACGCGCTGGTGGAGGTCGCGGCCCGTGATCACCGACACCTGGCGCCGGATCGACTCGACCGGGCGCAGCGTGCGTCCGACGAGCCACCAGATCAACGCCGCCAGCAGCAGCGTCACGGCGGGAATAGTGATCGAGAACGCGACGATCAGTGCCGTGGTGCTCTCGTCGACGTCGTCGAGCGGGACGCCGACGCGAACGACGAGACCGCCCCTGGAGATACTGGCGACCCGGTAGTGCTGGGACGAACCGTCGGGAGTGATGGTGCTGATCCGTGGCTGGAAAGCATCGCGAAGCTCGAGCTCTACTGGGAGCGGGCCAGGCCCGGCCAGTGCGATGAGTCCGCCGCTCTCGGCCGACCTGGTCTCGGTGATCGCATCGTCGTCGAGACCCGAGTTGAGGGCGCGATCGACCGAGGCGGGTGTTGCGACCTCGGCAACGGCGAGTACCTGCGCCGTCAGCGCCTCGTCGAGGTTGTCGACGAGCACGATCCGTTCCCACTGCACGATGCCGAACGCCGTGACCACGAGCACGACGAGCACCACGACGGTAGCGACTGCAGTGATCCTCCAACGGATGCCGCGCCACATCTCAGTCGCCGACCAGTCGGTATCCGGCGCCCCGGACTGTCGTGATCAGTTCATCGGAGATGCCGTCGCCGCTGAGCTTTCGGCGCAGCCGACCCACGTAGACCTCGACGATGTTCGGGTCGCCATCGAAGTCGTCCGACCACACGCCATCGAGGATCTCGATCTTCGACACGACCTGTCCGGATCGCCGCGACATGTACTCGAGTAAGTCGAACTCCCGAACCGTCAGTCGAATTTCCCGATCCCCGTTCCACACCCGTCGGCCGACGGGGTCGATCGACAGCGGTCCGATCTGCGTCGAGACTCGCTCGCCACCGGCCGTGCGGCGCAGGAGAGCGCGGACCCGGGCGACCAGCACGGGGTAGGAGAACGGCTTGCCGAGGTAGTCGTCGGCACCGGTGTCGAGCGCTTCTGCCTCGTCGAGGTCGCCGTCCTTTGCGGTCAGCATGAGGATCGGCGTCCAATTCCCAGCGGCGCGGAGGTCAGCGCAGACCCGGAACCCGTTGCGGCGTGGCAGCATGATGTCGAGCACGATCAGGTCGTAGGTTCCCTCCGTTGCCTTCCAGAATCCGTCGTCCCCATCGGCCGCGACCTCCACGACGAAGCCTTCCGCGCGAAGCCCGCGGCTCAGTGCGGCGGTGACTTTGTCGTCGTCGTCGATCAGGAGGAGCTTCATGCACGCGCTCCGACACGTCGGTCCGGTTCGGGACGATTGCCGCACGTGCGCACGGCGCCAGTCTTGCCGGTGGAGCTGAACGGCTGCTGACTGACGTGCGACCAGCGTCAGTCGCTGTTCAGGTTCGCCGGTGCAGGGTGTAATCGGGACATCGACGATGGCCTCACTGACTGGAAGGGAAACGCCATGAATCGAAGAAAGCTCAGCCCCCGTCGCAGGTTCACCCGACATGCGATCGTGACCGGCGCCATCGGTCTGTCGTTGGCGGCGTGCGGCAGCGACGCACCCGTTCCGACGGACGCCACGGCGCCCACCATCTCCGCGCTCGAGGAGCCCGCGGCCTCGGAGGTCGGAGCGCCCGTCATCGATCCTGGCGACGGCGGTGTCTACGAGAAGCCGCTCGATCCGTCGATGTTCGTCGACGTCATCGACAACCCTTATCTGCCGATGCCCGTCGGCGCGCGGTGGCTCTTCGAAGGCACGTCCGAAGGCGAAGTCGAGACGGTGGAGATCATCGTCACACCTGATCGCAAGGAGATCCTGGGGATCTCGGCCGTGGTGGTTCATGACACCGTGACGATCGGCGGCCAATTGGTCGAGGACACCTACGACTGGTTCGCACAGGACATCGACGGCAACGTGTGGTACCTCGGCGAGGACGTGAAGGACTACGAGAACGGGGTGGTCGTGAGCACCGCCGGGTCGTGGACGGCCGGCGTCGATGGCGCCCAGCCGGGCATCGTGATGGCGGCCGAGCCGGTTGTTGGCGATGCGTATCGACAGGAGTTCTTCGCAGGTGAGGCCGAGGACATGATGACGTACATCACCGCTGGTTCCAGCACGACCACTCCCGCCGGCAGCTTCGACGACGTCGTGAACACCCGTGACTGGACGCCGCTCGAGCCGGAGATCATCGAGGAGAAGTCGTATGCGCGCGGCGTCGGCAAGGTCCGCGAGGAGAAAGTCGCCGGCGGCGAGGGGATCGTCGAGCTCGTCGAGTTCGAGCTGCCGTCGTAGCCGTTCAGGAAAGGGTCAGCGTCCGATCCGTACGATCCCCTCACACGTTCGATCATCAACCTCGACAAAGGAGACAGACATGAGAACCACCACCAAGATCATCATCGCCACGTTCACTGCGGTCACCACGATCGCTGCCATCGGTGTCGGCGTCGCAGCCACCGGAGCTGCCGACGACGATGGACCAGACGTGTCCATCGAAGGAACCGAGCTGCAATCGGCGAGCGCGGCTGCACTGGCCCACACCCGATCGGGCCGGGTGACCGACACCGAGGTAGGTGACGACGAGAGCTATTACGAGGTCGAAGTGACGCTCGACGACGGAAGCCAGGTCGACGTACAACTCGACCGGAGCTTCGAGGTCGTCGGAGCGAGTGCCGACCACGAAGACGACGTCGAGGACTGACCTGGCCCGTACGGTGTGCGTCCGATGACGCTTACGAGTTGGATCTGCCTCGCAGTGTTCGCCGTTGCGGCGGTGACGAACTGGTGGAGTCGGTGGACCGACGACCGCTCGGTCGAGTTGTCGAGCAAGCCGCTGGCGCTGGTCGCACTCATCGGCGTGGCCCTGACACTCGACCCGGTAGATCCGACGGTGAGGGCTTGGTTCGTCGTGGCGTTGGTGTGCTCGCTGGCCGGTGACGTGTTCCTACTCGATGGCGACAGGCGGTTCATTCCCGGGCTCGTTGCGTTCCTGTTGGCGCACGTCGCCTACACGGTCGGCTTGATCGTCGCCCCGGACTGGTCGTGGGCGGCGTTCGGCGCCGGCATCGTCGGCGTGGCGCTCCTCATCGGCACGGTGGGGGTGCACCTCGTTCGCGCCGCCCGTCGATCGAAGCCGGTGCTCGGACCGGCGGTGACCGCCTACCTCCTGGCGATCTCGGTGATGTTCTGCGCCGCCGCAGCGACCGGCAACTGGTCCGCCATCGTGGGTGCGGGGCTGTTCGTCGCATCCGACTCGGTGCTCGGATGGCGCCAGTTCGCCAGCTCTGCGCGGTGGATGCCGGTGACCATCATGGTCACGTACCATCTCGGGCAAGCCGGCCTCGTCGCCAGTCTCCTCTGAGCCGATGCGATGAGCGAGAAGCCGGCTTTCGGGCGGTTCGCTCATCGGTCGAGCGAGAAACCCGACTTGTACGGTCGGGTATTGGCGCAGTAGCGTGCTCGCCCTATGAGCGACTCCTGGGGTTTCGAGACCAAGCAAGTTCACGTCGGCGGCGAACCCGACCCGACCACCGGCGCTCGGGCGGTGCCGATCTACCAGACGACGTCGTACCAGTTCCGCGACACCGACCATGCTGCGAACCTGTTCGGTCTGGCCGAGATCGGCAACATCTACACCCGGATCATGAACCCGACGCAGGCGGCGTTGGAGGCCCGTGTCAACGCTCTCGAAGGTGGCTGCACCACCGCAGTCGGTCTGCCAGGCACGCTCGCAGTCGCCTCCGGCCAGGCCGCCGAGACGCTCGCCTTCATGACGCTGTGCGAGGCGGGTGACCACATCGTCGCGTCGCCCTCGTTGTACGGCGGCACCTACAACCTCCTGCACTACACGCTGCCGAAGTTCGGTATCGAGGTCAGTTTCGTCGACGATCCCGATGATCTCGGCCAGTGGGAGGCGGCCATCAAGCCGAACACGAAGGTGTTCTTCGGTGAGGTCATCCCGAACCCGAAGAACGACGTGCTCGACATCGAAGGCATCGCCGGGGTTGCCCATGCGAACGGGATTCCGCTGATGGTCGACAGCACCGTCCCGACGCCGTACCTGATCCGCCCGCTCGAGTGGGGTGCCGACATCGTGATCCACAGCCTCACGAAGTTCATGGGAGGTCACGGCACCTCGATCGCCGGAGCGATCGTCGACGGTGGCACGTTCGACTACGCGGCCTCGGGACGTTTCCCGAACTTCACCGAGCCCGACCCGAGCTACCACGGCCTCGCCTATTTCCCGGCCCTCGGCCACGGCGCGTTCATCCTCAAGGCACGCGTGCAGATGCTGCGCGATCTCGGCCTCGCCATCTCGCCGTTCAATGCGTTCCTGATCCTCCAGGGCCTCGAAACACTGAGCCTGCGGATGGAGCGTCACTTCGCCAACGCCCAGAAAGTGGCTGAGTACCTCGACGCACACGATCAGGTCGAGTCGGTCAACTACTCGGGTCTTGCGTCGAGTCCGTGGCACGAGCGTGCCACCAAGCTCGGCGGCGGCAAGGGGTACGGTTCGGTGCTCGCCTTCGAGATCAAGGGCGGCCTGGAAGCGGGCAAGAAGTTCGTCGAAGGAGCGGTGCTGCACAGCCACGTCGCCAACATCGGCGACGTACGCAGCCTGGTGATCCACCCCGCCAGCACCACCCACAGCCAGCTCACACCCGAAGAGCAGCTGGCGTCGTCGGTCGGCCCCGGCCTGGTCCGTCTCAGCGTCGGCATCGAGTCGATCGAGGACATCATCGCCGACCTCGACACCGCCTTCGCCGCCGCCAAAGCCTGATCGCGGGAAGGGACAACACGGGTCTGACCCGTGTTGTCCCGTTCAGTCGTCGCGTTGGTCTCGGAGGAAGTCTTCGAACGCGCTGCCGAGGTCGTCGGCCGACGGGATCTGCGCCTCGGAGCGTCGGTCGAACTCGGCCTCGAGCAGGTGCACGTACATCTTGAGCTGCTCGTCGTTGTCGGCGATCTCGTCGTGCACGTCACGCCAACTGTCGACCTGATCGCTGAAATCGACGGTGTTCGGGACGTCGAGTACATGACTCAGGTGTCGCACGAGCGCCGCCGTGGCCTGTGGGTGCTCTGCGTTCATGAGGTAGTGCGGGATACCGACGCGCAACGACACCGACGGGATCCTGCGGGTTTCCAGTTCGGCCTGCAACACGCCGACCACGCCGGTGATGCCCTGGTAGCTCGGCGCGACGAGACCCAGACGCTGCGCGAGGTCGAGATTCGCAGTGCTGCCGGTGACCGGAGGGGTGCGGCTGTGGGGGATCGCCTCGGCTCCGGAACCGACGGTGACGACCGCCTCGCAGCCGAGCGCTTCGGCGACCACCACGATCGCTTCGACGTACGTCTTCCAGTAGAGGTGGGGTTCGACGCCGATCAGGCCGACGACGTCGCGGTGGCCGGGGTTGCGTTGGAGGACGAACTCGTTGCTCGGCCACATGATCTCGCGGACGTCGTCGTCGATCGACACGTGCGGGCGTTGCTGCGTGAAGTCGTAGAACGGGTCGGGATCGATCGAGCCGACCGTGACGGCGTGCTCGTCGCTGATGAATGCGTTCACGGCCAGCGTTGCCGCGCTCGCCACGTCGAACCAGCCCTCGAGACCAACCAGCATCACCGGCCGATCGAGCGCGCCGATGTCGCTGGTACCGAACTCGAGGATTTCCAGTGCATCCACGTCGGGAGTCTGCCAGCGAAATGAAACTGAGGGGTCAGACTCCTCAGTTTCATTTGAGGGCAGCGACGACGTGGTCGATCGAGTGAGTGAGGGCGTCGACGTCGGACGGGTCGATGGCGGGGAACATCCCCACCCTCAGCTGGTTTCGCCCGAGCTTGCGGTACGAGTCCGTGTCGAGGATGCCGTTCGCCCGGAGCGCCTTGTTGACATCCGCAGCGTCGATCGAATCATCGAGGTCGATCGTGCCGACGACGTTCGAGCGCTTGGCCGGGTCGGCCACGAACGGAGTCGCCCAGTCACGCCCTTCGGCCCAGCCGTACAGCACGGCCGCCGACTGTGCGCTGCGGCCGGCAGCGAAGTCCAGACCACCGTGGTCGTTCATCCATCGGATCTGGGCGTCGAGCAGCACGAGTGTGGCGAGTGCGGGGGTGTTGTAGGTCTGGTTCTGAACCGAATTGTCGAGCGCGATCGACAGGTCGAGTGACGCGGGGCGCCACCGGTCGCTTGAACCGATCGAGCGGATCCGATCGAGGGCTGCAGGCGAGCAGGCGGCAAGCCAGAGTCCGCCATCGGAGGCGAAGCACTTCTGCGGTGCGAAGTAGTAGACGTCGACCTCGGCGGGATCCCATCGCAGTCCGCCCGCTGCGGACGTGGCATCGACAGCGACGAGTGCGGAGTCAGCGCTCGTACCGATCGGCCGTCGCAACTCCATCGCCACGCCAGTGGAGGTCTCGTTGTGGGTGAGCGCGTAGAGGTCGATGCCTTCCTCGGCCACGGCGGCGGGGTGGCTCCCGGTGTCGGAGCGCACGACGGTTGGGTCGCCCAGGTGCGGGGCGGCGGCCGCTGCCTCGGCGAACTTCGAGGAGAACTCGCCGAACACGAGATGCTGGCTGCGCTCGAGGATCAGACCGAAGGTGGCGACGTCCCAGAACACGGTCGAGCCACCGTTGCCGAGCACGATCTCCCAGCCGTCGGGAAGGGAGAACAGTTCGTTCAATCCCGAGCGCACCGATCCGACCACGTTCTTCACCGCCGGCTGACGGTGCGAGGTGCCGAGCACGGTGTGGGCAGCGTCCGTGAGCGCCTCGATTTGTTCGGCGCGGACCTTCGACGGGCCGCACCCGAAACGCCCGTCGGCGGGAAGAATGTCGGCAGGGATCACGATGGTTGCAGGATCGACGCTCACGCCCCAAGCATGGCGTGCCGACTGCCCGATCCAACGCGTCACTCCGTCGTGTTGTGAGCGATGCACGCGGTCTGCGCGTGCATTGCTCACGTCACGGGTTGGACGGGGTGATCGGGTGCTCGGAATCTCGTTGGGATGCCGGGTCGGCTGTGGCAGGCTGACGGCGTGAAGCGCACCTCCCACCGACTTGCCGCAATCGCCCCCTCCGCCACGCTCGCCGTCGACGCCAAGGCCAAGGCCCTGCAGGCCGCCGGCGAGAACGTGATCGGCTTCGGGGCGGGTGAACCCGACTTTCCGACCCCGGCCCACATCGTGGAAGCGGCGGTGGCGGCCTGTCGTGATCCGAAGAACCACAAGTACTCTCCGGCCGCCGGCCTTCCTGAGCTGCGCCAGGCGATTGCAGACAAGACCGAGCGCGACTCGGGCTTCGAGTGCGCCCCCTCGCAGGTGCTCGTCACCAACGGCGGAAAGCACGCCGTCTACACAGCGTTCGCTGCGCTGTGCGACCCGGGTGACGAGGTCATCTGCCCAGCCCCGTACTGGACCACGTATCCCGAGGCGATCATCCTCGCAGTCGGTGTGCCGGTCGTGATCGACACCGACGCCGCGAGTGGTTTCCAGTTCACGATCGAGCAACTCGACGCCGCGTACACCGAACGAACGAAGGCGTTGCTGTTCGTGAGCCCGGACAACCCGTCTGGTTCGGTGGCGTCACCGGAAATGGTGAAGGCGGTCGGCGAGTGGGCGCTCGACAAGGGCGTCTGGGTGATCACCGACGAGATCTACGAACACCTCACCTACGGCGACCACCGATTCGTGTCGATGCCGACCGTGGTGCCCGAGCTGGCGAACCAGTGCATCATCGTGAACGGCGTGGCGAAGACCTATGCGATGACGGGCTGGCGTGTCGGCTGGATGATCGGACCCGACGACATCATCAAGGCGTCAGCCAACTTCCAGAGTCATTCCACCTCGAACGTCGCCAATGTCAGCCAGCGAGCAGCGATCGCCGCGGTCTCCGGCTCGCTCGACGACGTCGTGATGATGCGTACGGCGTTCGCTCGTCGGGCCCAGACGATGTACACGATGCTCAACGCAATCGACGGCGTCAGCTGCCTGGAGCCGCAAGGAGCGTTCTACGCATACCCCGACCTGACTGGTCTGCTGAACCGCCCGATCGACGGAGTCACCGCGACGAACACCCTGGAGTTGGCTGATCTCGTGCTCGACAAGGCGAAGGTCGCGTTCGTGCCCGGCGAGGCGTTCGGTCTCGGCGGCTACGGCCGATTCTCGTTCGCACTCGGCGACGACGATCTCGTCGAGGGGATCAACCGTTTCACCGCCCTTCTGAGCTGAGCGCTCGACGGCCTGTCACGTCCGCCGTCACGCCCACCAGGGTCGATGGTGAAGGGCGAGACCGCTCACGACGATCAGCACCAGGCACTCGCCGACCTGTTCGACCGCGCCGAGGAGGTCGCCGCTGATGCCGTCGAATGCCCGGTGAGCCAGGCGGACCACCACGAACGCTCCGACGGCGGCCGCCAGCGCGAGCGGACCCACCCACCAGCCGCTCACCAGTGTGCTGAGAGCAAGCGCCGCGAGCACCCCGACCGCTCCCGAACGGCGCGACAACACTCGCGTGTAATCGGCTCCGAGACCTTCGTGCGGGGCCGAACGGGCGGTCACCATTGCTGCGACTGCCGCACCGCGCCCCAGAGTGTGCGCGGCGACCAGTCCTGCGAACGCAGCGGCCGGGCCGAGCGAGGCGAGGCACACGATGCGCAATACGATCGTCGAGCACATCGCTGCGACGCCGTAGCTGCCGTGGCGTGAGTCCTTCAGGATCTCGCGTCGACGTTCGGGCGTCATCCCGCCGAGCGCATCCATCGTGTCAGCGAGGCCGTCCTCGTGGAAGGCGCCCGTGATCATCACCCCGACGATGATCGCCGCCGCCGCTGCGACCGACGCCGGAACCAGTTCCATCAGACCGACGGCCGTCAACCCGACGGCAGCCCCGATCAGCGCGCCGACGACCGGGAACCACGGTACGGCAGCAGCCAGGTCAGGTGCCGCGCGGAGACGGATGGGGATTCGAGTCAGGAACTGGGCAGCAGCGAGGAAATCCCGTGTCATTCGCCGAACCATTCGGCGAACGTCGGCACGTCGGTGATGCCGGCACAGGCCATCGCGATCAGCGGAACGGCGGCCATCGCTCCCGAGCCTTCACCGAGTCGCATGTCGAGGTCGAGCAGCGGCGCCTTGCCCAGGCGCTCCAGCAGCTTGCGATGACCGGGTTCGGCCGAGCAGTGGCCGACGGTGCAGTGATCGAGCGAGGTGGCATCGATCTCGTGCAGTGGCAGCACGGCTGCGGTCACGACATAGCCGTCGAGCACCACGGGAATCGATCGGCGTCGTGCGGCCACCGTCGCCGCAGTGACCGCAACGATCTCGGAACCACCCACCTCGCGGAGGATCTCGAGCGGATCGGTGACGCCGGCGATTCGCCGCACCGACTCCTGCACGGCGCTGCGCTTGCGAGCCAGACCCTCGTCGTCGACGCCGGTGCCCCGCCCGACCCAGGCCGCGGTCTCACCGCCGGCCAGCGATGCTGCAATCGCCGCCGACGCGGTGGTGTTGCCGATGCCCATCTCGCCGAGCACGAGGAGATCGCAGTCGAGCGCATCGACGGCGGCGACGGCGACGGCGACGATCTCGTTGAACCGGTCCGGTGACATGGCGGCGCCGAAACGGATGTCGTGGGTCGGTTCGCCGACGCCGACATCGACGGCGGTGACGGTGGCGCCGGCCAGCCGAGCAAATGCATTGATCGTCGATCGCCCCTGTTCGTAGGCGGAGAGCATGGCTCGGGTCACGCCGGTCGGATACGCCGACACCTCGGTTGCGGCGGCGATGCCGTGGTCGGCCGCAAAGATCAGCCCGGCCGGCCGCTCGACACGGGGTGTGGCCGTGCCCTGCCAGGCGGCGACCCACGCAGCGATCTCGTCCAGCCAGGCCAACGCCCCGCTCGGGCGCAGGATGTTCGCAGCGCGTTCGTGAACGGCGTCGCGGGCGGCTTCGTCCGCGAGCGGCAGGTCGGCGAGGAGTGCTCTGAGTGAGGTCATGTCATGCTCGGTTCGGGTCCGTCCGACGGAGACCGTCGAGGTGCTGCCAGGGGTCGGTGAGTTCGATCGCTTTGCCCGCTATCAGGAGGAGGCTGGTGGTCGACGCAGCGGCCCAGGTCTGGTTGACCCAGCCGAGCAGGTCGCGGTAACGACGCCCGAGCGGGGTGTCCGGATGGATGCCCATGCCCACCTCATTCGACACGGCCACGACCTGGCCCGTGCGGGCGGCCGCCAGGGCGCTGGTCGATGCAGCGGCGTCACGCACCTGGTCGTCGCTGCGACCCGCGTACATCAGGTTGGAAACCCACAGCGTGAGGCAGTCGATGATCACGAGGTCGTCGTCGCCGGTACCGCGGAGCGCGTCGGACAACTCGATTGGCGCTTCGACCGTCGTCCAATTGGCCGGCCGCTCGGCTCGATGACGCTCGATGCGTTGGCGCATGTCGGAGTCGATCGCAGGTGCGGTGGCTACGAAGCTGACCGGTCCGTCGTAGCGGCGACCGATCTCCACGGCGAGCGAACTCTTGCCGCTGCGGGCACCTCCGAGCAGCACGGTCAGCGACATGGATCTGGTGGATTCCTGGATCGGGGATCGATGGTCAGTAGTCGATGCCGCGCATGGCACGAATGCCCTGCTGGTACGCGTGCTTGACCTCGACCATCTCGGTCACGGTGTCGGCGATGTCGATCAATTCTCGAGCCGCATCGCGACCGGTGACGATCACGTTCACGTGCGATGGTCGGGCGTTGATCGCATCGATCACGTCGCCGATCGGCAACCAACCAAAGCTCGACAGGTAGGTCAGCTCGTCGAAGATGACCAGCTGGTGCTCGCCGGCATGCATCAACTCGACCGCCTTGTTCCAGCCGTCGCGTGCATGGGCGATGTCGTTCGACATGTCGTCGGAATCCCAGGTGAACCCCTCACCGAATGCGTGCCACTCGACACCGAGTTGGCGCCCGATCTTTTCTTCGCCGACCTTCCAGTCGCCCGATTTGATGAACTGGACCACGGCCACGTTCCAGCCTCGGGCGACGCCACGGATCATCATCCCGAAGGCGGACGACGACTTGCCCTTGCCGTTGCCGGTGTTGACGATGACGAGCGAGTCGGCGCCGCGTAGACCGTCCGGTCGGGGGTCGTCGGTGGGCGCGGTGTTGTCGTCGACGGTCTGGTCGCTGCTCATGAAGTGCGTCAGCGTACGCAGTGTCGGCTACGGTGTCGAACTGTCAACGACGTAGCGAAGTCCGGTGAGAACCCGGCGCTGTCCCGCAACGGTGATGTCGGTTGGTGACTCGTGAAGTCTGCGAGGCGCCTCATCCGACCAGCCCGGTCGCCTACCCGTCGACGAGACATCATCCCTCGAGGCAAGGGAAGGCTCGCCGGTCGACGCAGGTCGTCCCCGGACCCCAGCTTGTCCTCCGCTCCTATGGAGGATCATCAATGAAGACATTCACCTCGACGCCCTGGCGTCGACTCCTGATCGGCGCCGTCGCCGGTCTCACCCTGTTCACCGCCGCGTGCGGCAGCGACGACAACGCGTCATCTGGACCAAACGGATCCGCCGTCACCGTCCCGGACGCCGTTGCTGACACCGTTGCCCCCGACGCAAGCGTTGCTCCACCGGCGAGCGATGCACCGGCCGACGAATTCCCCGAGCGCATCGTGTCGCTCAGCCCGACGGCGACTGAGATGATGTTCGCCATCGGCGCCGGCGACCAGCTCGTGGCCGTCGACGACCAGTCGAACTACCCGGCCGAGGCCTTGGAGCTGCCCAACGAGTTGTCCGGCTTCGAGCCGAATGTCGAGGCGATCGCGGCGCTCGAGCCCGACCTGGTGTTGATCGGCGGTGACTTCACCGGCCTCGGCGCGCAGCTCGACGAGCTCGGTGTCGCCTGGTGGGATGGCCCCGCTGCGCTCACGCTCGACGATTCCTACCGCCAGATAGCGGAACTTGGAGACGCCACCGGGAACTCGGAAGCGGCCGATGCGCTCGTGAAGGAGATGCAAGCCGGCGTCGAGGAGATCGTGTTGGCGGCACCCGAACCGGCCGAGCCCTTGTCGATCTACCACGAGCTCGACCCGACCCTCTACAGCGCCGACTCGACCACGTTCATCGGCGAGCTCTACTCGCTGCTCGGTCTCCAGAACATCGCAGATTCGGCCGAAGGCGATTCCGGCGGGTTCCCGCAGCTGAACCCCGAGTTCATCGTGTCAGCCAACCCCGACCTCATCTTCCTCGCCGACACCAAGTGCTGTGCTGAGACCGCTGAGACGGTCGCGGCCCGCCCGGGCTGGGACGCCATCGTTGCAGTGCAGAACGGCAACGTCTTCGAGATGGACGACGACATCGCCTCACGCTGGGGCCCGCGCGTGGTCGAATATCTTCAGATCGTGTCGGAGGCCGTTGCGCAGGCAGCTGCCTGAGCGACGACGTCATGACCGCAGTGGAGCCGAAGCCGATCGCACCGGGGCGCATCGACGCGCCGGTGATGTCGGCCTCGGCTCCACCGGGCGTTCGCCGCCGTCGCGAGCGAACCTGGCTGCTCGCCGGCCTGGCGTTCCTCGTCGGAGCGGTGATCGTCGGTGCGTCCATCGGGCCGGCGGGACCACCCGGGTGGCGGGTACCGCTCGCCTTGCTCGACCACCTTCCGCTGATCTCGATCGATTCCGGCGTGAGCGCTGCCGACTGGAACATCGTGTGGAAGATCCGCATGCCGCGTGTGGTGCTCGGCGGCCTGGTCGGGGCGATGTTGTCGGTGGCCGGCGCCAGCTACCAGGGCGTGTTCCGTAACCCGCTCGTCGACCCCTATCTGCTCGGGGCAGCCGCCGGCGCAGGTCTCGGCGCCACGTTGATCTTGACGACGGGCCGCGACGTCACCGCTGGTTGGCCCGTCGATCCGGTGCAGCTCGTGGCGTTCGGCTTCGCGCTCGGCACGGTGGCGATCACGTACAGCGTCGGAGCCTCCTTCGGGGCTAAACGCAACGGTGCCACACTGGTCCTGGCGGGTGTGGCCGTCGTGTCGTTCGCCACCGCACTCCAGACGTTCCTGCTGCAACGCAACCTCGACGTCGTGCGCGAGGTGTTCCAGTGGATTCTCGGCCGGCTGTCCGGGGCCACCTGGTCCGATGTGGTGACCGTGGCGCCCTACGTGTCAGTCAGTGTGGTCGTGTTGATGTTGCACCGCCGCCATCTCGACGTGTTCCGCGTCGGCGACGACGAGGCGGCCACGCTCGGTCTTTCGGTGCAGCGGACTCGGCTCGTCATCGTCGCAGCAGCCACGCTCGGCACCGCGGCCGTGGTGTCGGTGAGTGGTCTGATCGGCTTCGTCGGGTTGGTGGTACCGCACGTCGTGAGGTTGATGGCCGGCGCGAGTTACCGGTTGTTGATCCCACTGTCGTTGCTGTTCGGTGGCGGTTTCCTGATCCTCGCCGACGTCGCCGGCCGCCAGCTGATGAGTCCGGCGGAGACACCCATCGGTGTGGTGACCGCCGTCATCGGTGCTCCCTTCTTCATCTATCTGCTCCGCACTCGCAGGGTGATCTGATGAGTGCTGTCGTGCTCGATCGGATCGAGGTGCGTTACGGCAACGAGTTGGCGCTCGCCCCGTACTCGGAACATATCGAGTCGGGGGAATGGGTCGGGTTGATCGGGCCGAACGGTGCGGGCAAGTCATCGCTGCTGAAGGCGATTGCGGGTCTGGTTCGTGCCACCGGCAGCGTCATCGTCGGTGAGGTCGTGCTCGACGGGCGCGATCCGCGGAGTCGAGCTCGACAGGTTGCCTATGTCGCGCAGGAGCCGTTGATCCCCGACGACATGAACGTGTTCGACTACGTGTTGCTCGGACGGACCCCGCACATCGGCTACTTCGGATCCGAGTCTGCCCACGATCGCGATGTCGTTCGTGACGTGATCGACCGGTTACGGCTTGGCGGATTCGCCGATCGGATGCTCGGCTCGATGAGCGGTGGAGAACGTCAGCGCGCCGTCCTCGCTCGGGCGCTCGCACAGGAGGCGCCCGTGCTGGTACTCGACGAACCGACGTCGGCGCTCGACATCGGCCATCAGCAGCAAGCGCTCGAATTGGTGACCGAGTTGCGCGAGCATCAGGCGATCACGGTGATCTCGGCAATGCACGATCTCACGCTCGCCGGCACCTACGCCGATCGGCTCGTACTGCTCGACCAGGGCGATGTCGTCGCTTCGGGTTCGGCGGTCGAGGTGCTCACCGCCGAGCGTCTCGGCGAGGTGTTCCACGTGTGCGTCACCGTCGACGTCGACCCCTCCGATGGCGCCGTGATCGTGGTGCCCCGCCGCGGCTTCCCCGTCTGAGCACCCCGCCCATCACCATCACGTTTGCGTGTGGATTCGGGTGGCCCACCCCACCCGGAATGCAGCACAGGCGGGGTATGGCGTGTGGGTTTACGCTGGGAGCATGAGTGCTGCCACGAGCGAATCGCCGTATCCCACCTTCCCGGGAGTCGAGCCGTTCGACGCGGTGCGCACACCTGAGGCAGAACGTGCCCACCGCAAGCGGATGTGTGCCCTCGGGTATCGGATCTTCGGCGCGATGCGTTGGGGACAGCTCGGCGACGGGCACGTCTCGGCGCGCGACCCGATCCTGACCGACCATTTCTGGCTGCTCGACTGGGGCGTGCCGTTCCACCGGGCCACGGTCGACCAACTCGTCCTCGTGGGACCCGACGGCCGGGTGATCGACGCCGAGGGCAACCCGACGGGCGCGGTCAACACTGCCGGCTACAACATCCACGCGCCACTGCTCGCGACCCGTCCCGACGTCGTGAGCGCGGCGCACACCCACACCCACTTCGGCACACCGTGGGCGGCGAACGTGCAACCGTTCCGTGCGCTGAGCCAAGAATCGTGTGCGTTCCTGTTCGACCAGGCGCTGTTCGACGACGAAGAGGTCGAGGTGCTGTCGTACGACGGCGGCAAGCGAATCGCCGCAGCGATCGGCGCCAACAAGTTCTGCATCCTGCGCAATCACGGCTCGCTCACCGTCGGTGGCTCCGTCGAGGAAGCGGTCGGCTGGTTCGTGATGAGCGAGCGCGTCGCCGAAGTCCACGTGAAGGCGCCGAACGGTGTCGCCATCTCCGACGAAGCCGCAGCGATTGCGGCGGAGACGCTGGCGCCCGCATCGACCGGTTGGCGGATGTTCCACTGGCTGCTGCGCAGCGTGGTCGACGACCCGAGCGTCGTCGATTGACGCGTTAGCCGACGGTGCGCATCGTCTCGACGAGCGGTGCCATCTGGTCGAGGGCGGCCAACACGTCGTCGCGAGGTCCTTGTGGCAGGCCGAAAACCGCACGTTTCGCGCCGCTCGCAGCGAGCTCGGTGAGCTTGGCTTCGTCAGGTAGCGCTCCGAACACGCCGAGTTCGACGGTTGCGGGATCACGGCCGATTTGCTCGCACGCGGCACGCACCTCGTCCCATTTGTCGAGGGCGTGGCGTCCGCCGATCGGCATCCATCCGTCGCAGAACTCGGCGATGTGGGCGGCCGTCTTCGGGCCTGCGTCGCCGCCGAGGATGATGGGCGGATGCGGTTGCTGGGTGGGCTTGGGCCACGACCAGCTGGACTCGATCTGGACGTGCTCGCCGGTGAAGGACGCCTCGTCCTCGGTCCAGAGCGCCTTCATCGCCAAGAGGTTTTCGCGCAGGATCGCTCGGCGTTCGCCATAGGCGGTGCCGTGCTGGGCCATCTCCTCCTTGTTCCAGCCGTAGCCGACGCCGAACAGGAACCGTCCGTTCGACAAGGCGTCGACGCTGGCGACTTCCTTGGCCGTGTGGATCGGGTCGCGTTGGGCCACGAGGCAGATGCCGGTTGCGAGCTTCAATGTGGTGGTCACCGCGGCGCACGCCCCCAGTGCCACGAACGGATCGAACGTGCGCCAGTAGAACTCGGGCAGCGGCGGTGCTCCCTCGCGACCACCCCATGGCGTGGTGCGGCGCGTCGGGATGTGTGAGTGCTCCGGAAACCACAGCGACTCGAACCCGCGGGCCTCGACTTCTCGGGCGAGCTCGATGGCTCCAATCGTCTGGTCGGTGGGAAAGATCTCGACGCCGATGTGCATGCCCGTCGACCGTAACCGGGCGGCGACCGGAGATCTCGATCCAAAGGGTCGAAGGTCCCTGGGGTCTCGGGCCCGTCGCTGCGAGGCTTCGAATCACCTTCACACGATGATTGGAGTCATGCGTGACCCTCACTGAAAATCCCCCTGTCCCGACTGCACCTGGTGGCCGCAACGACAATGTCGGCGACGGCCGCGGCGCGCTGGCCTTCATCGCCATGGCGGGCCTCGTCATTGCTCTGGTCGCCACGGTCGTCGTGATCGGGCTGATCGGTCTGCTCCGAGACGAGGACAGCGCTGGCGGCGGTGGGAGCGACGTCGGGGGTGAGGCATCCACGCTCGGCATCACGCTGTCGGAGTTCACGATCGTCGGTGATCTCGTGGCGGCGCCCGGGGACGTGTCGCTGGCCGTCACGAACAACGGCACCCAGCAGCACAACCTCGTCGTGCGCGAGACGGGCGCTGCAACTCCGATGCTGAATGGTGGCGAGAACGCAACGTTGGCGTTGGGGACGCTCGAAGCCGGCACCTACGAGTTGTTCTGCAACGTCCCTGGCCACGCCGAGTCCGGCATGACCACATCGCTCGAAATCACCAGCACGCCAGCACCGATGGATGACGCTGCCGCTCCGATGGGCGACGCCGCCGGCGGCCACGCCGACTTCACCTCGCCGGACTTCGACGCCGACGCGATGGACCGGATCATGGAGGAGTCGATCAGGGCGTTCCCCGCCACGACCGAGGGCCTCGGTAACCAGCTCCTCGAGCCCAAGATCCTGCCCGATGGCACCAAGGAGTTCGAGCTCACTGCAGCGATCACGCCGTGGGAGGTCTCGCCGGGCAAGTTCGTCGATGCCTGGTCGTACAACGGCATCGTGCCCGGCCCCATGATCAAGGTCGACGTCGGCGACAAGGTGAAGGTCATCTTCAACAACGACACGCCGATGGGGTCCGACATCCACTGGCACGGTCTGCCGGTGCCCAACAATCAGGACGGCGTGTCGCCTCTGACCCAGCCGACGGTCAAGAGCGGTGACAGCTTCACCTACGAGTTCACCCTCGATGAGCCGATGATCGCGATGTACCACGCGCACATGCACAGCCAGATCTCGGTGCCGAACGGCATGTTCGCCACCTTCTTCGTCGGTGAGAACCCGATCCCGCGAGGCCAGACCATCTCGGGGATCACGATTCCCGAGGATCTGGAGCCCGCCGTCGACATGCCGATGGTGCTCAATGACGCAGGTGTGATCGGTTTGTCGCTCAACGGAAAGAGCTTCCCGGCCACGGCGCCGATGGTCCTCGCGAAGGGCCAGTGGGCATCGGTCCACTACTACAACGAGGGGCTGACGGCGCATCCGATGCACCTGCACGGATTCCCGCAGCTCGTGTACGCCAAGGACGGCATCCCACTGGATCAGCCGTACTGGGCCGACACGATCAACGTCGCTCCCGGTGAGCGCTACTCGGTGCTCTTCCAGGGAACCGAGCCCGGTCTGTGGGTCTGGCATTGCCACATCCTCCCCCACGTGGAGAGCGAGGCCGGTATGTTCGGAATGGTGACTGCCGTTGCCGTCTCGGGTCCTGTGGCCCGGGAGCAGGCCGCCGAGGAGCCGGTGACCGAGGACACCGCTGCAGAGGGCTGATCCTGGGCGATCCAACGGTCAGGTGAGACCGAGGCGTTCGAGCTGTTCGCCCGGCGCCTCGACATCGATCAGCGCAGTGCGCAGGAGGTCAGCCATGTCGGCTTCCTGCGCATCGCCTCGTCGGTTCTCGGTTTCATCGGGGTCGATGTCGAGGTCGTAGAGGTGGTGACGCCCGACGTTGCGGCCACCGCTCGCCCAGAACGGGAGGACGTCGCCGCTCGCGAAGGGCTGGCGGATCACCGGGATGTCCGATCCGGGCATGAAGTCCAGCGTTGCCCGCCGGTCGGGGTTCGGGAACCGCATGGAGCTCTCGAGGCCCTTGTGCACCGGCATCGTCGACCAGCGGTTCGACCACATCGACAGCGGGAAGTTGTCGTCGACCGGGGCGCGGGCGTACTTGCGCCGACCGTCGTTGATCTGGACCCAGTTGGCGAACACGCCGCCGATCGCCCAGTCCCGGATCGACGTCGTCGTGCCATCGAGGAGTGGGAGCAGCGACCGGCCATGCGTTCGGTGCGGGGCCTTGACGCCGAAGATGTCGGCGATCGTGGCGTTGATGTCAACATTCGTCGTGAGGGCATCAATCTCGATTGGGGTCTGACCCCGATCGAGATGTTGGGGCCAGTGGATCATGAGGGGCGTGTGGCCGAGCGGCTCGAACTGGGGGATCGCCGGCTTGCCCCAGATGTCGGCGACCGTGTCGTCGCCGGGTGCCCCGGTCAAACGCTGGTCGCCGAGGTAGTGACCGTGGTCCGTGCACACGATCACCGCCGTGGTGTCCCACAGGTCCTGAGCGTCGAGCTCGTCGAGGACCCTGCCGAAGTGGTGGTCGATCATCGACAACTTCGCGCCGTAATTGTTGCGGATCTGGCGTGCTTGGCGCTCGGTGATCGCACCCTTGGCGACACCACCGATGATGTATGGGGGCCAGATGAGCCGCCCCGTCTCCAGCTCCTCGGGCGTCAGCGGATCGTCGTCGTACATCGAGGCCCACGGTTCGGGCGTGTCGAAGGGCTCGTGCGGATCGAACTCGTCGACGAACAGCATCCACCGGTCGTGCGCCGCCGATGCGTGTTTGAGCCACGAGGCGGCCGATGCCATCGTGCGCGGCCCCGGGAAGTCGGCTTCGGTTCTGAACCAGGGGCGGCTGTCGTCGTAGTGGCGGTGCCCGAACGTCCGGTCGGCGATACCGAGTTGGTCGCGGATGAACCATCCACCGTCGGCCACATTCGTGAGGAGTGGACGTCCGTCGGGCAAGAGCGTCGGCGCCCCGATTGCGGATGGGTCCGGGTAGGTCTTCCACGGGTCGCCTTCATGGCCACGGAGGTAGTCCCAGCCGCCGAAGTCGGTGTGGTAGTTCTCGCCTCCGGTCTCGAAGAGGTGTGGATGGTCGGAGACCAACATCGTCGTCACATCAGCTCGACGCAGGGTGGCGGTGATCGACTCCTCCCACAGTTCGATCGACCCCCAGGGCTTCCAGAGGAAGTCGAGTGAACCGACAAGGATGTCGTGGCGGGCGGGCATGCATGGCAACGAACCGGTGACGTGGTTGGTGAACTGTGAGGATCGCACCGCGAAGCGATCGAGGTTCGGTGTCGAGAACTCGGTGCCGCCATACGCGCCGAGCATGTGCCGGTTCAACGAATCGAGCAGTACGAGGACGACGTTGGCGGGCCGGTCGCTGCGTTCTCGGGTCGTCGCACTGGACATCGCCGAAGCGTAGGGCGCCCGTACGGAACGGACGGTTCCCGGCTCAGTGGAGTTTCGTCTCAGTGGGGTATCGGCTCAGCGCTGGACCGCGCGATGCGGCGCCACTTGCCGTCGATGCGAACCGACGGGTCGCCCTGGCCGACCGCAGCCATCCGGTCGCCGTCGATGATGACGCCGCCGCACTCGGGCAGTCCCCACACCAATCCGTCCGGGAGCGACCATCGTCGTTCCGACCCTGGCGTCCAGTGGGGCACCGCGATCCCGTCGACGAAACCGAGCCCGGCGGTGATGCCACCGTCACGGTCGGGTCGAACCGTCCGGGTGCACATCACCATCGCCCCGGCCGATGCCCCTGAGATCGCAGCTCCCGACTGCCAGAGTTCCGCGACGCGGCGACCGATCGAGCCGCCATCGATGGTCGTCAGCACGTCGAGCAGACCTCCGGGTGATCCGCCCGGCATCACGATGAGTCCGATTTCGTCAGGCATCGCGGCCAGCGCTGTCGAGGTGTCCTCGCGGGGATCGGGGACAACAGTGACCTCGGCGCCCAGCCCGCGATAGTGAGCGACGGTTCGTTGCGACGCACCCGCGTAGTCGCTGCCGATCCTGGCGGCACCGGCGAGCACGACGACCCGACCATTGGATCCGGCGAGCACCGCTGCGTCCATCTCGGCGCAGGGCGGTGTGAGTTCCCGCCCACCCTGGAGACACAGCACGCCAGACACCGATATGACCGTAGACCGCTCCAGCCCGACAGCGATGAGCGAGCCGCCCGAATGGCGGCTTGGCTCATCGCTCGGAGGTGTCGCGCCGGAGCGATGAGCGAACGGACCGAATGGCGGCGGTTGGCTCATCGCTTGGAGATGTTGCAGCGGAGGGCGCGGGCCTACAGTCGGGCGATGGCGTACGAAACGGTGACCGGATACTGCTGGCCTCAATCGGTGGCGCCGGGGGAGCGGGTGGCGATGCACCTGTCGGCTGCTGGTGCTCGGCCGGTGTCGGTCGAAGTTGCCCGCATGGGCAGACGTCGCGACGTCGTCTTCACCGAGGAAGGGGTACCGGCCGACGACCATCCGACGCCGACCGATGCACCCGAACACGGTTGCGGCTGGCCGGTCGCCACGGAAGTCACGGTCGGGTCGAACTGGCCGTCGGGCTACTACGAGGTACTGCTCTCGATTGATGTCGACGGTAAGCAGCGCGAGACCCGGGCGTTCTTCGTGGTGCGACCGGATACTGCGACCACCACCGCCACGATCCTGTGGGCGATCGACACGAACACCTGGCACGCCTACAACGACTTTGGTGGCCGCAACCTCTACACCGGAGCCACGCAGGTGTCGATGCTGCGCCCGATGGCCCCCGGCTACCTGTACAAGCCGCCGGGCGCCGGCCAGCGGGTCACTTCGATCCACCCGCCTGACCACCAGTCGGCCAGCCACGTCGGGTACCTGCGCATGAACCGCCTGTCGCCCTACGGCGGTTCGGCCGGCTGGCCGAACTGGAGCTTGCCGTTCATCGAGTGGGCCGAACGCGAGGACTACGCCATCGACGTCGTCACCAACGCCGACTTGGAGGATCACCCCGAGCTGCTCGGGCCAGATTCGCCGTACTCGCTCTATCTGTCGATCGGTCACGACGAGTACTGGTCGGCGCCGATGCGCGACACCGTCGAGGCGTTCACCGCCCGCGGCGGGCACGCAGCGTTCTTCTCCGGCAACACGGCCTTCTGGCAGGTCCGCCTGGAAGACCACACGGGCGATGATGCGAGCGGTCCGGCCGCGACGATGGTGGGCTACAAGGGCTTCTTCAAACAAGATCCGGTCTTCGGCACCGAACGTCAGGCCGAGCTGACCACCATCTGGTCCGACCACCTGCTGGAGCGGCCCGAGAACCACATGACCGGTGTGAGCTTCAGCCGCGGCGGCTACCACCGCATCGGCAAGCGCGCGACCAAGGGTGCGGGCGGCTACACGTTGCACCGCCCCGAGCATTGGATCTTCGACGGTACCGGCCTCGACTACGGCGATATGCTCGGCGCCGCGGCGACGATCGTCGGCTACGAGTGCGACGGTTGCGACTTCACCTACCGCGATGGTCTGCCGTATCCGACCGGGTCGGACGGCACGCCGGCGAACTTCGAGATCCTCGGCACTGCGCCTGCAGCGCACTTCAGCCGAACCACGGCGTCGCGGCCGCCAGCTCCGCACGAGCCGGCCGAGGACGAGTTCATCTCGTCACGTCTGTTCGACACTCGCGACCCTGCGGCGGTGGAGCGGATCACGCACGGTCACGCCGTGCTCGGTACCTTCGTGACATCGGCCGGTGGCACGGTGATCACCAGCGGTTGCACCGACTGGATCTGGGGTCTCGCCGAACGCGACCGCGACGTCGAGCAGATCACCCGCAACATCTTCGATCGACTCGGTGCGTGACTGTTCGAGATGTGCTCGGGACCGTGTACGCCGAGTCCCCTGGCACATCGCGAACAGTCAGTTGGATGGGGCGAGGGCTTCGAGCACGTTCCAGTCAAGTGTGAGAGGTCCGTCGGTCGACACCGGCTGGATGCACACGTGATCGGCGCCCGCGTCGTAGTGCGCCTGGATACCCGCGCGGACACGATCTTCGTCGCCCCACACGATCACGTGGTCGACGAACCGATTGGCGCGCTGTTCGATCTCGTCCTCGGTGAACCCGATGCGCTTCCAGTTGTTGCGGTAGTTCGGAAGGCCGGCGTAGCGGTCGATCTGGACGTTGGCCGCAGCTCGAGCGGCGTCGGCATCGGTTGACAGGATCACCTTCTGCTCAACGCACAGCAGCTTGTCCGGCCCGATCGCGGCGCGTGCCTCGGCCGTGTGCTCGGGCGTCACGAAGTAGGGGTGGGCGCCGTCAGCAGCGGTTGCCGACAACTCGAGCATCTTGGGCCCGAGCGCTGCGAGCAGCCGGATCGCAGGCTCGGCTGGCGGTACTGCCATGTACGGCGATGCATCCATGGCCTCGAGGTACGCCCGCATCTGTGTGAGCGGCTTCGAGTAGTCGAGCTTGCGGAGTCCTGCCACCATCGGCTCGTGGCTCACGCCGAGGCCGAGCACGAACCGACCGCCGGTTTGCTCGGCGAGGGTGGCGGCCGCCTGCATCATCGGGCCGGGGTGCCGCGAGAAGATGGAGGCGATGCCCGTGGCGAACTGCAGCGTCTCGGTCTGCGAGCCGAGCCAGGCGAGATGCGCGAAGGGGTCGCGCCCGACGGTGTCCGGTACCCACAGCGTCGAGTAACCCAGCGACTCGATCCGCCCCGCGGCTTGTGCAGCCTGCGACGCGGTCATTGCGTCGGTGAAGTACCACACCCCGAGATTGGTGGGGCCGGACAGTCGATCTCGTGCGCTCATCGCACCGAACCTACGTGCTGGCATGTCCACGAAATCAGTCCGAGGACATCGAGCCGTCGGGTCGGCCGACGGAGTGATGAGCCAAGTGCCGTCATTCGGGCGGTTCGCTCATCGCCTCGGCGTGTGTCGGTCGGGTGATGAGCCAAGTGCCGTCATTCGGGCGGTTCGCTCATCGCCTCGGCGTGGGTCACGTCGCGCCTTCAGGTCTGGCGATGGAGGAACCAGTCGCCGGAGCCGATGGGGGTGAGGTCGAGGCCGTCGCCGCTCGCGTATGCCCATGCGTCGGCCCCTCGACCAGTGCGCACGACCACACGTGAGTACTCGCCGTCGACGATTCCCTCGATGTCGTCGAGTACCTCGAGCGCCCGGCTCGCCGATTCCTCGAGCAAGGCGAAGGTGTGACCGTGGATCGTTCCGGCGCCGTTGAACACTGCGGCTGGATAGTCGAGACCGGTGTCGAACAACTGACCCGACACGGTGTCGAGCCATCCGTCATCGACCACGAACGGCGCCAGGAAGTGCCATCGCACGTCGCCAGGACGCAGCGTGCCGTACACGAAGAGATGCCGGATCACCTGAGCGCTCACGTGGCGGACTTGCGGCGCCCGCGGGCACCCCACAGCGTTCCGCCGAGCATCAGCGCCACGCTGACGATCAGGATCACCGACGCCAACACGTTCACCTCGGGCGGGAACTGCCGTGCGAAGGCGCCGTTGATGTACAGCGGGAACGTGACGAGCGAGCCGGCGTTGAACAGCGTGATGATGAAGTCGTCGAGCGACAGCGCGAACGACAGCAGGGCCGCCGCCAGGATGCCCGGCAGGATCAGTGGAAACGTCACCTTCCAGAACGTGCGAAGGGGCGAAGCACCGAGGTCTTGCGCCGCCTGCTCGAGTGTCCAGTCGAACCCGCGCACACGAGCGCGTACGGTCAACGCGACGAAACTCACCTGGAACATCACGTGAGCGATCACCACGGTGCCGAAGCCACGGGTGATGTCCCAGTCGAGGAAGAGCGTTGCCAGTGACGACCCCAGGACGATCTCGGGTGTGGTGAGCGGTAACACAAGGAAGAAGTTCAACCCGGCGCTGCCCCGGAACCGATAGCGGGCGAGTGCGATGGCGATCATCGAGCCGAGCACCGTGGCGATCACGGTGGAGATCGCAGCGATTTTCAAGCTCTCGACGAACGCGTTCGTGAGCGCTTCGTCGCCGAACGGATCGGCCCAATTCTCGAGCGTGAACCGCTGCCACACTGTGTTGTAGGGGCCCTTGGGCTGGTTGAAGGAGAACACCACGATCCAGATGATCGGGACGAACAGGTACAGCAACGCGAATCCGGCATACGCGTTCAGCGCAATCCGGGCGATACGGCCGCCTGTCGACGACGGAACACTCATGCCAGGTGCCTCATGCCAAGTCTTCCGTGCCGAAGAACTTGCTGTAGATGATCACGAACACCGTGATGATGAACATCAGCACGAACGACATCGACGACGCGAGCGGCACGTTGTTCTGCACGAGGAATTGATCCTGGATCGAGTTACCGATCATCGTCGTGTTGGGCGTGCCGAGGTACTCCGCATTGATGAAGTCGCCGGCGGCAGGGATGAACGTGAGCAGGGTGCCGGCAAAGACTCCTGGAATAGACAGCGGGAGCACCACTTTGCGGAACGCCGACACCGATGTCGAATAGAGGTCCTTAGCCGCATCCACGAGGCGCTCGTCGATCTTCTCCAGGCTCACGTAGATCGGCAGGATCATGAACGGCAGGAAGTTGTAGGTGAGACCGAAGATCACCGCCGCCGGCGTGTTGATCAGCTTGCCGTCCTGCATGATGTTGAGCCCGTCGAAGAGCCACGTGAGCCGCACCGTGTCGATTGCATCGGTCACGAAGCCCTGGTCGGCGAGGATGCTCTTCCACGCAATCGTGCGAATCAGGAACGACGTGAAGAACGGGATCACGACAAGTCCGAGCAGCAGAATGCGGTACTTGCCGCCTCGGAATGCGATCACGTAGGCGAGCGGGTACCCGATGGTGATCGTGAGCACCGTAGCGATCGCGGCGTAGAGGAACCCCCGCTCGAACTGCGGACGGAAGTCGGTGAACGCGGTGATGTAGTTGTCCAGCGTGGGGCCGAACTCGGCTTCGACGGCGAATCGGCTGGGCAGCGTGGACAGCGACAGCCGCAACAGTGTGAACAGCGGCGCCAGGTAGAACAACGCCAGCCACAACATGCCCGGCTTGAGCAGTCCGTACGGAGCGATTCTGCGGCGGCTCTCGGGTGTGCCGGTGACGGCGACCACCACGAGCGCCAGGATGCTGGCGAAGACCAGTGAAATCGCAACGATCGCGAACGCGCCGGTCAGTAATCGGGTGCCGACCGCCACGAGGAGCGCGCCTGCGCCGACAAGCGCCCCGAGCCCGATGAGCTCGGGGCGCTTGACGCCGCCACGTGCGGCGGAGGCGTCGTCGGCGGTGATCATGTCCGGTCCGAGCTCAGGCGCCCGTGATTGCAGAGAACGCTGCGTCGTACTCGGCTTCGACCGCTTCGGACAGCGGCGCGAAGCCCTTGGTGTTGGCGAGCGTCGCGTCGTCGGGGAACACGAGGGGATCGTTCGCGAGATCGGCGTCGAGCTTCTCGACCTCGGCACGCACGCCCTCGACGGGCGACACATAGCCGACCCACGTCGTGATCTGCGCGGCTTGCACCGGGTCGTACACGAAGTTCATCCACTGGGCGGCGGCTTCGACGTTGCGGGCACCCTTCGGGACCACCATCGTGTCGGCCCATGACGTCGCTCCGCTCTCGGGGAACACGAACTTCACGGCCGGATTGTCGCGAGCGATCGCCGCGACGTCGCCGGACCAACCGATGGTGATCGCCAGGTTCCCGTTGGAGAGGTCGTCGAAGTAATCGTTGCCGTGGAAACGACGGATCTGTCCGGAGTCCTTTGCCTCCTGCAGCTTGTCGAACGCCGGCTGGGCCTCGGCGAAGCTGGTGAGCGTGGAGATGTCGATGCCGAGGCTCATCGCGATCACGCCGATCGTGTCGCGCATCTCGGTGAGTGCACCGACCTTGCCGGCGAACTCCGGGTCGAACAGGTCGTCGACGCTCGTGATCTCGCGCCCGGTCACGTCGGAGTTGTAAGCGATGCCTGCGAACCCGGTCTGCCACGGCAAGCTGTACTCGCCGGTCGGATCCCAGGCGGGATTCTGCAAGTCGGCGCGCAGGTTGGCGGCGTTCGGCACCTGATCGAGGGGCAGCTTGTCGAGCCAGCCGAGTGTGATCAGGCGGTTCGCGAGCCAGCTGGTCGGGGCGATGATGTCGGGATCGATCGGCTCGCCTCGCCCGAGGAGTGGCTGGATCTTGGCGAAGTACTCGTTGTTGTCGTTGTACGCCTCGGTGTAGCGCATTTCGATGCCCGTGGCTTCCATGAAGCGGTCGACGGTGCCCGTCGCGCCGTCCTCGGTCGGGTCGATGTACGACGGCCAGTTCTCGAAGAACAGCCCGCCGTCCGCACCGCCCCCGCCACCGCTGGTGCTCCCGGTCGTGCCCGGTGTCGAGCCCGACGATCCGGAGTCGCTGTCGCTTCCACACGCCGCGAGGAGCGCCGGTAGCGAGACACCAGCGGCGCCGAGGGCGCCGGCACGGATGAGCAGCTGACGACGGCTCATCGCAGAGCGGCCGGCGGGAAGACGGAACGGGTTCGGTGCTGGAGTGGTCATCTTGTCCTTCTGTCGGGTGTCAGTGGTGTTGTGCGATCTGCTGTGGGTTCAGGAGTCGGCGAGCGCTTCCAGGGTGTCGATGTCGCTTGCGGTCGCTCCGGGGCGACGCGGCCAGTCCGAGAGCAGGAATGCACTTCCCGGCTCCCACGACAGGTGGATCGTCGAGCCGGGATACAGGAACGGCAGGTCGGTGCCGGTCACGACGCTTGCGATCACTTCGCTCTGGTCCTTCAGGTGGACGACGACGCGCGCTGTCGCCCCTTGGAACACGACGTCTGCGACCGTTCCTTCGATCGATCGTCCGACGTCGAGGGCCATGTTGCTGGCAATGAGCCGTTCGGGTCGCAGCATCACCGAGACCCGCGCCCCCGGTGAGCGTTCGACATTCGTTCGGGCACGCACCTGGTGGCCGGCGGTGAGCGAGACGATTGTGTCGTCGCCATCGGTACCGACGACCTCGCCGGGCAGCAGGTTGGCCGAACCGATGAATCCGGCCACGAACAACGACGAGGGACTGTTGTAGATCTCCTGCGGCGTTCCGATCTGCTCGACCAGACCTTCGCTCATCACGGCGATGCGGTCGCTCATCGTGAGCGCTTCGCCCTGATCGTGGGTGACGAACACGAAAGTGATGCCCACCTCACGCTGGATGCGCTTGAGTTCGAACTGCATCGCCTCACGGAGTTTGAGGTCGAGGGCCGCGAGCGGCTCGTCGAGCAACAGTGCGCTCGGAAAGTTCACCAGTGCCCGCGCCAGAGCAACACGCTGTTGCTGGCCACCCGACAGTTGCGATGGCTTGCGGTCGGCGAAGTCGGCGAGACGCACCACCTCCAGCATCTGGGTGACTGCTGCTTCGTACTCGTTCTTGGGGGTCTTCTTCGAGCGTGGTCCGAAACGGATGTTGTCCGCCACGGTCATGTGCGGGAACAACGCGTACTGCTGGAAGACGGTGTTGACGTCACGCTTGTACGGCGGGACGTGGCTCACGTCGACGCCGTTCAGTAGCACCCGTCCCGATGTCGGCTGTTCGAAACCGGCGATCATCTTCAGCGTCGTCGTCTTGCCACACCCGGAGGGACCGAGCATCGCAAAGAATTCACCTTGCTCGATTCCGAAGTTCGCGTGGGTGACGGCGTAGAAACCGCCGAACGACTTCGTGACGTCCTCGAGCTGGATGACTGTGTCACTCACCGACTCTCCTCCCCACGCCAGCGTACGGCACGACCCCAACTGTTCATCTGCCGGGCACATTAACCGGCGCGCTCGCGAGAGTTGGCAGCGCCGGAGCTGTCGTTCATCTGCCCGCAACATTCCCGGGGCGCGTCGCGGGACCCTGCTCGTGCCGATGAGGCGCGCGACGTGGCATTCTGTCCGCATGGCAACGACGCTGTCCTCACTCAACTCGAACTTCATCGGCGGTGACTGGCGCTCCGCCGCCGACGGCGCCACTGACGAGGTGGTGAACCCGGCGACCGGCGCCGTGATCGGGTCGGTTCCCGCATCAGGGGCCGCCGATGTCGATGCAGCAGTCGCCGCGGCGTCGGCGGCGTTCCCGGCATGGTCGGCGCTCACACCGCGTGAGCGCAGCGAGACCCTGCACCGAGTGGCCGACATCATCGACGACAACATCGACGAGCTGTCGCAGATCGAGTGCGAGAACGTCGGCAAGCCGGTCGGCATCGTCGAGTTCGAGATGGATCTCACCAAGGACAACTGGCGCTTCTTCGCGTCGGCGTGCCGCTTCCTCGAAGGAAAGGCGAGCGGCGAATACATGGCCGGTTACACCTCGATGGTGCGACGCGATCCGCTCGGTGTGGTGGCGTCGATCACGCCCTGGAACTATCCGCTGAACATGGCGACGTGGAAACTCGGCCCTGCGCTCGCGGCCGGGAACACGGTCATCTTGAAGCCATCGGAGCTCACCCCGTACTCGGTGTTGCGTCTCGCCGAGCTGACCGCCGACGTGCTCCCCGCCGGCGTCTTCAACGTGGTGTGTGGTCAAGGCGATGTTGCGGGTGCAGCGCTCAGCGAGCATCCAGGCATTGCGATGATCTCGATCACCGGCAGCGTCGGGGCGGGCAAGGCGGTCGCTCGTGCGTCGGCCGACACCCTCAAGCGGGTCCACCTCGAGTTGGGGGGCAAGGCGCCGGTGATCGTCTTCGACGACGCCGACATCGAAGCGGCCGTCGAGATGCTCAAGGGCATGGCGTTCTACAACTCGGGCCAGGACTG
The DNA here is from genome assembly GCA_031426215.1 of Actinomycetes bacterium. Taxonomy (GTDB): domain Bacteria; phylum Actinomycetota; class Acidimicrobiia; order Acidimicrobiales; family Ilumatobacteraceae; genus Sva-07. The sequence goes on from JANPKU010000045.1 coordinate 39,243, forward strand.
CACTGCTCCCTGTCGGGTGATCGCAGGTTCACGAGTACACGACGACTTCGTCAGCCAACTCACCGACGCCGTCGCGAGCGTCACCGTCGGCGACCCGATGTCCGAAAGCACCGACATGGGCCCGGTGATCTCCGACGTCCATCGCGGCCGCATCGCCGGGTACGTCGACAGAGCTCGTGAGGCAGGTGCGGAAGTCACCGTTGGTGGGTCTGCGCGGACAGGTGCCGGCTTCTTCTACGAACCCACGGTGGTCGTCGGTCCTGGCCAGGCATCGGAGATCGTGCAACGTGAAGTGTTCGGGCCGGTCGTCACGGTGCAGTCGGCCGCCGACGAAGAGGCAGCGTTGCAGATGGCCAACGACGTCGACTACGGCCTCGCAGCAAGCGTGTGGACGTCAGACGTCGGCCGAGCGATGCGGATGAGCAAGGCGCTGCAATTCGGTGCCGTGTGGGTCAACGACCACATCCCGATCGTGTCCGAGATGCCGCACGGCGGCTTCAAGCAGTCCGGCTACGGCAAGGACATGTCGATGTACGCGGTCGAGGCCTACACCGAGGTCAAGCACGTCATGATCAAACACTGAACGCTCGCATCCGTCACCAGCCCGCCACCCCCCGGAGGACTTCACGATGCGGCTCGTCCAGCCCGATGAACATCAGGTCCTCATCTTCTTGGTGCAGATCGTGCTGCTGCTCGTCGCCGCCCGACTGCTCGGTCAACTGTGCCGACGATTCGGCCAACCGGCGGTGGTCGGTGAACTGACGGCGGGGGTGCTCCTCGGCCCATCGGTGCTCGGCCGTGTCGCTCCCGATGTGTTCGATTGGATCTTCCCTGCGGGAGCTGTGCAGTCGGGCATGCTGTTCGCCGTCGGCTGGCTGGGCGTGCTCCTGCTCCTGGTGGTCACGGGTTTCGAGACCGACCTCGCCCTCATCGCGCGACTTGGCAAGGCAGCGGTCCTCGTGACCGCCGGGAGCCTGTTGCTGCCGTTCTTCTTCGGTCTCGGCGGCGGCTATCTCGCCCCCGACTCACTGTTGGGGGAGAACGCCGAGAGATCGGTGTTCGCGCTGTTCCTGGCGGCGGCGCTGACGATCTCGTCGTTGCCGGTCATCGCGAAGATCCTGTCGGAGCTGCAGCTCCTCCGGCGGAACTTCGGACAGCTGACGCTTGCGGTCGCAATGGCCAACGACGTGATCGGCTGGGTGCTGCTCGGGCTGATCGCGGGGCTTGCAGGATCGGGCCGATTCGACTTCGGGGAGTTGGCGACGACCATCGGTGGTCTCGTGGTCTTCCTGGGCCTCGCAGTCGCGATCGGCCAGCGAGTCGTCGACGCCATCCTGCAGCAGATGCGTCGGCGAGACGTCGGCATCGGCGGCTGGGTCACCATGGCCGTGGCCGTGGCGCTCGGCCTCGGGGCCATCACCCAGGCACTCGGGGTCGAAGCCGTACTCGGCGCATTCATCGCCGGGATCCTGCTGGGTCGCTCCCGGTACGCACGCCACGAGGTCGAGGAACAACTCGAGACCGTCACGGTCGCGATCCTCGCCCCGATCTTCTTCGCGACTGCAGGTCTCCGTGTCGATCTCTCGCTGCTCGGCGACCCCGAGATCGCATTCTGGGCGGTCGTCGTGTTGGCCATCGCCTCGATCTCGAAGTTCGGCGGAGCCATGATCGGCGCTCGTCTGTCCGGACTCGCCACCCGTGAGGGCATGGCCCTCGGAACGGCACTGAACGCCCGCGGCGCGCTCGAAATCGTCATCGCGACCGTCGGTCTCTCGCTCGGCGTTCTCAACGAGGCCTCGTACACGATCGTGGTCATCATGGCCATCGCCACCTCGTTGATGGCACCTCCGCTCCTGCGGCTACTCGTTCGAGGATGGGTGGGATCACCGGAGGAACAAGAGCGACTCCGGCGTGAGGAGCAGATGGCCGGTATGGTGCTACTGCGTCCGGGCCGCGTGCTGGTGAGCGGGTTCGCTGCCGACGGCTCGGCCTATGCCGCACGTCTCCTCGGTCGGACGCTGCCGGAGGAATCACCGGTCACGATCATCGCAATCGCCGACGACGGACCTGACGTGGTCGCCCGGCTGACCGAGGCGCTGGGAACGCGCGAGATCGAGGAGATCCACCCCAACGGCGATGTCGTCGATCTGGTGCTCGCGCAGGCTGCTCTGGGCTACGACCTGCTGGCAACAGTCGTCGACGTCGCGCACACAGGTGAGCTGACCGACATCGCCGACGCCATGGTGATCCGCTCGCCCCTGCCCGTCGTTCTGGTGCAACTGCCCCCAGTGCCGGACGCGTCGATCCGGCGAGTGCTGCTGCCGGTCTCAGCGGCCGTCGCGTCGCTCGCGTCGAGCGAGTTCGCCATCGCGCTCGCCGCTGGTTCCGGAGCGTCATTGCATCTCCTGCACGTGCAGGCGGAGCCCCCTGTCGGCCCGGGTCGTCGCATCCTGCGCACCACGTTGCGAAGCCATGAGCGCACCGTGGGGTCCTACGCCGGTGACCTCCGAGAGCGCGTCCTCGAGATTGCCGAACAGGCCGCCAACGAGTCGGGTGTGCGAACCGAGCGAGTCACGATCACACGCGAGTCGCGCGGCGCAGGAATCATCGATGCCTCGAAGTTGCATCGCTCGGATGTGATCGTGCTGGGCGTTGCCGCTCAGGACGTTGCAGGCCACGCGTTCCTCGGCCAGACCACCGAGTTCGTGCTGCGAAATGCGGAATGTGCGGTCGTGGTCGCCGCGCTCTGAACATCCGAGCCCTTCTGCGGTGTCAGATGCGGACCTCCACCGCGTCGAACCGAGAGCTCGCGGTACGGTCGACACATGACCGCGCGCATCGAACGAGTCACCTTCCCCGGGAGCCAGGGCGCTGACCTCGCCGCACGACTCGACCTCCCGGCCGGGCCGGCTCGGGCGTTTGCGCTCTTCGCCCACTGCTTCACGTGCAGTAAGGACATCGCGGCAGCATCACGGATCGCCGCTGCTCTCACCGATGTCGGCTTCGGTGTGTTGCGGTTCGACTTCACCGGGTTGGGGATGAGCGACGGCGAGTTCGAGAACACCAACTTCACCTCGAACACCGACGACCTCGTGGCCGCCGCCGACTGGCTGCGCAGCGAACATCGAGGCCCGCAGGTGCTGGTCGGACACTCGCTCGGCGGTTCAGCGGTGCTCGCGGTGGCTGCGAGCATCCCCGAGGTGCGAGCAGTCGCAACGATCGGTGCACCGGCGAGTCCCGACCACGTGACGGGCATCTTCGAGTCGTCGCTCGCCGAGATCGCCACGGCGGGTGTCGCCCAGGTGCAGTTGGCGGGTCGCCCGTTCACCATTCGTCAACAGTTCGTCGACGACCTCCGCAACCACGTGATCACCGACCGGGTGGCCACGATGAAGCGGGCGCTGCTGGTACTGCACTCGCCGATCGACAACACGGTGTCGATCGACCATGCGTCGGAGATCTTCGCAGCGGCGCGCCACCCCAAGAGTTTCGTGTCGCTCGATGGCGCCGACCACCTGCTGACCGACCGGGACGATGCGGAGTTCGCGGCTGCCATGATCGGGGCGTTCGCCGATCGGTACATCGTCGACGAGAGTGCAGCATTGGCCGCGCCACGGGCGTCTGCACCGGTGGTGGTCGCCGAAACCACCCAGGGCCCGTTCCTCAACCATGTGGTGGTCGGACGCCACCGGCTACTCGCGGACGAGCCCGTGTCGGTCGGCGGGTTCGACGCCGGCCCTTCCCCCTACGACCTGCTCGGTGCGGCCCTCGGCGCCTGCACGTCGATGACGCTGCGGATGTACGCGGACCGTAAGGGTGTGCCGCTCGATCGTGTGACCGTGGAGGTCTCCCACGGCAAGGTCCATGCGAACGACTGCGTCGAGTGTGCCGACAACGAGTTGCTGTCGGGACGCTCGGGGATGATCGACCGGTTCGAACGCGTGGTCACCGTCGACGGCGACGACCTCACCGACGAGCATCGTGCGAAGCTGCTCGAGATCGCCGACAAGTGCCCCGTCCATCGCACCCTCGAGGCGGCCAGCTCGATCGTCACCCGCCTCTCCGACCCACCCGAGCGATGAGCCAACCGCCCGGATCCCGGCTTTTCGCTCATCGCTCCGGCGGGGTCGGACGCGGCGATGAGCGAACCGCCCGGATCCCGGCTTTTCGCTCATCGCTCCGGATGGTGGGAGTGGTGGTGGTGGTGGCCGGCGTGCGTGCGGAGGAGGGTTGCACACGGTCGAGCGAGCCGTCTCGGTGGCGTATGAGCGCGCCGTTGAGTTCGGCGCTCATCAGCGTCGAGATCGCCAGGAAGCCCAGCCAGGTGACCAGACCGAGCACCAGCGCGAACTGGCCGTAGGTGGCGCCGGCGTTGTCCATGATTCGCCGAACGATCCCGGTCCCGAAGTACTGCAGCGCCGAGTAGAGCGCACCGGCCGCGATCGCTCCCGGCCACACATCGGCCCACGTGAGCTCAGCCGCGGTGAGGAAGCGGAACATGGCGGTGAGCACGGCGATGTTGATCGCCACGGTGGCGGCGAGCAGCGCAAGACGACCACCAAGCGGGAGCCCGGCAGCGTTGACGATCGCGCTGATCACGAGGCTTCCGATCTGGGCGGCTCCGATGAGCACCAGGCCGAGCAACGCCTTGCCGCGCTGCTTCGGCATCGCGTCGCGTTGGTCGACGGGGATCTCCCAGACGTCGTCCTGTGCTCCTTGCAGCCCCACGAACGCCTTGGTCGCCGACCACAGCGCGCCGCCGAGACCGATGATCAACGCCCACCAGCTCCCGTCGAGTGACGTCGGGTCCGCCTGGAGCTCCTGTCCGAGTACCGGGATGTCGGCCAGCGCGCCGTCGATGATCCGCTGTTGGAGGTCGTCGTTGCCCTGCAGGACGAACCCGAGGATCGTCGTCGCCGCGAGCATCAGCGGGAAGATCGAGAGAAATCCGAAGAACGCGAGCACCGAAACGTTGCGTCCGGTGATGTGACGCCGCCACCCGTCGAGGGTGTCGACGAACACGTCGATCGCGACGTGCCGACGGCGAATCTCCATCACCTTGCTACTCGTCGTCCACGCCATCAGTTCTGCTTCCTCATTCGTGGTTCGTTCCCGAGTCGGTGAGGTTCCAATCGACAGGCTCGCGCCCGGTGGCGATCAAGGCCGCATTTGCCTGACTGAACGGTCGGCTGCCGAGGAACCCGTTGTGGGCGGACAGGGGTGACGGGTGGGCGGACTCGATGATCGTGTGGCGAACGGTGTCGATCAGTGCCCGCTTACGGCGTGCCGAGGCGCCCCACAGGATGAACACGACGGGATCGTCCTTCGCGTTCACCACTCGGATCACCTGGTCGGTGAAGGTCTCCCAACCGTGCTTCTGGTGTGAGCCGGCGGCGCCGCCACGTACGGTGAGTGTGGTGTTGAGCAGCAGGACGCCCCGGCGGGCCCAGGCCTCGAGGTTGCCGTGATCGGGAATTTTCGTGCCCAGGTCGGTGTGCAGCTCCTTGTGGATGTTGGTCAGCGACGGCGGCACCCGCACTCCTCGACGCACGGAGAAGCAGAGTCCGTGCGCTTGCCCGGGTCCGTGGTACGGGTCCTGTCCGAGGATGATCACCTTCACATCTGCGTGCGGCGTCAGGCGCAGTGCGGCGAACACCTCGTCGGCGGGCGGATACACGGGGTGGTCCCGACGCTCGTCGGCGACGAAGTTCTGCAAGTCGCGCCAGTAGGGCAGCTCGAACTGGTCGCGGAGCAGCGGGTTCCAGTCGGTGACCATCGGGGACACTGCCTAGCATGAGCGCAGTGTTCGATCACCTCGAACGAGCCTCGCTCGCCACGCTGCCCACCCCGCTCGAAGCCGGGCCGACCCTCGACGGGGCGAGCCGACTCTGGGTGAAGCGTGACGATCTCACCGGTCTGGGCGGCGGTGGCAACAAGGCCCGCAAGCTCGAGTTCCTGTGTGGCGACGCCGTGGCGACCGGTGCCCGCTCGCTCGTCACCGTCGGCGCGGCACAGTCGAATCACTGTCGGATGACCGCCGCTGCGGGAGCCCGGCTCGGGCTCGAGACGCACTTGGTGCTCTCGGGCGATCGCCCCGCCGAGGTGGCCGGCAACCAGATGTTGTCGATGCTGTTCGGGGCGCAGCTGCACTTCACCGGTGCCGAGGAGAGCCATTGGGGTGAACTCGAGATCGCTCGCGAGGCGGTCAGCGATCAACTCGTCGCCGAGAATCTGTATCCCTATGCGATCCCGATCGGCGGGAGCACGGCGGTGGGGGCGCTCGGGTATGCCGCTGCGTTCATCGAGCTGCTCGATCAGTGCGACGCCGACCACGTGTCGCCCTCGCACGTGGTCTTCACGTCGTCGAGTGGTGGCACCCATGCCGGGCTGTTGGCTGGGCGCGCGGCTGCTGCACACGCCGGACGTGACGTTCCTGACGTCGTCGCAATCGGTGTGGCCAAGGGAGTCAACGTCGGTCGGCCGGACATCGCAGTGCTCGCCAATCAGACCCTCACGCTGATGCAGTCGACGGCGATCGTGGCACCAGAGGACGTCGAGGTCGACACGCGCTGGATGGGCGACGACTATGCAGTGCCGACCGAGGCCGGTGATGCGGCCATCCGATGGGCGGCTCGACGCGGTGGATGGCTGCTCGACCGCACCTATTCGGGCAAGGGGTGCTCGGGTCTGCTCGGCTTGGCCGCCGAGGGACGTTTCGGCTCCGACGTGGTCTTCGTACACACCGGTGGTTGGCCGGCACTGTTCGCCCCCGGCGGCGCACCGGCCTGATCACCCCGGTGACGGCCCAACCAATCCCACGTTTGTGTGCGGATTCGGGTGATCCGGTCCACCGAGACCGCAACGCAAACGAGGGGTTTCGGGTCCGGATAGCGTTACCGACATGACGGACCAGATCCTCGACGTCGACCTGCTCGCCTTCGAATCGAGCACCGGAGCGGCCCGACGCGCGGTGGTCGACGGGGTTCGTCGAAGCCTCGAGACAGGATTCGTGTACACGAGCCACGACCTGTCGTCGGATCTGCTCGACACCACCTACGCAATGCTGCGCCAGTTCTTCGAGCTCGACGAGGCGACCAAGCGACAGTTCGTCGCTCCGGGAGCGCACGGTCAGACCGGGTACACCGGCTTGCTCGTCGAGACTGCGGCGTCGAGCGACAAGCCCGACTGGAAGGAAATGCTCAACTGGGCGGCACCGATCGCCGCAGGGCATCCGCTGAAGTCCAAGTTCCCCACCGCCTATCCCGACCAGTTGCTGCCCGAGTCGGCCGTGCCCGGAATCACCGAAGTGCTCTACCGATTCCATGAATCGATCGCCGACCTGCAACGAAGGTTCTTGCGGGTGATCGCCGAGGGAATCGGCTGCCACGAGACGTTCTTCGACGACATGGTCGCCGACGGCCCCACATTGACCCGGGCGATCCGCTACCCGGCGATGTCCGAGCTGGCAGAACAGGGTCACGAGTGGGCCGGTCAGCATGGCGACATCAACCTGATCACCGCACTGCCGCGCTCTACCGCGCCAGGTCTGCAGGTGCGCGTCGGTGACGACTGGGTCGATGCCACAGCACCGGACGATGCGGTCATCATCAACACCGGCATCATGCTCGAACGCCTCACCAACGGCGTGATCCCGATCGGGTGGCACCGGGTGGTCGCGGCGCCGGGGTACGAGGGAGAGCGTTACAGCGTCGTGCAGTTCTGTCACCCTCGTCCCTGGACGGTGTTGGCTCCTGTGCCGTCGTGCTGCACGCCGGAGAACCCGCAGCGGTTCTCGGCGATCAGTGCCGAGGATGCACTCGACGAAGTCCTCTACCAGATCAACCTGGTCGAGGACGCCCGTCGCGTCGGCTGAATCACCGCCGCAGCATCGGCACGGCGAGCGACGTGTCGTTACGCACGGCGAGATCGACCCAGATCGACGTCGGAAGGTCGATCGGCGTCATCCACGACACCGGCACCGTGGTCGGCCCGCCAGCTCCGGGGCCCCGCTTGTCCGGAGGCGCCCAGCCACAGCCCTCGTTCGGGTAGATCATCGCCGCCCAACCTGATGCATTCACCTGGCCGGTCGGTGTGATCACCCATTCGGAGTCGATGTCGCGACTGTTGTCGGTGGTCTCGTTCGTGACGGGTTCGAGGCCCATCGCGCTCTGCGGCACCGACCACGGTCCGATGCCCACCGAACACGCCTGCCGGTACAGCGCATCGATCACCGGGCCGTACGCGTCGACCGGGGTGCCGTCGAGATCGGTGATCGTCAGACGGATGTGCGGCGCAACGGCATCGATGGGGATCTGCACCGTCGCGTCGGTCGGCACATCCGACCGGATGCCGAGCGGGAGCGGATCGGTGTCGCCCAGGTAGCCCACGATCTGGCCGGCGCGCACGGTCAGTCCGACCACGGCCAGACTGGTGAGCCGCAGATGGGCTGGAGCATCACCGTCGTTGGTGCCCGGAGTGTCGTCGTTGAATCCGGCGAGCCGGTGGCTTCGTCCGAGCGCATCGGTGATGGTGAGCGAGATGGTCTTGCCGAGCTCGTTGTCCACATCGGTCACGACGCCGTCGACAACCGCCAGTACGGGTTGCATCTTGACCCCGAACACGATGCCAGGGGCTTGCTCTGCGCAGAGGCCTGCCGCCTCGATGTCTTCCGCCGTGCCGTTCCCGCCGGCATTCTCGCCGTTGCACTCCGGAGCGGCGATCCGGCTCGGCCCGAGAACCGGGAAGGCGACCGTCGTGGTCCGTTCCACTTCCGGTGTGTTCGGTTCGACGGCCGTCTGCTGCGGAAGTTCCGGGGCAAAGCCCGACCGGGCGACGAAGTCGGCGAGCGTCACCGGACGCGGGATCGGTTGGCCCGACAGGAACGCCCAGATGGCCAACCAACGTTGCTGGTACTCGCGCACTGTCAACACGTTGCCTGCCGACGGAACCGGAACGACGTCCATGACGTTGACGTCACGAGAGGCGAGTGGGTAGTACCACATGACCGGAATCATCGAGACGTCGTTGTTCCACTGGGCGAGGAACCGCTTGACGTCTTCGGCGGCTCGCTCGTCCTGGATCTCGGGCGGAGCGAGGTACGCGTCCCGGTAGCCGCCGTAGTTGTTCCATGTCGAGGTGATGAACTGGTACGCGCCGGACGCTTGCCCCTTGTTGGGTGGAGCGAGGTAGTTGCCACGAGATTCGAGGTAGCGGATCGTGGCGAGGATGTGGGCGATCTGTCGCGGATACGCGATCACGCGCTGGGGGGCTGGAGCGGGCGTCGATGGCGGGGCCACGCTCGTGGGTGCCGTGTCGGGCGATGCGTCGACCGGCGGGGTCGACGGTGTCGGAATCGTCGGGGTGACCGCCGGCGGCGGTGGGGTTGCTGGGACTGCGATCGTGGTGGTGGTCGCGGGGTCAGGGGTTGCGGGAGCGATGGTCGTGGCGGAGTCGTTGGTGACCGGTTCGTCTGCGTGGGCGGGCGGCGTGATCATCGTGCCGGCCAATCCCGCAATCGCGATCGCCACCACGAATCGCCTGCGTGCGCGCATGTGCAGCACCGGTGCACCTCCCCGATGGGAGGGTGGGAATGCTCCTCCGGGAGCTGGTGCGTACGGATACATCGCCATTGTTCCTATCGGCGCAAGGAGTCGCCGGGTAAAGCGCTCCGTCCGTGACGATAGTGGCGCCGCGACCGCTGAGCTCATCGACACGAGTGATGACATCCGACCCGGTACCGTGATCTCACCGATGTCCGATGTCGCAGCCATTCCGGTGGACCAGCCGATCGATGCCTCTGCCGTGGCGGAAGTCGCAGAACGCCCGGGAGATGTCGTGCTCGCCGTCGACGTCGGTGCGTCACATTTCCAAGCCGGCCTGGTGACACCTCGCGGCGTTCTGATCGACCGGGCCCGTGCTGCGATCGAGGCCGACATCGGACCGGAGTCGCACTTCACGGTGCTGGCGCTGATCGTGACCGAGATGCTCGAGCGCGCCCAGTCGCGCCATTCGGTCACGGTGCAAGGTCTCGGGGTCTCCAGTGGCGGACATGTCGACCGTGGGCTCGAGCGAGTGTCGCCCCTGAGTGTCCCGGGATGGCGCGATTTCCCACTGCGCGCCAGACTCGAGGAGCTGTCTGGACACGACGTTCACGGCGACCTCGACGCAAAGGCATTGGCGCTGGCCGAGGGATGGCTCGGCGCAGCCCAGGGACAATCGAACTTCTGTGTGATCACCGTGTCCGCCGGTGTCTCGGGCGGAATCATCCTCGATGGGGATCTGCTCGATGGCGAGTCCGGATACGCCGGCCAGATCGGGCACTTCATCGTGGAGCCGGGCGGTCGGCGCTGTTCGTGCGGCACCCAGGGCTGCCTCGAAGCCGAAGCGTCCGGGCAGGCCATCGACGCCATCACCGGTCGCCCTGCGACCGAGCCGTCGTATCAGACCATGCAACGCACCGGAGATCTCGTCGGGCGGGCGGCCGCGTCCATGTGCAATGCGTTCGACCTGTCGCTCGTGGTGGTCGGTGGGAGTGTGGCACTCGGGTTCGGCTCGACGTTCTTCCACGCCGCACAGGTGTCGCTCGACGACCACGCTCGCCAGCCGTACACACGCGGGGCGCGGATCACGCCGTCGAGACTTGGTGAACAGGGCCCCCTCGTCGGTGCCGGTGCCGTTGGCTGGCGTGGGTTGCGCCGCGCTGCTCGGCGTCGACCGGCGGCGGCGGCGCAGCCTCAGCCGCCGAACGAGCGATAGACGTACTCGGCCGGTCCTCGCCCGAAGCGGCGTTGCCACCGAGCGCCGACCGCGACAGCGATCACCCAGAATCCCGCAGCGAGTAAGAGGGCGCTACCGACTCCATTCGGCTTCACCCAACCGAGCCAGTCGACCACCAGGTTGAACACCAGGACGTGGGCGAGATAGAGCGACAGGGTGAGCTGGCCGGCGCGTCGTAACGGGTCGGTGGCGACCGGGAATCGTTCGGCGATCCAGTCGATGACTGCGTACGCCACGAGTGCAGTTCCGAGGGCGCTCGCCACGTAGCCGAGACTGCGGTCGGACGGATCGAGCGAGACGGCGACCTCTGGAATCCCGGTCAGCGCCAGGTTCGCCAGCATCGTCGACGACGTCACCAGCGCGATGCCGATTCCGACTGCCGCCGGCCGCCACGACGGTGCCCGGAGAACGCGGCCGAGGATGATGCCGGCGCACAGGAACGCGAACCACGGCAGCAACGGATGGGTGCCGTTGACAAACACGTCGAAGACGACACGTCGGATCGAATTGCGGTCGGGTGAACTCAGCCAGTCGGTGTCGTGACCACGTCGGTCGCGGTCGAACTGCCACAGTCGAATCACGGCGGCGGCGATGGCGGCCCCGACGCCGAGGGCGACGATCCAGCGCGATCTCCAGGTGAAGATCGCTGCCGCCAGCACGAACATCGCCCCGTAGTAGACGATGATCGTGCCGGGCCAGATCACGTCGAGGATCAGGCCCACGGCGTAGAGCAACGCTCCTCGACGGATCAGCCGCCAACGCATCTCACGCACCAGCGTCGGGTCGTCGAGCGTTCGACGGGAGACCAGGGTGACGCTCACGCCGGCGACGAGCACGAATGTGGCGGCGAATCGCGTCGACAGGGGACCGTCGAACGGATCGAACAGCTCCTCGATCCACGAACTCCCGACCGCTCCACCTCTGAGGATCAGGTAACCGTGGTAGTTCATCACGATGACGCCGATCAGGGCGACGGCGCGAACCACATCGGGTCCCCGCAGCCGTGCAGCGGAACCGGTATCGGTATCGGTGGGCGTCGAGGTCGGAGTGCTCAGATCCACTCGAAGGCGTCCACCTTGGTCATCGTGAGTGGACGCTGTACATCGATGCGTCGACCGATGTCGGGCACAGCCGTTCCGTGGGGCACGAACACCATCGAGGTGTGCATGTGCGCAGGCTCGTGCAGGTCGAGGCGCCGGTGTTCGAAATGGAACGGGCTGCGGCCGTCGGGGAGGGGCGTGATCCCGTTTGCGGTACCGGCACCGACCATCGCGAGGTGGCCGTCGCCGGCGACCACGCCCTGTCGGTACCCGGCCGTCTCGCCGGCTCGGACCGCACGAACGTCGAGCACATCGGCGCCGAGTTGCAGCAACGTCTTGTCACCGTGCCAGAGCGAGGTGCCGAGACGTAACCGGTAGGTGTGCGTCGCCGGTAGCGAGGCGTACGTCGTGGGGTCGAGGTGACTGACCCACACGGGGAGATCTCGCTCGACCGTCTCGAGCGCCTGACGGATCTCTTCGGCATGGTCGCTCGGAGATCCGGCGATCGGCGGGTGGAGGCTGACGCCGATCACGTCGAGCCCAGCGTTTCGCGCCACATCCACCAACTCGACGTCGCCGCCGTATCGCTGCATCGACGACACGAGCTTGACGAGGACACGCCCGCTCCATCCGGAGAGGGCCTCGACGTGGGCACGATTCCCCACGGTGAGAACCGGTGCGGTCGATGCCGGAGCGGTGAGCGTGGGGGTCAGTACCACCGGGTGGAGACCGTCGGGGAGTCCGTCGAGTTCGTGGATCGTGCCCACCGCAACGGTGTCGCAGAACTCGGCCGCCAGCCGTGCGAGGACGAGGCGTCCGAAGCCGTATCCGTTGCCCTTGACCACGGGAACCAGCCCATCGACCCCGTTCGCCACGCGAGCGACATGTGCCCGCCATGGTGCCGTGCGAATGGTGAGGGTGACGGTCACCCCGACGACGCTACTGCTGTGAGGAACGCGGTCCCGGACGACGAACGCTGTTCACAGACCCTGGCGTGAATCCCGACCTTGTTGATCGGGATTGTCACCGATAGCGTGCGGAATCGTGAACGTGCGAACTCTGCTGAGTTTCCCCGACCCGGTCAACGAGACCTCGGCGCGCCTCGTGGCGGCTGGCGTCGTTGCACAGGCAGTGCTGTTCCTCGTGCTCAGCGAGTGGTGGGTGCTCGTCCCGCTCACGTTCGGGTTCCTGGCCCGCGTGGCCACCGGCCCGACGCTCTCGCCGCTCGGTCAGTTCGTCACCCGCGTCGTCACCCCCGCCGTCGAGGCGCGACTGAGTGGCCGGAACTCGGACTTCCGCTCGCGGCAGGTTCCGGGCCCACCCAAACGCTTCGCTCAAGCCATCGGTCTGGCCTTCACGGCGTCAGCGTCGCTCGCCTGGATCCTGGGAGCGCCGACCGTCGCCATCGTTTTGATCGCACTGCTCGCCGTGGCGGCAACGCTCGAGTCGGTGTTCGCGATCTGCCTCGGCTGCATCGCCTACAGCGCCATCTGGGGATGCGCAGACTGCGACGACATCAGCGACCGTCTCCGACGGGCACTCGTCGAGGCCCGCGAAGAGGTTCCGGCGGCTGCGCTCGTCGGCGTCGAACAGGTCGGTGAGTCGGCGAACCGCGGCGTGCCCGTGCAGGCGTGACCGTCTGATCCGCAGCGCTGTCACGGTCGACCGACCGGAACGGTCTTCACATCATCTCTGTGGTACCCCCTGTTTATGGTGGTGGGTATGGAGAGTGCAGGGGTCATCGAGCGGGTGGAACGCATCACCGCCGTGCGCGCCAGCCCATGCGCAGACGCCGATCTGATCCGCACCGGCCTCGTTGCGGTACGTGAAGCCAAGGCCTGGCTCGATGCTCAGCACGCCGGCCTGGTGCGCCAGTTACGTGAGGTCGATTCGTTCCCTGAGCAGACTGTCGCGGCGGCATCGAAGACGTCGTTGGGACAGGCCTCCAAGACCACGGAACGATCAACGACGTTGGACGCCACCCCGAAACTGGCCGACGCATTGGATGACGGTGCGATCACCGCCGAACACATCGACGCTGTCACCCGAGCCTCCAAGAAGCTCGACGGTGCCAAACGGATCGAACTGACCAAACGAGCCGACGCCCTCAGCGACGTCGCGAAGGCCGGCACCGTCGACGAGTTCGCCCGCCGGTTGGAGTTGGAAGCCCGCAAGCTCCAAGAAGGCGACGGACTCGATCGACTCGAACGTCAACGCCGCAACGCCCGCGCACGCTCATGGGTCGATCCCGAAGGCATGTGGAACCTGACCGCCAAGTTCGATCCGCTCACCGGGGTCCGCATCGCGTCACGAATCGACGCGACGATCCAAGCACTGTTCGCACAAACGGTGCCGGTCGAATGCCCGGATGATCCGATCGAGAAACAGCGTTACCTCGCTGCCCAAGCCGTCGCCCAACTCTTGTTGAACAACGCACTCGGCGACACCGACGACAACACCCCCGACACAACTCCCACATCCCGAGCTGGCAAGCCCGAGTTCGTGGTGGTCGTCGACGCCGACGCACCCGGACATGTCGGTCCCGTCGCCGAGTTCTCCATCCCCGTCGAAATCCCCGCCCGGGTGCTCGCCACCCTCGCCGGGACCGCCGACATCCACACCGTCATCGTCCGAAACGGCATCGTGCTCCACGCACCCGGCGAACTCAACCTCGGACGAACCACCAGACTCGCCAACCGCGCCCAACGCCGAGCCCTACGCGGCCTCTACCGCGGCTGTGCGATCCCGGGCTGCACCGTTGGCTACGACCGCTGCAAACTCCACCACATCCTCTGGTGGAGACACGGTGGCAGCACCGATCTTCACAATCTGCTGCCCGTCTGCAGTGTCCATCACACCAAGATCCACAACGACAACTGGATCATCGAACTCGGACCCAACCGCGAACTCACCCTCACACTCCCCGACGGCACCATCCACACCACCGGCCCACCCAACCGACAAACCGCCGCCTGACCCGAAACGGTCAGGCGATCAGGCTCGTCGATCGAGCTCGGCCACGTCACGAGCCGGCGCCGTCAGGCGATACGACGCATCGAGCAGTTCGGCGATCTCCGACCAGTCGGTGTCATCGCCGAGGTCGACACCGACCCACCCTGACGGGCCGAGATACGCAGGCACGAACGTGCGCTCATCCTCCATCAAC
>JANPKU010000046.1:0-25848 GCA_031426215.1 Actinomycetes bacterium
TCACTTCAAGATCTTGGTGACGCGGCCGGCGCCCACGGTACGACCACCCTCACGAATGGCAAACCGCAAACCCTCATCCATCGCGATCGGCTTGCCCAACTGCACCGTGATCTCCACATTGTCACCAGGCATCACCATCTCCGTCCCCGACGGCAACTCAATCGTCCCCGTCACATCCGTCGTCCGGAAAAAGAACTGCGGCCGATAATTGTTGAAGAACGGCTTATGACGCCCACCCTCCGCCTTACTCAACACATACACCTGACCCTCGAAATCAGTGTGCGGCGTAATCGAACCAGGCTTACACAACACCTGACCCCGCTCCACATCATCCTTACCCGTCCCACGCAACAACGCCCCAATGTTGTCACCCGCCTGACCCTCATCCAACAACTTACGGAACATCTCCACACCCGTACACGTCGTCTTCTGCGTCACACGCAACCCAACGATCTCAATCTCATCACCCGTATGAATGATCCCCTGCTCCACCTTGCCCGTCACCACCGTGCCACGACCCGTGATCGTGAACACATCCTCGATCGGCATCAAGAACGGCTTATCCAACTCACGCACCGGCTCCGGAATGAACGAATCAATCGCCGCCATCAACTCCATGATCTTCTCCTGCCAGGCCGCGTCGCCCTCCAACGCCTTCAACGCGCTGACCTGAATCACCGGAGTGTCATCACCAGGAAACTCATACTCCGTCAACAACTCACGAACCTCGAGCTCCACCAACTCGATCAACTCCTCATCATCAACCATGTCCGCCTTATTCAACGCAACAATGATCGACGGCACCCCAACCTGACGAGCCAACAACACATGCTCACGCGTCTGGGGCATCGGACCATCAGTCGCCGCAACCACCAAAATCGCGCCATCAACCTGCGCCGCACCCGTAATCATGTTCTTGATGTAATCCGCATGCCCCGGCATATCAACATGCGCATAATGACGATTCTCCGTCTCATACTCAATATGAGAAATCGAAATCGTAATACCACGCGCCTTCTCCTCCGGCGCCTTGTCAATCCCATCAAAATCCGTGAACTCAGCCAACCCACGCTCAGACAACGTCTTCGAAATCGCCGCCGTCAACGTCGTCTTCCCATGGTCAATATGACCCATCGTGCCAATATTCACATGCGGCTTATTACGCTCGAACTTCTTCTTACTCATGATGCGTGCGACTCCAATGTCGTTTCGTTGTCTGAAAGGTGGGTTGTCAAGGGACTGATCTGCGCTCGGCGGTTTGGTTCAGTGGCGATCACTCGCCACGGACCCGCTTCACGATTTCCTGGGCGATGGTCTCGGGCACTTGTGAGTACTCCGAGAACTGCATCGTGTAGGTCGCTCGCCCCTGGGTGCGGGAACGGAGGTCCGTACTGTAGCCGAACATCTCCGACAGCGGCACCGTGGCGTTGACGACCTGGGTGTTGCCCCGGGCCTCCATGCTGCCGATGCGGCCACGACGGCTGGACAGATCGCCCATCACGTCGCCCATGTACTCCTCGGGGGTGACGACCTCGACGGCCATGATCGGCTCCATCAAGACGGGCTTGGCCATCTCGGCGGCCTTGCGGAACGCCATCTGTCCAGCGATCTTGAACGCCATCTCCGAGGAGTCGACGTCGTGGTACTGGCCGTCGACGAGGCGGACCTTCACATCGACGGTCGGGTAGCCGGCGAGCACGCCGTTGTCGAGCGAGCTCTGCAGACCCTGGTTGGTGGGGTTGATGTACTCACGAGGAATCTTGCCACCGGAGATCGCGTCTTCGAATTCGTAGCCGCCGCCCGGGTTGGGCAGCATGTCGATCTTCACGACGGCGAACTGTCCGGAACCACCCGACTGCTTGATGTGGCGGTACTCGACGTTCTTGACTTCTTTGGTGACCGTCTCGCGGTAGGCGACCTGCGGCTTGCCGACCGTGGCCTCCACGCCGAACTCGCGCTGCATGCGGTCGACGAGCACCTCGAGGTGCAACTCGCCCATGCCCGAGATGACGGTCTGGCCGGTCTCCTCGTCGGAACGAATGCGGAACGTCGGGTCTTCGTCGGACAGCGACTTGAGCGCCTTTCCGAGCTTTTCCTGGTCGGACTTGGTCTTCGGCTCGATGGCGACGTGGATGACGGGTTCGGGGAACTCCATCCGTTCGAGCACGATCGGATGGTCGCGATCGCACAGCGTGTCTCCGGTGGTGACGTTCTTGAAGCCGAGTCCGGCGACGATGTCACCGGCCATGGCGACGTCGACGTCCTCGCGCTGGTTGGCGTGCATCAACAGGATGCGTCCGAGGCGCTCACGGTCTTCCTTCACCGAGTTGTAGACCTCTTCGCCCTTACCGATCTCGCCGGAGTAGACACGGAAGTAGGTGAGCTTGCCGAACGGGTCGGCGACGATCTTGAACGCGAGCGCCGCGAATTCCTTGTCTTCCGGGCCGCGGTAGGCGTCGATCTCCTCGCCGCCCTTCATCACGATTCCGTGGGCCGGTGGGATGTCGAGCGGCGACGGCAGGAAGTCGACGACGGCGTCGAGCATCGGCTGGACGCCCTTGTTCTTGAACGCCGAACCGCACAGGATCGGAACGAAATCGAAGGCGAGGGTTCCCTTGCGGATGGCCTTCTTGATGTCGTCCTCGGAAATCTCTTCACCACCGAGATAGGCGTCCATGAGCGCCTCGTCCTGGGTGGCGATGGTCTCCATCATGGCTTCGCGGTACTCGGCGGCCTGGTCGACCATGTCGGCGGGGATGTCGACTTCGTCCCACTTGGCCCCGAGTTCTTCGTCGAGCCAGATCAGCGCCTTCATCTTCACGATGTCGATGAGCCCCACGTAGGGCTTGACGGCTTCGGGCCCACCGGCGCCGACGGGGAGTTGGATCACGAGTGGCACGGCCTGGAGCCGGTCTCGCACCATGTCGACGGTGCGGTAGAAGTCGGCGCCGATGCGGTCCATCTTGTTGACGAAGCACATGCGCGGCACCTTGTAGGTGTTGGCCTGACGCCACACCGTTTCGGTCTGCGGCTCGACGCCGGCGACCGAGTCGAACACGGTGACCGCGCCGTCGAGCACTCGCAGCGACCGCTCGACTTCGATCGTGAAGTCGACGTGGCCCGGGGTGTCGATGATGTTGATGCGATGGTTGTCCCACACGCACGTGGTGGCAGCGGACGTGATCGTGATGCCGCGCTCTTGCTCCTGGGCCATGTGGTCCATGGTGGCGGCTCCGTCGTGGACCTCACCGATCTTGTAGCTCTTACCCGTGTAGAAGAGGATGCGCTCGGTGGTGGTGGTCTTACCGGCGTCGATGTGCGCCATGATCCCGATGTTCCGGGTGCGCTCCAGGGGAAACTCTCGCTTGGCCATCGTCTTCTACTTCACTTCCGTGTCAAGGGGCGAACTGCGGGGGTGGTGAGTCTGCGCACGGCGGCGCAGGCACGGTCACCAAGTGTACCGGCGGAACGTGGACGCCCACCGGGCTGCAATGTGTCGTGTGGCTTCGGTCGAGCGGGAGCGTCGACGGGTCAGCATCCGCCCACGAGCAACTCAACGCTACGTTGTGTCTCGATGTCCGACATGACGATCGTCTTCACGATTCTCGGTGTCGCCGTCGTGCTCTTCGCAACGAACAAGATCGCTGTCGAGATCGTTGCGATCGGGGTCGCGCTGTCGCTGGCGGCGACCGGTGTGCTCGACATCGATCAGGCATTGGCAGGTTTCGGCGATCGTACGGTGATCTTCATCGCCGCGCTGTTCGTGGTGAGCACCGCCCTCGAAGCGACGGGCGTGACCACGTGGGCGGGTCAACGATTGATCGGGATGGCGGGTGACGACACGCGCAAACTGCTCGTGTACACGATGCTGCTCTCGGCCGCACTGACCTCGATCATCAGCGTCAACGGAGCCGTGGCGGCGTTGGTGCCGATGGTGGTCGTGGTGGCCGTACGACTCGGCCTGCCCACGTCGCAGCTGATGATGCCCTTGGCATTCGCCGCGCACGCCGGCTCGATGCTGGCACTCACCGGCACACCGGTGAACGTGCTGATCTCCGAGGCCGCCGACGGGGCCGGGGCAGGGCGGTTCAACTTCTTCGAGTTCGCCCTGGTCGGCGTCCCGTTGCTGGCGATCGTGGTCGTTCTCACGTCGGCGCTCGGCCCGCGCCTCTTGCCCATGCGCACGCCGACCACGTTGCCGCCCGACCTCAGCGCCCACGCCCGAACGCTGGAACTCGCGTATCTGCAGCACGGGGACGTCGTCCGCTACGACGTCACTTCCGCCAATTCCGTGGTCGGACGATCGGCACAGGACGTGGTCGACCTCCTCCCCGAGGACGTCGAGCTGGTCGGCGTCGAGACCGACGACGGGTTGTCACTTCCCGATTCCGTCGATGTCGGCGACGTCGTGATCGTTCGGGGTCCGACCGTCGCGATCGACGGGGTCGAGTCCGCGACAGGGCTCCAGCGCGCCGCCCATCCGTTCATCGTCGATCCCGACCTCGTGGGCAAGCGCGTCGGGGTGGTCGAAGTGGTCGTCCCCCCACGGTCCGATTTCATCGGAACCGAGGCGTTTCCCGGCATGGTCACCCCGAGCGGTGACCTGGTGGTACTCGCCATCCAACGGCGCGGTCAGGATCTCGGCCCACGGGCGATGACGCTCGAAGCCGGCGACGTGCTGCTGGTGCAGGGCGACTGGCAGGCGCTGGAACGTGAGATCGATGCCGACAACGAGGTGCTCGCCGTCGACACGCCGCAACAAGTGAAGAGCCAAGCAGTGCCACTCGGTCCTCGCTCGACCACCGCCCTGATCATCACCGGCGCCATGGTGGTGCTCCTTGCAACGGGGGTCGTGCCCGCTGCGGTCGCAGCGTTGGTCGCGGCCAGCGCAATCGTCGCGCTCGGGGTACTCACGCCAAACGAGGCCTACCGCGGGATTTCGTGGACCACGGTGTTCCTCGTCGCCGGCATGATTCCGCTGTCGACGGCAATGGAGGTGAGCGGAGCGGCTGCCTGGGCGGCCGACATCCTGGTCGACCTCGCTGACGGCTCGAACCCGCGGGTGCTGCTGTTCGGGGTCTTCGTGCTCTCGGCGGTGATTGGTTCGGTCATCTCCAACACGGCAACGGCGCTGATCGTGATCCCCATCGCGTTGTCTGCAGCAGCAGATCTCGGCATCGCCGCTCAGCCGGTGATGATGGCGGTCGGCGTCTCGACCTCGGCCGCATTCCTGCTCCCGATCACCACGCCAGCAAACTTGATGGTGATGGGTCCGGGCGGCTACCGGTTCAACGACTACTGGAAGTTCGGCCTCCCGATCCTGATCGTGTACGGACTGATGGTGGTCTTCTACCTGCCACTGGTGTGGCCCCTGTAGGAATGACTCTTCCTCCCACCGATCCCGACCCGATTCGCGACGCGCTCGCCTCCGTCGTCGAACGACATCGACACGACCGCACCGGCGAGGTTGCGACGTACATCCCGGAACTCGCCGACGTCGACGCGGACGCATTCGGTGCGTCGGTCGTCAGCGTGCACGGACGGGTGCACAGCGCCGGGGGAGCCGATCGACCGTTCACGATCCAGTCGGTATCGAAGCCGTTCGTCTACGCGCTGGCAATTTCGGAACTCGGCCTCGACGAGGTGCATCGACACGTCGGATTCGAGCCGAGCGGTGAGCCCTTCAACGCCATCAGCCTCGAGCCGGAGACCGGACGTCCCTACAACCCGTTGATCAATGCCGGCGCGATCGTGACCTCCGCCCTCGTCGACGGCCCCACGGTGCACGATCGGTTCGAGCGGGTCCGCTCGTTCCTGTCCGAGTGCGCGGGCCGAGCGTTGGTCATCGACGACGACGTGTTCGCCTCGGAGACGGCGACCGGCGACCGCAACCGGGCTTTGGCGCATCTTGCGAAGTCCAGTGGAGTACTGCGCCAGTCGGTCGACGACGCCACCGAGGTCTACTTTCGCCAGTGTTCGGTGGTGGTCACCACTGACGACCTCGCGGTGATGGGGGCGACATTGGCCAATGGTGGCGTCAACCCGGTGACCAAGCAGCGGGTGATGGGCGAGAACGCCGCGACGCTCGCGCTGTCGATCATGGCCACATGCGGCATGTACGACCACAGCGGCGAGTGGATGGCCCGGGTCGGCCTGCCCGCCAAGAGCGGGGTCGGTGGCGGCATTGTCGCCGTGCAACCTGGCCAGTTCGGCGTCGGGGTGTACAGCCCGCGCCTCGATTCGTGGGGCAACAGCGTGCGCGGTTCTGCTGTGCTGCGAACACTGTCGGAGGACTTCGATCTGCATCTGTTCGACCATCCCGACGAACCACGATCACCGGTGGTGTCGTGGACGACCGACGGAGATGTCACCAGCGGTGCACTTCGAGGCGAGTTCGATCTGATCGCCGCCGAGACGGTGATCGACCTCATGCTCGCTGCTGCGGCGGGGGGAAGTCGACGGATCGAACTCGACGTGACCGGCGTGACCCGTGCCCGGACGGTCGCTGCGGAATTGTTCGCAGCGATCGGCGCCCACCTCGACGAACGAGGCGTGGATGTGGCGCTGGAGGGTGCTCTCGGCTGACCGCGCTCCCGGCTCAGCGGGCCTGGATGTAGTCGTGCAGTTGGTTGTTCTCGTGTTCGAGCTGACCGACCCTCGCCTTGACCACGTCGCCGATCGAGATGATCCCGGCCAGGTGGCCGTCGCCGTCGACGACCGGGAGGTGACGGATTCGGCGATCGGTCATCATCGCCATCATCTGATCGATGGTGTCGTCGCCGCGGCACGTCGTGACCGTGGTGGACATCGCCGACGACACGTCGTGACCGAGGGTCGAGGCGCCATGGGCTGCTAGAGCGCGCACCACGTCCCGTTCCGAGATGATTCCGACGATCGTCCGGCCGTCGCGGCTGACCACGAGCGCTCCGACACCGTGATCGCGCAGCGACGCCGTGGCATCGGTGAGCGATGCGTCAGGAGCGATCGTGGCGACTGCTGTTCCCTTGACCTTGATGACGTTGTGGACGTGCATCTGCTTCCCCTCCTCGTGTCGGTGCAGCGGCATTCGACGCAACACTTCGTTCCACCCGGCGCCAAGCTAGTGCATTCGTGAACATCTGGCCAGGGGCGCTCGGAGCCCCGAGCCGTCCGACATGAGAGATTTCTCATGATCTTTTCATCCGAATCCGGCTCTCGCGTACCACGATGGTTCCCGATGTCCCGCCGAGTGCTCCTGCGTGCCCTTGCGACGATCGCCGTGTTCGTCGGCGCCATCGTGCTCGGGACGGTGCTCGTTCGGTTCGCCGTGGACGCATTCCGATCCGAACCACCCGTCGTCGAACCGATCACCCTCGTTCCGGTGCCGACACCTCTGCCCGACCCGACGGCGCCGACCCCGTCGAGCGCACCGGCAATCACCGCCGTGGACTCGGACACGACGACACCGCCTCCACCGCCGGAACCCACACCGGTACCGGCAGCTCCGACACCGCCGGCGCTGGTCAGTCCCGGCCCCGGCGTCGCTCCCCCACCACCAGCCCAATCACCGTCACCCACCTACGACGAGCCAGACGACGATCCGGACGACCCCGACGAGCCGGACGAGCCGGACGATGACTGACGTCACGACGGGAGACACCGACACGGCTCGCTGGCGTCCACGAGTCGGCATCCGGGCCCGCGTGGTCATCGGGTACGTCGCCCTCCTCGCCGCCTCGCTGGCGATCTCCACGATCGTCACGCGCGAGATGCTGCAGGCGCGGCTCGATCGCGAGATCGGTCGCTCCCTCAGCCAGGAGGTCGAGGAGCTCCGGCTCCTCGCCGAGGGCATCGATCCCGACACCGGAGAATTGTTCGGTGATGACGCCACAGCCATCCTGCGGACGTTCATGTCGCGAAGCGTGCCCGGCGACGACGAGGCGTTCTACGCACTCATCGATGGCGAGCCGTACCTCCGAAGTTTCGACGCGCCGGCAGAGCTGTTCGACGACGAGGCACTCGTCTCCCGGTGGGCCCAGAGTTCGAGCCCACGCGAGATGGCGCAGAGCACCACCGCAGGCGACGCGCGATGGCTGGCGGTGCCACTGTCGACGGGCACCGACGTGCTCGGGACGTTCGTGGTTGTCTACTTTCCAGACGCGGAACGCGAGGCAATCTCCCAGAACCTCCGCATCGTGCTGATCGCCGGAGCGGTAGTACTCGTCGCCTCGGGGGTATTCGCCTGGTCCTTGGCCGGACGGGTTCTGCGTCCCGTGCGCAAGCTCACCTCGACGGCCCGCGAGATCTCCGACAGCGATCTGTCGGCGCGGATCCCTGTCGAGGGAACCGATGAACTGGCCGAACTCGGCCAGACGTTCAATGCCATGCTCGATCGTCTCGAGTCGGGCTTCGAGCAGCAACGGAAATTCCTCGACGACGTTGCCCATGAGCTCCGCACACCGATCACGATCGCACAGGGACATCTCGATCTGCTCGGCGACGATCCCGAGGAACGCAGAGAAACCACGGCCATCATCACTGACGAACTCGACCGGATGAACCGGTACGTGAACGATCTGCTGCTGCTGGCCAAGGCCGAACGTGCCGACTTCCTCCACCTCGGACAGATCGACCTCGGCGAGTTCGCAGCGCACATGCTGCGGACGCTCACCCCTCTCGCCGATCGCGATTGGCAGCTCGATGAGGCGCCCGAACCCGGCAGCGCTGAAGTCGTGGTCGACCAGCGCCGACTGTCGCAGGCGTTGATCAACCTTGCATCCAACGCCGTCGACCACACCGACGTCGGCGACACGATCGCCGTGGGGGCATCGGTCGACACGGCGCCCTCCTCCGCCGCGGCGGATCGTGGCGCGGTGATCCGACTGTGGATCCGTGATTCCGGATCGGGCATCGATCCGTCGGTCGTGGCGTCGCTGTTCGATCGGCACGCGCGCGGCGCCACCAGCCGAACCACCCGCCCCGAAGGATTGGGCATCGGGCTGTCGATCGTCGATGCCGTCGCCCGGGCGCACGGTGGCCGGGTTCGTGTCGAGAGCGCTCCGGGCTCGGGAGCCCGCTTCGAGATCATGATCCCGCTGCTCGACCCACCGACTGCCTTCGATGTCGCGCCCACTCGCGACCCCCACCATCCGAGCGAGGAATCCTCATGACACGCGTACTGATCGCCGAGGACGAGGAACGCATCGTCTCGTTCCTCCAGAAAGGGCTTCGCGCCAGCGGGTACAGCACGGTCGCTGTCGACACTGGTCCCGACGCCGTGGCGCTCGCACGCGACGACGCCTTCGACCTGCTGATCCTCGACCTCGGCCTGCCGGGGCTCGACGGCCAGGAAGTGCTGCGCCGCATCCGCGAACGTGGCGAGCGCATGCCGGTCATCATCCTCACGGCCCGTGACGGCGTGGTGGACACCGTCACCGGCCTCGAGCAGGGTGCCGACGACTACATGACCAAGCCGTTCCGGTTCGAAGAGCTGCTGGCGCGCATCCGACTCCGTCTGCGGTCGGATCCGCTGCCCGAGACGACGGTGTTGACCGCAGGCGGCGTCTCGCTCGACCTGCACTCGCGCCAGGCCAAGATCGGCTCGAGGGTCGAGGAGTTGACCGCCCGTGAGTTCGCGCTCCTCGAGGTGTTCCTGCGTCACGCCGGGCAGGTCCTCTCACGCGAACAACTGCTCTCCCACGTGTGGGGGTACGACTTTGATCCGGGCTCGAACGTCGTCGATGTCTACGTGCGTTACCTTCGCCGCAAACTCGGTGACGACGTGCTCCAGACCGTTCGCGGGATGGGATATCGACTCAGGACCTGAGCGCGCGCCCCTCGCCGGCGCACGCGGAAGATGAGAGAACTCTCCTCCGCCGCTCATCTCACCCACATCCGACGCGAGCACTGTGGCTCCGTGTCCGACACACCATTGCCGTACGACGACGATCTCCCAGCCGTCGTGCATCTGGCCGGGCCTGGTGCCGAGCCGGTGCTGCGCACGGCCCTCGAAGCCGTGGGCGGTCGCCTCGGAACGGCTCGGCCCGTGCACGTCCAGTATCGGCCGGGATCGGACGCGGTCGTCCGATTCGACGCAACGGTGTCGTGGCGCGGCACGGCGCCCACGCGAGAGACACTGCTGATGTCGACGTCACGCCAAGGCGCACCGGCGGGGACGCTGCCCGTCGTCGCCACCGTCGACGACCAGGAACTCAGCGTCGGGGTCTGGAAGTGGCCGTTCGATCCGATGATGCCGGCGCTCGAACACATGACGACGCCTCACCGCGCCGGTGCTCGTCTCGCGGCACTCGTCCAGGGCCCACTCGAACTGAAGGTCGTCGCATACCGGCCGATGGAACGTGCGGTCATCCGGGTCGGCGCCCCGTCCGGCACCGTCCTCTACGTCAAAGTTCTTCCACCAGCGCAGGTCGGGCCGCTCGTCGCTCGTCACGACCAGCTCCTCGATGCGGGGTTGCCCGTGCCTCGAGTACTGGCCGCCGACGAGCAGGAAGGGTGGATTGCACTCGCGGAGCTCCCAGGCGAGACGTTCCGACAGCACATCAAGCTCGACCGGACGGACTGGCCGACACCGGAAGCGTTCAGCGGTCTATTGGATCGGCTCCGGTCGGTTTCGTGCGATGGTTCCCCTCGCGCGACCACCAGGACCTCGGACGCGCTCGGCCATGCAGCGATGCTCGCCGTCGTGGCGCCGCACCTCGCCGGGCGCATCGACGACCTCGCTGGTGCGCTCGGTCCGGCTGCGGCACGCTCGCAACTGCGCCAGGCCACGGTGCACGGCGATCTCCACGAAGCGCAACTGATCGTCGACGGCGGCCAGATCGTCGGACTACTCGACATCGATGATGCGGGCGTCGGTGATCCGCTCGACGACTTCGCGACCGTGCTCGCACACCTCCGGTTTCGGGAGACGACAACCCGGATCCCCCGTCAACGGACCCGCATCCGCACCTACATCGATCTGCTCACGCAAGAGTTCGCCACCGGCGTCGGTGCGCTCGGGATCGATCCGGCCGAGCTGGATGCGGTCACCGCAGGCGTGCTCGTCGGCTTGGCGACGGGCCCCTACCGCATCCAGCACGCCGACTGGCAACAGGACCTCGAGCGACTCGTGCACTGCGCCGAGCAGCACCTCGAGCGCGCCTCGGACGCAGGCGTTGCGACGATGAGAGAAGTCTCAGCCCCACCTCATGGTCGCCACACCGCCAAGTGCGAAAAATGACATCAACAACCCCAACCTCTCCCAAAGGAGTGATCACATGAAGAAGACACGTATCAACTGGAAGGTTGCCGCAGTCAGCGGAACCCTGGTGGGCGTCGGACTCGGCGGATTCGCCAACGCCGACGACCCGTTCATCCTCCCTGATGGCGTCGTGCTGGAACAGCCGGCGACCACGCCCGACGACTCGATGCTCTCGAGCCCGACGCCACCTGCGACGCCTACCGCGGTCGCCGACGTCGCGTCGCCCGCATCGCCGGTCTCGGTGGCCGACGTCGCGTCGCCCGCATCGCCGGTCTCGGTGGCCAGCGTCGCGTCGCCCGCATCGCCGGTCTCGGTGGCCAGCGTCGCGTCGCCGGCACCTGCCGTCGCGCCACCGCCCGTCGCGGCGGCCGACAGCCCGAGCTCCCCGGTCAGCGCTGCGTCGCCGGCAAGCGCTGCGTCTCCCGCCAGCATCGCATCGAGCTGACGTCGACTCACACCACATGAAACGGAGCCCGGGGCAAACGCCCCGGGCTCCGTTCGTTTTTCGTGACGACCGGATGTCCCGGTCGAGGAGTTCACCAGCGGTAGTGGGCGAACGCCTTGTTCGAGTCGGCCATCTTCTGGATGTCGTCGCGCTTCTTCATCGCGGCGCCCAATCCATTGGCCGCATCCATCAGCTCGTTGGCGAGGCACTCGGCCATCGTCTTCTCACGTCGGTTGCGGGCGTAGTCGACTGTCCAGCGGATCGCCAAGGTGGTAGCACGACGAGGACGAACTTCGACGGGCACCTGGTAGGTGGCACCGCCGACACGGCGGCTGCGCACCTCGAGTGGCGGCTTGACGTTCTCGATCGCACGCTTGACGGTGTCGATCGCCATGTCGTCGCCTTCGAGACGGCTCTGGATGATCTCCATAGCGTCGTACACGATCTTCTCGGCGACAGTGCGCTTGCCGTGGAGCATCACCTTGTTGGTGATCTGGGTGACCAGCTGCGATTTGTGGATCGGATCCGCGACGAGTTCGCGGCGGGGAGCAGGACCTTTACGTGGCATCTCGTTTACTTGTCCTTCTTGGCGCCGTAGCGGCTACGGGACTGCTTGCGATTCTTCACGCCAACGGCGTCGAGCGCGCCACGGATGATCTTGTAGCGCACACCGGGGAGGTCGCGAACACGACCGCCGCGCACGAGCACGATCGAGTGCTCCTGCAGGTTGTGGCCCTCGCCGGGGATGTACGCGGTGACCTCGATGCCCGAGTTCAGCCGGACGCGAGCGACCTTGCGGAGCGCCGAGTTCGGCTTCTTCGGGGTGGTGGTGTACACACGGGTGCACACGCCGCGACGCTGGGGTGAACCCTTGAGCGCCGGCGTCTTGCTCTTGGTGACTTTCGAGCTACGACCTTGACGGACGAGCTGTTGGATTGTTGGCACGAATGAAACCTCGTTCGTTCGGTCGTGTCGGCAGCGAGCGCCATCGACATGTGGTGTGTTGGACGAAATCGCTGGTTGCGAGCCGCCCGCCATACACCGGACTCGTCGACGACGACCCCGATGAGAGGACCCTGCAAGGCTACGGTCGCCGCCCCGCACGCGCAACCGCCGTCGAGCGATCAGCGAGACCTGTCGCGTGGCGGTCCATCGCGTCAGGGCTCGGCGCGACCGCAACAGTGGTAGAACGGCGGTTGTGGGAGTGTTGACGTCCGATCCGCTCCTTGCGTTGTTCGTGGTCGTCGCACTCGGCGCGGCACTCAGCCGAGTCCGTGTCGGCGGCGTCAGCCTCGGCCCGGCCGCCGCACTCTTCGCCGGGCTGGCGCTCTCGGCGATCGAGCCGGAGCTGACCTCGCTCCCTCCCATCATCCCGCTGTTCGGACTGGCGCTGTTCATCTACACCGTCGGGTTGGCCTCAGGCCCGGCCTTCTTCGGCGGGTTGCGCCAGGACGGTCTGAGGGTGAGCATCGGCGTCGTCGTGTTGCTCTCCGCAATCGGCCTCACCGTTGCTGGCGTCAGCGAACTGTTCGGCTTCGATGCGGGGGCCCGAGCCGGGCTCTTCGCAGGGACTCAGACCAATACCCCGGCGCTGTCGGCCGCACTCGAACAGCTCGCGCCGGGCATCGCCGACGGCACGGTGACCGACCCGGTCGTCGGATACTCGCTCGCGTACCCGCTCGGGGTGATCTCGATGATCATCGCTGCGGGATGGTCGCTGCGACGCGTGCGACACCCGTCCAAGCGTGGCGCGAACGCGCCGGCGCCCACGGCTGCGCGGTCTCACGATGTCACGAGCGCCACGGTGATCGTCATCCGCACCGACCTACCCCCATTGGGTGAGCTGCGATCGTGGGACGGCGAGCGCCTGGCATTCTCACGTGTCGAACACGACGGACAGGTCGACCTCGCCACGAACGACATCACGCTCCGACCGGGCGACCTCTGCACCGTCATCGGCGACCCCGACGCCGTCGATCGGTTCGTCGAGTGGGCGGGTCACCGGAGCGAGCGCCATCTGGCTCTCGACCGCAAGAAGCTCGACTTCCGCCGGATCTCGGTGTCGCGTCGGGAGTTGGCCGGCGCCCGGCTGCGCGAGGTCGACCTCGAAGGCCGGTTCGGTGCGATGGCCACACGCGTCCGGCGTGGTGATGCCGATCTGATGGCCGACCGCGACTTCGTGCTGCGATTGGGCGACCGGGTGCGCGTGGTCGGCCCGACAGAGAAGATGGGCGAGGTGGCCGCTGCCCTCGGCGACTCCGACCGCGGTCTCGCCGAGGTCGACGCCCTCGGCTTCGCCACCGGCCTGGCCATCGGACTCCTGCTTGCACAGCTGACCGTTCCTCTGCCGGGAGGCGGCGAGATCGCGCTCGGCGTCGGCGGCGGTCCCCTCATCGCTGCGCTCGTGTTGGGCACGCTGTCGCGAACCGGTCCGTTCACGTGGCAGATTCCCCACGCAGCCAATCTCACGATCCGCCAACTCGGTGTCTCGCTGTTCCTCGGTGGCGTGGGCATCCGTTCCGGTGCCACGTTCGCCGACGCTGCGGGGACCGGACTCGGGCTGCAGTTGGCGCTGGCGGCGGTGATCGTGACCGTAGCGACGGGCGTACTGGCCACGATCATGATCCGGGTGCTCGGCCGCGACCCCGTCGACGGCGCTGGCATGATCGCCGGTATCCAAACTCAACCAGCGGTCTTGGCCTTTGCCGCCGAGCGCACCGAGGGCGACGAACGAGTCGACACCGGCTATGCGCTCGTGTTCCCCCTGGCCATGATCCTCAAGTTGATCCTGGTCCAACTGCTGCTCTGACCCGCACCACCCGAGAGCGATGAGCGAAGCGCCCGGATACGGGCGTCTCGCTCATCACCCAAGCGTTGCACCACAGAGTGATGAGCCAACGGCCGGTATTCGGGCGGTTCGCTCATCACCGGCGGCAGCGGCAGCGGGGACGCGGAACGACCCGAGCCGACTGGCCCGGGTCGTTCCGCTGTACTCGTGGATTCGCAGATCAGCCGATGGGTTCGGCGACTGCAGCCTCGGGCTCGTAGGTGCCTTCGAGACCGGCGAGGAATGCTGCCGGATCCTCTTCTTCACCATCGCTCGAGTAGAACGACATCGGCTCGTAGTCCGGCGCTTCGATGCCGAACTCGCGGTACTTCATCATGCCGGTGCCGGCGGGGATGAGCTTGCCGATGATGATGTTCTCCTTGAGGCCGATGAGGCTGTCGCCGCGGCCGTCGATGGCAGCCTCGGTGAGCACCCGGGTGGTCTCCTGGAACGACGCGGCCGACAGCCACGACTCGGTGGCCAGCGACGCCTTGGTGATCCCCATCAACTCGGGACGGCCCTCGGCGGGGCGTGCGCCTTCTTCGACCATGCGGCGGTTCGTGTCGCGGAAGCGCTTCGAGTCGACGCGCTCGCCCGGCAGGAAGGTGGTGCCACCCGGCTCCTGCACACCGACCCGACGGGTCATCTGGCGCACGATGAGTTCGATGTGCTTGTCGTGGATCGACACACCCTGGTCGCGGTAGACCCGCTGGACCTCTTCGACCAAGTACAGCTGCGTTTCGCGGATGCCCTTGATCTCCATGATCTCCTTCGGATCGAAGGGACCATCGGTGAGCGGATCGCCGGCCTTGACGTCCTGGCCGTCGACCACGATCGGACGGGCACCGAGCGGAAGCACGACCTCGTGCTCTTCGCCGGCATCGTCGATCACGACGACGGGGATGCCCTTGCCTTCGTCCTCGCGAAGGTGCAGGATGCCACTCGCCTTGGCCAGACGGGCCGAGCCTTTCGGCGTACGAGCCTCGAACAGCTCGACGACGCGTGGCAGACCGCCGGCGATGTCCTTACCCGCCACACCACCGGTGTGGAAGGTACGCATCGTCAGCTGGGTGCCGGGCTCGCCAATCGACTGGGCGGCAATGACGCCAACGGCCTCGCCGAGTTCGATCATCTTGCCGGTTGCCAGAGAACGGCCGTAGCACATGGCACACACGCCGAGTTCGGCATCGCACGTCAGCACCGAACGGACCCGCAGGCGGGTGATGTTGGCGTCGTCGCGCAACGCCTCCATCTCCTCGTCGCCGACGATGGTGTTGCGCGGCAACATCGTCATCGACTCGCCGTCTTTCACCATCGGGGCGGCGAGATCGGTGTCGTTGAGCAACGCCCGACCGTAGAGCTTGGTCTCGAGGTACGAGCGACGGTTCGCCGTGTCGGGCGAGACGTTCTCGATCCACACACCGAGCGTCGAACCGCAGTCGTCCTCGCGGACGATCAGTTCCTGGGCGACATCGACCAGACGACGGGTGAGGTAACCCGAGTCAGCGGTACGCAACGCCGTGTCGACGAGGCCCTTACGGGCACCCGGCGTGGCGATGAAGTACTCGAGGGTCTCGAGACCCTCACGGAAGTTCGACTTGATGGGACGAGGGATCATGTCACCGCGAGGGTTGGCCACGAGGCCGCGCATCGCGCCGATCTGACGCATCTGGGTCATGTTGCCGCGGGCGCCCGAGTCGACCATCATCTGGATCGGGTTGAAGCGCTGCTCTTCGAACTCGGCAACCATGGCTGCCTGCACCTGAGCGGTGGCATCGGTCCAGATGCGCACCTCCTGCTGGCGGCGCTCACCGTCGGTGATGATGCCGCGGCGGAACTGCTTCTCGACCTTGTCGGCCTGTGCCTCGAAATCGTCGAGCAGTGCCCGCTTCGCCTTCGGGGTACGGACGTCGTCGATCGACACGGTCAGACCCGACTGCGTCGCAAAGCGGTAGCAGACGTTCTTGATCTTGTCGAGCGCCTCGGCAACAGCAGCCTTGTCGTAGTTGTCGGAGAGACGTTCGACGATGACGCCCATCTCCTTCTTCTTGACGGTCTCGTTGAAGTGGCCGAACAGTTCGGGGTAGTTCTCCGGGAGCGCCTCTTCGAAGAGGACCCGACCGACAGTCGACTCGAACGGCTCCTTGCCGGGAGGGCGCATGTTGATCTTGGCGTGCAACTCCACGGTGCCCTCGTCGTAGGCGCGAAGCGCTTCCCACAGGTGGCGGAACGTGCGTCCTTCGCCCTTCGCGCCGTCGACCTGCTCGGTGAGGTAGTACCCGCCGATGATCAGGTCCTGCGACGGCGTGACGATCGGGCGACCCGACGCTGGCGACAGGATGTTGTTCGCGCTGAGCATCAGCACTCGGGCCTCGGCCTGTGCTTCTGCCGACAGAGGAACGTGGATGGCCATCTGGTCGCCGTCGAAGTCGGCATTGAACGCCGTGCAGACGAGCGGATGGATCTGCAGTGCCTTGCCTTCGACGAGCACCGGCTCGAACGCTTGGATGCCGAGGCGGTGCAGCGTCGGCGCACGGTTGAGGAGCACCGGGTGCTCCTTGATGACGTCCTCGAGGACGTCCCACACCTGCGGGCGGCGTCGCTCGACCATGCGCTTCGCGGTCTTGATGTTCTGCGCCAACTCGAGGTCGACGAGACGCTTCATCACGAACGGCTTGAACAGTTCGAGTGCCATCAACTTCGGCAGACCGCACTGGTGCAGACGCAACGTCGGGCCGGCCACGATGACCGAACGGCCCGAGTAGTCGACGCGCTTGCCGAGCAGGTTCTGGCGGAACCGGCCCTGCTTGCCCTTGAGCATGTCGGAGAGCGACTTCAACGGACGGTTGCCCGGTCCGGTCACCGGCCGGCCACGGCGACCGTTGTCGAACAACGCGTCGACGGCCTCCTGCAGCATGCGCTTCTCGTTGTTGATGATGATCTCCGGGGCTCCCAGGTTGAGCAGGCGCTCCAAACGGTTGTTGCGGTTGATCACACGACGGTAGAGATCGTTGAGGTCGGACGTGGCGAAACGGCCACCGTCGAGCTGCACCATCGGGCGCAGCTCCGGTGGGATCACCGGGACGACGTCGAGGATCATGGCCTTGGGATCGTTGGTACGACGGCCGTGCTCGTCGCGACGGTTGAACGACGCCACGATCTTGAGACGCTTGATCGCCTTCTGCTTGCGCTGTGCGCTGAGCGGCTTCTGACCTTCCTGCGGGTCGATCGCGTTGCGGAGCTTGATCTCCTCTTCGTCGAAATCGATGCGATCGATCAGCGACTTGATGGCTTCGGCGCCGGTTCCACCCTCGAAGTATTCGCCGTACTTGTCGCGCATCTCGCGCCACAACATCTCGTCTTCGATGATCTTGCGAGCGTGGAGGCTCTTGAATTCGTCCCAGGTGCGAGCAATGAGGTCGAGCTCGATCTCGTAGCGCTCACGGATGCCTTCGACTTCCTTGTCGGCTTCCTTCTGGATCTTCTTCAGGTCGGCGGCCTTCGCGTCTTCCTTCTCGGCCTCGGCAGCGGTCTCCTCGAGCTCCTTGAAGCGACGATCGATCGCGATCTCCATCTCCTTCTGGATGGCATCACGCTCTTCGAGGTACTCGGCTTCGAGGTTCGGCAACGCCTCGTGGCGGCCATCCTCGTCGACCCAGCTCACCAGATGCGCCGCGAAGTAGATGACCTTCTCGAGCATCTTCGCCTTGAGCTCCTCCTTCGGCTCGATGCCGGCGAGCAGATAGGCGAGCCACGACCGGGTGCCACGCAGGTACCAGATGTGGACTGCAGGAGCGGCGAGCTCGATGTGACCCATACGGTCACGGCGAACCTTCGAACGCGTGACCTCGACGCCACAGCGCTCGCAGATGATGCCCTTGAAGCGGACGCGCTTGTACTTGCCGCAGTAGCACTCCCAGTCACGAGTCGGTCCGAAGATCTTCTCGCAGAACAAGCCGTCCTTCTCGGGACGCAACGTGCGGTAGTTGATCGTCTCGGGCTTCTTCACCTCGCCGTGCGACCAGTTGCGGATCTGGTCCGCCGTGGCCAAACGGATCTTCAGTTGGTCGAACATGTTGACGTCGAGCATGTGGTTCCTCGTAATCGCTCTCGGGTGTTCTGGCTTCGCTGTTCAGTTCAGTTCTTTGCTTGTCGTTCAGGTGATCGCACTGAGCCAGGGGTCAGACCCCAGATTCAACGCACATCGCCTTGCGACGGGCCTGCGCCTCGGGGTGGTCGCATCTGGGGTCTGACCCCTTGCGAGCACCATCGAGGTCAGTACCTGGCGGTGCGTTCGGCCTTTTCGCGTTCGCGGCGGGCGTCGTCTTCGTCGGTGCCGCGTTCCGGGCGCGAGATGTCGATGCCGAGTTCCTCGGCGGCGCGGTACACCTCGTCGTCGAGGTCGCGCATCTCGATCTCGTGGCCGTCCTCGGTGAGCACCTCGACGTTGATGCAGAGTGCCTGCATCTCCTTCATCAGCACCTTGAAGCTCTCGGGCACACCCGGTTCGGGGATGTTGTCGCCCTTCACGATCGCTTCGTACACACGGACTCGGCCGAGCACGTCGTCGGACTTGATGGTGAGCAGCTCCTGCAGGCAGTACGCCGCGCCGTAGGCCTCGAGAGCCCACACTTCCATCTCACCGAAGCGCTGACCACCGAACTGCGCCTTACCACCGAGCGGCTGCTGGGTGATCATCGAGTACGGGCCGGTGGAGCGGGCGTGGATCTTGTCGTCGACCAGGTGGGCCAGCTTCAAGATGTACATGTATCCGCAGGTGATCTGGTTGTCGTACGGCTCACCGGTGCGACCGTTGTAGAGGTCGAGCTTGCCGTTCGTCCCGACGAGACGATCGCCGTTGGCCGACTCGGGGTTGAGTTGCTCGAGGATCTCCTGGATCGTCGGATGGTCACCCGACTTCTCCTTCTCGTCCCAGTTGGCGCCGTCGAACACCGGCGTCGACACGAAGGTGGACGGCTTGGTGTTCGGCCGCGTCTTGGTCTCGGTGCCGCGGATCGGCGCATCGCCGACGGTGGTGCCGTCCGGGTTGGTCCAACCCCAGCGGGCGCAGTAACCGAGGTGCGCTTCGAGCACCTGGCCCACGTTCATGCGACTCGGCACGCCGAGCGGGTTGAGGATGATGTCGACCGGCTGGCCATCGGCGGTGAACGGCATGTCCTCGATCGGCAGGATCTTGGAGATGACACCCTTGTTGCCGTGGCGGCCGGCGAGCTTGTCGCCGACGGAGATCTTGCGCTTCTGGGCGACGTAGACCCGCACGAGC
Organism: Actinomycetes bacterium; assembly: GCA_031426215.1. Taxonomy (GTDB): domain Bacteria; phylum Actinomycetota; class Acidimicrobiia; order Acidimicrobiales; family Ilumatobacteraceae; genus Sva-07. The sequence goes on from JANPKU010000046.1 coordinate 19,796, forward strand.
TGGTTGACGCCGGGCGGCAGTTCGTCGCCGTCGTCGCGGTTGAACACCTTGACGTCGATGACCTTGCCGACCTCACCGTGCGGCACCTTCAAGCTGGTGTCGCGAACCTCTCGGGCCTTCTCGCCGAAGATGGCGCGCAGCAGGCGCTCCTCGGGGGTGAGCTCGGTCTCACCCTTCGGCGTGACCTTGCCGACCAGGACGTCACCGGGGCCGACTTCGGCGCCGACGCGGATGATCCCGCGGTCGTCGAGGTCGGCGAGGATGTCATCGCTCAGGTTCGGGATGTCCCGTGAGATCTCCTCCGGGCCGAGCTTGGTGTCACGGGCATCGACCTCGTGCTCCTTGATGTGGATCGACGTGAGGACGTCGTCCTTCACCAAGCGCTCGGACAGGATGATCGCGTCCTCGAAGTTGTAGCCCTCCCATGGCATGAACGCCACGAGCAGGTTCTTGCCGAGCGCCAGCTCGCCCTCGTCGGTGGACGGACCATCGGCGATGATCGAGCCCTTCGTCACCGTGTCACCCTCGACCACGCGAGGCCGTTGGTTGATGCACGTGTCCTGGTTCGAACGACGGAACTTGGCGAGGCGATAGACCCGCTTGCCCTCGGTCTTGTACTGGACGGTGATCGACTCGCCGGACACCTCGGTGACCTCGCCATCGTCGATCGCCTGGATCAGGTCGGCGGCGTCGCGGGCGGCGCGGTTCTCGATGCCCGTGCCGATGTACGGCGCCTCGGCACGGATCAGCGGGACGGCCTGACGCTGCATGTTGGCGCCCATGAGCGCCCGGTTGGCGTCGTCGTGCTCGAGGAACGGGATCAGCGCCGTGGCGACCGACACGATCTGCTTCGGCGACACGTCGATGAAGTCGACCTCTTCAGGAGGCACGTAACCGATGTCGGTAGTGGCACCGAAGAAGCTCTCGGCTTCGAGCATCTTGCGCAGATCTTCGAGGCTGGCGGACTGCGGCGATCGACGCACGAGCGTGCGCTCGGCACGGATGCTGCCGTCGTCCTTCAGCGGCGTGTTGGCCTGGGCGACGACGTAGTTCTCTTCTTCGTCGGCGGCCATGTAGACGATCTTGCCGGTGACCTTGCCGTCCTTGACCTCACGGTACGGGCTCTCGATGAAGCCGAACTCGTTGACGCGGGCGTACGTGGACAGACCACCGATCAGACCGATGTTCGGGCCTTCCGGCGTCTCGATCGGGCACATACGGCCGTAGTGGCTGAAGTGCACGTCGCGCACTTCGAAGCCAGCACGCTCACGCGACAGACCGCCAGGTCCGAGCGCCGACAGGCGGCGACGGTGGGTCAGGCCCGACAGCGGGTTGACCTGGTCCATGAACTGCGACAGCTGAGAGGTTCCGAAGAACTCCTTGATCGCGGCGACGACCGGACGGATGTTGATCAGCGTCTGCGGCGTGATCGCCTCGACGTCCTGGGTGGTCATGCGCTCACGCACGACACGCTCCATGCGGCTGAGGCCGATTCGAACCTGGTTCTGGATCAGCTCGCCGACCGAACGGATGCGACGGTTGGCGAAGTGGTCCTGGTCGTCGAGACGGTAGCCGGGCTCCTGCTTGACCAGGTGCAGCATGTAGGTGATCGATGCGAGCACCTCGCAGCGGCTGAGCACGTTCTGGTTCTCGTCGGGGTAGTCGAGCAGCGGCTCACCCTCGGAGTTGACCGCACCTTCGAGACCGAACAACGCGCCGAGACCAGCGACCTCGTCGCCGAGCTTGCGGTTGAGCTTGTAGCGACCGACGCGGCTCAGGTCGTAGCGGCGGCTCTCGAAGAACGCGTTGCGGAAGTAGGCCTTGGCCGACTCGACCGTGGGCGGTTCGCCCGGGCGAGCGCGCTTGTAGATCTCGACGAGTGCTTCTTCCTGGGTGGGGGCGATGTCGCGCTCTTTGTCCCACTGGCCTTCGAGGAAGTCGAAATGCGTGACGAAGCGATCGAGGAAACCGGGTGCGTTCTCCTCGTCGTAGCCGAGCGCACGCAGCATCGTGAAGATGCCGAGACGGCGCTTGCGGGCGACACGCGTGCCGGCGGTCACGTCCTTGCCGGGCTTGTGCTCGACGTCGAACTCCATCCACTCTCCGCGGTACGGGTGGATCGTTCCCTTGACCAGCTGGTGCTTGGTGAGGTTACGAAGGCGGAAGCGTTCGCCCGGCTCGAAGATGACGCCGGGGCTTCGCACGAGCTGCGACACGACGACGCGCTCGGTGCCGTTAACGATGAACGTGCCCTTGTCGGTCATGATCGGGAAGTCGCCCATGAAGACGGTCTGTTCCTTGATCTCACCGGTGTTGCGGTTCATGAACCGGGCGCGCACGAACACGGGCGCGCTGTAGGTCATGTCCTTTTCCTTGCATTCCTCCACCGTGAACTTGGGCGGCGGGCGCAGGTCTTCGTCGAACGGGTCGAACTCCAGCTCGAGCTGGAGCGACTCGGAGAAGTCCTTGATCGGGCTGATGTCGCGGAAAGTGTTCGCCAGGCCCTCGTTGAGGAACCATTCGAAGCTCTCTCGCTGGACTGCGATCAGGTCGGGGAGTTCGAGCGGCTCCTTGAGATTGCCGAACGAATAGCGTTCACGGGACACGGGACGAGTCGCCACGGATCACTCTCCAGAAAATCGAGGGTGGACGACGCAGAATGCTGCGACGTGATACCGGGCGCGCTGATCCAGACCGAAGGGACGGTAGGGAAACAGGAGACACACGGCAACAGGCAATGCTAGCGGCGCAGGACGCAGAACATCAACCGACCTCGACGGTGTTTCGTCGAGCGGGACGGGTCATTCGCTGAATTGCCGGTCAACGTAAAGAGTTCGGCCGCAGATGTCAAGCATTCGAGGCGAACTGTCATCGCATCGTGACGCGCAACACCCCGGGAGTTTGATCCCGGGGTGTTGCCTCACCAGTTCGAACGAGGGCCTGTCGGCCCCGCGTTCACTTCAGTTCGACGGTGGCGCCGACTTCTTCGAGCTTGGCCTTCGCGGCTTCGGCGTCGGCCTTGCTGACCTTTTCCATCAGCGGCTTCGGGGCAGCGTCGACGAGGTCCTTGGCGTCCTTCAGGCCCACGCCGAGCAGGTCCTTGACGACCTTCACGACCTGGATCTTCTGTGCGCCGGCGCTCTCGAGGACGACATCGAACTCGTCCTTCTCTTCCTCAGCAGCGGCGTCGCCGCCACCGCCGACCGGGGCCGCAGCGGCAACTGCGACGGGCGCAGCAGCGGTGACTTCGAACTTCTCTTCGAAGGCGTCGAGCAGTTCCTTGAGCTCGATCACGGTCATGTTGCCGATCGCGTCGAGGATCTCTTCCTTGGTGGACATTGGTTTCTCCTGTGTTCAGTTCTCGAATGATGGAATTTGTCCGAAATTGTCCGGAATCGTGACGGTGACCGTCACGAACGCGGGCAATTTCGGGTTGTGGCGGGTCAGGCGGCCTCGGTGGCCGACTGCTTCTCGATGAGTGCGGACAGGCCGTAGGCGAAGTTGCGTGGAAGCGCCTGGAGCAGACCAGCGGTCTTGACCAGGGGAGCTTGGAACGCGCCGGCCAGTCGGGCCAGCAGTTCTTCGCGAGACGGCAGGGTCGCAAGTGCCTTCACGTCATCGGCCGACATCGGGCTGGTGCCCAACATGCCGCCCTTGATGACGAGGAGCGGGTTCGTCCTGCTCAGATCGAGCAGTGCCTTCGCTGCCGCCACCGAATCGCCGGTGACGAACGTGAGTGCCGTCGGCCCGAGCAGGTACTCGTTGAGTCCTTCGTAACCAGCGCTCGTGGCGGCGAGACGAGCAAGGGTGTTCTTGTACACCTTGTGCTCCGCGCCCGCTTCGCGCAACGGGGTCCGAAGGTTGGCCAGTTGGCCGACCGACAGTCCTCGGTACTCGGAGACGAACACCGCCACGCTGTTGTTCAGCTTGGCAGTGATCTCGTCGACGATTGCCACCTTGTCGGCTCGGGGCTCGGTTCTGCCCTTCGTCGTCGGTGTCGTTGTCGTTGTCATGTGTGCATACCTCCTTTCGCTCAACTCGTGGTGCTCGCATCAGATGCGAACACCGACGAGGAGCGCACCGTGCGACGTTGCGTCGATCGGTGGTTCTTCGGCGATATGCACCTCGGTTGGCGGGACGAACCCATTACCCCCGAACAGTTCGGGGACCAACGGTCTCAGGCGAGCGACCGTATTCGTATGTGAAACCGGAGCCTACTCCGGCTTGAGCCGACCCGTGTCGACGTGGACGCCAGGGCCCATCGTGGACGACACGGTGATCTTCTTCAGGTAACGGCCCTTCGCCGACGACGGCTTCGCGCGCTGGATCTCGTCGATCACGGCACGGAAGTTCTGCTCGAGCGCTGCCGGCTCGAAGCTGGCCTTGCCGAGCGGGACGTGAACGTTGCCATATCGGTCGGTGCGGTATTCGACCTTGCCGCCCTTGAAGTCCTGGACGGCTTTACCGACGTCGGGGGTGACCGTTCCGGTCTTGGGGTTCGGCATGAGGCCACGGGGGCCGAGCACCCGGCCGAGGCGACCGACGACGGGCATCATGTCGGGCGTGGCGATCACGAGATCGAAGTCCATCTTGCCGCTCTCGACCGCTGCCGCCAGGTCGTCGGCACCGACGATGTCGGCCCCGGCTTCGCGCGCCTCGTCGGCTGCTTCACCGGTTGCGAACACGGCGACTCGGACGTCCTTGCCGGTGCCGGCAGGCAGCGCCACCGTGCCGCGCACCATCTGGTCGGCTTTGCGAGGATCGACGCCGAGTCGGATCGACACGTCGATGCCTTCGTCGAACTTGGCTGACGCCATCGTCTTCACGAGCCCCACGGCCTCGACCGGACCATAGAACTGGTCACGATCGAACTGCTTGAGTGCGTTTGCGAACTTCTTGCCTGACATTGTGTGTCTCCCTCAGTGGTTGGCCCGCCGGGCGAGGTCGTCCCGGTCGTGGCGTTGGTGGAATCTCGATTGGGGTCTGACCCCAATCGAGACGATTGCTACTTGACTTCGATGCCCATCGACCGGGCGGTACCGCGGACCTGGAGCTTCGCGGCATCCATGTCGTAGGCGTTCAGGTCGGGCAACTTGATGGTGGCGATCTCTTCGACTTGCGCCTCGGTGATCGAACCGGCCACCACTGAACCCGGCGTGCTGGACGCCTTCGGCAGGCCGGCCTTTTCGCGGATCAACACCGCCGTCGGCGGCGTCTTGAGCACGAAATCGAACGTGCGGTCCTCGTAGATCGTGATCTCGGTCGGCACCACGGTGCCGGCCTGGGCCTCGGTCCGGGCGTTGTACGCCTTCACGAAGTCCATGATCGCAATCCCGTGCGGGCCGAGCGCCGTGCCGACAGGCGGTGCGGGGCTGGCCTTTCCGGCCTCGATCTGGATCTTGACGACCGTGAGTACTTTCTTCTTCGCCATGGCGATGTTCCCTTTACGTTTCGAGTTCGTGTGTGGTGGTCCGTCGCCGGAGGCGAATCAGAGTTTGGCGACCTGGCTGAAGTCCATCTCCACCAGGGTCTCGCGACCGAAGATGTTGACGAGGACCTTCAACTTCATGTGGTCGGCGTTGATTTCGGCGATCTCGCCGGTGAAGTCGGCGAATGGGCCTTCCTTCACGCGGACGCTCTCGCCCTCTTCGTAGTCGAGCTTCGCCTTGCGACGCGGTGCTGCGTCGACCCCGTCGGTCTTCGGAGTGAGAAACGTCTTGACCTCACGGCGCGACAGCGGGGTGGGCTTCTGGCCATGACGGCTCTGTCCGACGAACCCGGTGATACCCGGCGTGTTGCGCACGCAGTACCACGACTCGTCGTCCATCACGCAACGGACCAGCAGGTAACCCGGGAAGACCTTGCGTTGCACGGTCTGCTTCTTGCCGTTCTTGAATTCGTCGACCTCTTCCATGGGGATGACGATCTCGTAGATCTTGTCCTCCATGTTCATCGACTGGATGCGGGCCTCGAGATTGGCCGTGACCTTCTTCTCGTAGCCCGACTGGGTGTGCACCACGTACCACTGTCCCGGGCGCATCGTGGGATCGTCG
>JANPKU010000047.1:0-5795 GCA_031426215.1 Actinomycetes bacterium
CACATGATCGCCGGCGACAAGAACGACGTGTTCACCGACGCCGTCGTGCAGTTCCTCGACCCTTCCTGACCTGGCCGGACGGAACTTGGGCGTGCCATGTGTCACTTTGGGCGCCGACGCGCGACAATGTGCACCATGACCAGCAGCCAGGACCTTCTCGATCGAATCGACGGCCAGAATCTCAATCTCCGATTCCTCGCCAACCTCGAGCGCAATCCAGATGTCGAGGTACTGCGCTGGAAGGACTCCGATGGCGCATGGCAGAGCTCGACGTTGGCCCAGCTCGCCGTCGACACCGCGCGACTCGTCACCGGTCTACGCGGGCTCGGCGTGGGCCCGGGCGACACGGTCGTGCTGATGCTCACCAACCGACCCGAATTCCATGCGCTCGACCTCGCCGTGCTCTTCCTCGGTGCCACCCCCGTGTCGATCTACAACTCCTCGGCGCCCGAACAGATCGAGTACCTCGTCAACGACTGCGGCGCCAAGGTTGCCGTCGTGGAGAACGACACCTTCCTCGAGCGTTTCCTCAAGGTGCGCGAGTCGCTCAGCACCCTCGAGCACATCGTGCTGATGGAGCCGTCCGAGACTGCCGGTGATTCCGTGGTGCCGTTCACCGAGATCTCGTCGGCCGACGCCGCCGACCTCGCCGCCGAGGCCGGCAACGCCTCTCTCGACACGCTCGCCACCGTGATCTACACCTCCGGCACCACCGGCCCACCCAAGGGAGTGATGCTGTCGCACAGCAACGTGGTGTGGACGCTCGAATCGCTCGGCCAGACCATGCGCGAGCAGACCGACATCGAAAACTTCGCAGGCAAGCGTCACGTGTCGTACCTGCCGATGGCGCACATCTTCGAGCGTCTGCTCGGCCACTACTACATGGTCGACTTCGCCAGCCAGGTCACCTGCTGCCCCGACACTTCGAAGTTGACCGCCTTCACCGGAGAGGTTAAGCCGAACATCTTCATCGGCGTGCCCCGAGTCTGGGAGAAGCTGTACGCCGGAGTCAACGCCGCCGTCGGCGCCGACCCCGAGAAGGCCAAGTCGTTCAACGACGCCGTCGCTGCGGCCCTGCCCATCGTGGAGAAGATGACACGCGGCACCGCCACCCAGGAGGAGATCGACACCTGGAACTTCCTGGACCAGGTGGCCTTCTCGACCGTTCGTGGCTTGATCGGCCTCGACGAGGCCGAGATCTGCATCACCGGCGCAGCTCCCCTGCCAGCGGAAATCCTTGCCTGGTTCCGAGCGATCGGCGTCCCGCTCACCGAGGGGTACGGCATGTCGGAGACCACCGCTGGACTCACGTGGTCCAACGCTCCGAAGCCAGGATGCGTCGGTCAGGCTGCCGTCGGCATCGAGATCATGATCGGCGAAGACGGCGAAGTCCTGTGCCGAGGAGGCAACAACTTCGAGGGGTACCTCGGCAAGCCGGAACAGACTGCGGAGACAATCGACAGCGATGGGTGGCTGCACACAGGCGACATCGGCGTGCTCGACGACGACGGCTATCTGAAGATCGTCGACCGCAAGAAGGAGATCATCATCACCGCCGGCGGCAAGAACGTGAGCCCGGCCAACCTCGAAGCCGAACTCAAGATGATTCCGCTCGTCGGGCAGGCGTGCGCCATCGGCGAGCAGCGTCCGTTCATGTCTGCGCTCGTCGTGCTCGATCCTGATGCCGCTGCTGCCTGGGCGGCATCGCACGGTCTGACGGGTGACGGTGCCTCGCTGCCGGCGCTCGCCGAGAACCCCGAGGTGGTCGCCGAGGTCAACGAGGGCCTCGTCGAGGCAATGGCCGGATTCAACAACGCTGAAGCAGTCAAGAAGGTGAAGATCCTCGGCGAGGAATGGCTTCCCGACTCCGAACTGCTCACCCCGACCTCGAAGCTCAAGCGCCGCGGCATCTTGGCCAAGTTTGCCGACGAGATCGACGCCCTCTACGTCAAGTGAGCCCAGCTCGCCATTCCGAGACCGGGCCCGTCAGGTCGTCATCAGGCGGTAGCCGATACCGCGTGCGGTGACGATCAGCTTGGGATCGTCGGGGTGATCCTCGATCTTCAAACGCAGACGGCGCACGTGCGCGTCGACGAGGCGCGAATCGCCCAAGTACTCATAACCCCAGACACGTTCGAGCAACTGGTCTCGCGAGAGCACGGCGCCGGCGTGGTCGGCGAATTCGCACATCAGCCGGAACTCGGTCTTGGTGAGGTTGAGTTCGACGTCCCCCTTGAGCACGATGCCCTGTTCCCGGCGGATCTCGATGTCGCCGAACCGCGTGGCGAGCGGCGTCGCTGACTTGTCCTGCAGGTGGACGCGACGCAACAGCGCGCGGATCCGTGCTGCCAATTCCTTCGGTACGACCGGCTTGGTGACGTAGTCGTCGGCTCCCGCCTCCAACCCGGCGACCATGTCGTGGGTATCGGTCTGCGCGGTGATCATGATGATCGGCACGATGCTCTCGGCACGCAGCGCCCGGCACACGTCGAATCCGGACATGTCGGGCAGCCGCAGGTCGAGCAGTACGAGATCTGGCGGCGAGCGACGGAACTGATCGAGACCATCTCCGCCATTCGGTGCCTGACGGACCGCGTAGCCCTCGTCCTCGAGCGCCATGGACAGCGCCAACCGGATCCCGTCGTCGTCCTCGATGAACAGCAGTGATTCCATGAGCGACGCCAGTGTTGCGCGTGCGACCGACGAACGGTGCGCTTTGTTACCGAAATCGCACAGTTCCCGCAACAGTCCGTCACACGGCAGTCGCATCATGGTGACTGTTCACGCTGCCCCGGTGGGATGCCTTCCTCCCCCTGGCATTCCACCGGCAGCGGGTGAACCCTCACCAGGTCGCATTCCGTCGGCCGTTCGGCCATGACGTCCACCTGCAACACTGACCCCGTGGTACCGCGTCGGACCCTACGTTTGCGAACCCGGGTCACGTTGTTCTTCGCGTTCATCGCCGTGCTGGCCGGCGTCGTCCTGATCGGCGTCACCTACGGCCTCACCCGCAACAACCTCGTGGGCGAAGACCAAAATGCTGCTCGCCAGCAAGCCCTGGCGAACGCCGACCTCGTGCGCCAGCAACTGACCGTCGATCCCGGCGGAATCGGCGTCTTCTTCGACGACGAGCTGCGAACCGACACCGAGGGTTTCGCCGTGCTCAGTTCCCGTGATCCCGCAGCATCCCGGGCGAGCACGAGTGTGCTGCATCCGATTACCGATTTTCCCGAGCGGCTCGTCGACAGTGTGCGCAGCGGCACGAGCGCCCTGCAGAACTCCACCATCGACGGATCCGATTACGTCACCGTCGGCGTCTACATCGCCGAGTACGACACCGGCTATTTCGAGGCGTTCCCGCTCGCCGACACCTCCGCCACGCTCAGAGCCATCCTGACCGCTCTTCTGCTGGGTGCGCTTGGCACCACGGTGCTCGCCACGTTGTTCGGTCTCGCCACCAGCCGTCGACTCCTCCGCCCGCTCAGCCAGGTTGCCGACGCCGCAGCCGACATCGCGTCGGGTGGCCTCGACACGCGACTCGCGACCGAGTCCGATCCGGACCTCGACCGCCTCGCCGGCTCGTTCAACGACATGGCCGACGCCGTCCAGGCCCGCATAGAGCGCGAAGCACGTTTCGCGTCCGATGTGAGTCACGAACTGCGATCCCCGATCACTGCGCTCACCGCTGCGGTGGAAGTCCTCGACGGCCGCCGTGAGGACATTCCCGAACGAACTCAGCAGGCGCTCGACGTCGTCGTGGACCAGGTCCGGCGATTCGACAGCATGGTCATCGACCTGCTCGAACTCGCCCGAATCGATGCCGGCGCCACCGACCTCAACATCGAGGATGTCTCACTCGTGGATCTGACCCAGCGTGTGGCGTCGCGATACGGCGAGCCGGACGTTCCGATCGTTGCGGTGAGCGGGATGCCGACCGAGGTCGCGCTCGACAAGGTCCGGTTCGAACGTATTCTCGGCAACTTGCTGGAGAACGCACGCAACCATGGCGGTGGAGCCCTTCGTATCGAGTTGACCGCAGCAGCGCCGGGCCGGTTCCGTCTCGCCGTCGAGGACGGTGGACCGGGCGTCGCGCAGGGCGAACGCGAACGAATCTTCGAACGGTTCGCACGTGGCAGCGCAGCGCGGCATCGGATCGGCACGGGCCTTGGGTTGGCACTCGTGACTGAACACACCGCTGCGATGGGTGGCACCATCTGGGTGCAGGATCGCATCGGCGGTGGGGCACGCTTCGTGGTCGAGCTGCCACAGCGAGTGACTGCGCTTGGGGTGCCAACATGAGGGCGGCTGGCCGGCGGATGATCGCAGCGGTTGCCCTGATAGGGGTGTTGGCGCCGACCGTCGCGGGATGCGGCGTGTCGACCGGTGACGACAGCTTCGCGCTGATTCCGGCCGAGGAAGACCCGTTTCGGCTCGACTCGACGTCGACAACGACCTCCACCACGACGACCACGACGACCACCACGACGATGCCCGTCACCCCGGACACGTTGCCGACCACCACGACCCCTGTTCGCCTCGAAACTGCGGAGTTCTACTTCCTGACGACCCGCAGTCGCCTGCAACCGGTCTTCGTACCGCTGCCGCCTCCGTTCTCCGCTGACCAGATCGCCGACATCCTCGAAGCAGGGCCGCCACCAGATGTGGCACTCGAGACCCTCATCGAGGAGGGACTGATCGTGAGTTCGAGCGAATCTCGTGCGGTGCTCACCGTCGACCTCGACGCCGAGACCTTCGAACGGATTCCGAGTACGCAGCAGACCGAGGCGATCGGGCAGATCGTGATGACGATGATCAGCAGCCTGCAGCGAGTGGGTCTGGTCAACTTCACGATCGCCGGAGAACTGATCTCGGTGAAGAAGGGCAGCAGCCTGCTCTCCGACGTGGGCGAGCCGCTCGCCTACGACGACTACGTCAACCTGCTGGCCAGTCCTCCGCCTCCCGTCGCACCGACGACCCAGACAACGACGCAGTCGACGATCCCCGAGCCGACACCCAGCTCGACACCGGAATCACCCGAGTCGACGGTTGCTCAGTAACCGAGTCGTTGGACACGTTCGGGGCGGCGCTGCCAGTCCTTGTCGACCTTGACTCGAAGTTCGAGGTACACGCCCTCGGGCAGCTGCGCACGCGCCTGCTCGCCGGCCTGCTTGAGGATCTGACCTCCCTTGCCGATCACCATCCCCTTCTGGCTGTCGCGCTCGACGATGATGTCGACCCGGATCCTCGGCCATTCCCACTCGACGACCTGTGTGGCGATCGAATACGGCAGCTCGTCGCGGGTGACCGCCAGCAACTGCTCGCGGACCAGTTCCGCGACCCATCGTTCCTCGGGGAGGTCCGACACTTCGTCATCGGGAAAGTAGTGCGGACCCGCAGGGAGGCGGTCGGTGAGGTCGGCGACCAGAGCGCCGAGTCCGTCGCCGCTGACGGCCGACACCGGGAAGTACGCCGTAGCGCCGAGATCACTGGCGGCGCCGAGCATCTTGAGCACCTGCTCGCGGCTGGCGACATCGGTCTTGTTGACGATCACGATCGAGTTGGAGATGTCGATGCGGTCGGCGACCCATCGATCACCTTTGCCGAACGAGTGCGTGGCGTCGAGCACCAGACACGTGACGTCGACGTCGTCGACGCTGCTGAGCGCCGTGGCGTTGACCCGTTCTCCGAGGGCCGTCACCGGCTTGTGCAGGCCCGGGGTGTCGACGAAGACCAGCTGCGAGCCGGGGCGTGTCAGCACGCCCATGATCCGATGTCGGGTGGTCTGGGGCTTGTCG
>JANPKU010000048.1:0-104703 GCA_031426215.1 Actinomycetes bacterium
CCCGACGTTGCGGTGGCGAAGTACGGAGTTCTCGGTCATCAGCGGTCCTTTCCCATGAGTGGCCCGAATCCTACGCCATGTCGTCGGAACCCGTTCGGTCGATCGTACGAGACCGTGAACGGGTACGGTCGCCGGCGGTCACCATGGCACGACGAACGAGGGGGAACAGATGGAACTCGGAGCTGGCAAGGTCGCAGTGGTCACGGGCGCGGCGAGCGGCATCGGTCTGGCATTGGCGAACGCGTTCGCTGCTGCGGGCTGCTCGGTGGTGCTCGCCGACATCGACCAGGGGGCGCTCGACGCTGCTGCGACGGACGTCGAGGCACACGGTGTCGACACGCTGACCGTCGTCACCGATGTCAGCAAGGTCGAGGCGGTCGACGCGCTCGCTGCTGCCACGATGGATCGATTCGGCGCCGTGCACATCGTGTGCAACAACGCCGGTGTCGGCGGGGCCGGCGACCCCTGGCTCGGAGGCATCGAAACGTGGGAGTGGGTCATCGGCGTCAACCTGTGGGGGGTCATCCACGGAGTTCGGGCCTTCCTGCCGCACATCGTGATGTCGGGCGGCGGCCACATCGTCAACACCGCGTCGATGGCCGGGCTGTACCCCGGCTTTGCACCGCCATACGACGCGACCAAGCATGCGGTCGTTGCGCTCACCGAGGGGCTGTACTCGACCGTGCAGTCGGCCCAGCTGCCCATCGGCGTGAGCTGTCTCTGCCCGGGGTGGGTGCGCACCGGCATCGCAGAGTCGGACCGCAACTGGCCGGCCGAACTCGGGCCCGCCCCCGAACGGACCGCTGCGCAGCAGGTGTCGCTCGGCTACCTCCGGCGGGCGATCGACGAGGGCATGCCACCTGCAGCGGTGGCCGACCTCGTGGTGGATGCCGTCCGGGCCGATCGATTCTGGATCTTCCCTCATCCCGACTGGTTGGAAATCGCGATGGAGCGCTTCCACTCGATCGGCGAAGGAGCGAATCCGTCTCAGCCCGAGGAGTTCCCCGGTATGCCGCCACGTTCGCAGATGCTCGCCGAAGTCATGGCTGCGATGCTGGCCGAGGCCGCGGGAGACCCGTCAGCTCCCCCGGCACCCGAGCGATGAGTGTCCGCGCGACCTGTTCGCGCGCACACTCATCGCTGCATCAGTCGAGGCGGTAGACGCGGGCGGCGGTGCCACGGAGCATGGCATCGCGCTCGTCGGCCGAGAAGTCAGCGACCAGCTTCTTCGCTGCGTTCCAGAACGTGCGGTACGACAGCGACAACCGATCGACCGGGAAGTTCGACTCGAACATGCAGCGTTCGGGTCCGAACTGCTCGATCGTGTGCAGGTAGTACCTGCCCTGGGCTTCGATGAACTGATCCGATGTCGGAGGTCGGTCGGCGGTGTGCCAGCCGAATCCGTTGTCGGGCATGGCCAGCCCGCCGATCTTGGCAACCACGTTCTCGCAGCGGGCGATGTCGGCGATGTCGGACGTCCACTGCGCGAAGATCTCTTCGCGCTGCGATTCGTACGGACCGACACCGAGCGGCGTACCGAAGTGATCGAGGACCAGCGTGGTGCCGGGAACGCTGCGGGCGAGGGCGGCGAAATCCTGGTTCTGGTAGTGGTAGTGCCACGTGTCGTAGGTGAGGCCCCGCTCCCCCAACCGAGCGAGACCTGCCCGGAACGCCGCATCGGCGTACAGCCCGTCCGGGGCGCGGCCGGGGATCATCAGCACGTCCGGGTGCAGCGCCCGCGAGCCGGCATGACGGATCCCACGGAAGCGGCCGTTGCCTGCCGCTGTGTGCGCAGCGAGCACGGCATCCAGATTGGGGCCATCGCACAGATCGGCGTGAGCGACGATGCCGCCCATCACCTTGCGTGCAGAGCGCTCGGCTTCACCGGTGACGAACGCCGTCTCACCCACACACGCCAGCGCTTCGTCAGCGCTGCGGTCGTATGCGGCGCCACACTCGACGAAGACCGTGTCGACGACGTTGTGCCCGGCGGCCAGGTCCGCCTCGAGATCGGCGAGCCCGTAGGACATCGCTCCGCCCGCCGGCCACAAGTGATGGTGGGGGTCGATGATCGCTGCATCAGGGTCGACGACCGGCTCGATCACCGAGTCGAGCCACTCCTGCGAGGCGGGTTCGGGACGAGATGTAGTGGCCATCCACGAAATGTACGTAACCGCAGCCGCCGCACGGCCGTCAGAGCGTCAGCCGGATCGTCAGGCGCTCAACGCTCGAGGGCGCTCTTGAGGTTCGCCATCGTGGTCCGACACGCCGCCTCCAGGTTGTCGCGTCGACCCTCGATCCTTCCCGGGTAGATCTCCGGAAGCGCGAGCAGCGGGGCATGGAACGACTCGGTGACGACACACCCGTCGCCATCGGGCTCGATCGTGTAGCTCCACTCGGTGGCGTGTTCGAAGGCCGGAGGCACCACATAGGCGAACCGTCGACCCGGCTCGTACGACGTGACTTCGCAGTCGGCGTGCCACTCGTAGCCGCCCGCCCGGTTGTGTCCCCGGAATTTCGCACCCACCGCCACTTCCGAGGAACCGGCGAGCAGCTCGCAACGCTGGTTCTCCGGGCTCAGCGCCGGCAGCTCGTCCAGAATGCCGCACGTCAGCCGGCGCCGAGGATCACCACGGGGAGATCCCATGCAGCAGCCAGTTCCTCGAGCTCTTCTCGGTGCTCGCCGTAGACCAACCCGATGTGATGCTCCAAGCCACGGTCGAACACGCTGCGGAGCACGTGGTCGACCGATCGGTCCCACTGGAGGACGCCGCACGTGCCGATGAACGGCCGGGGACGGTCGAGAATCCGGCCCGACCCGATGACCATGCTGATCTGCCCACTCGCCTGACTGAGCCGGGCGAGTGTCACCGTGCCGGGGCGCAGCGCGAACTGGTTCGCGAGGGCACGATGCCGATTCGGGTGAGTGATGCCGACCGGGACGCTCCGAGGGTCGGCGATCGAAATCGGCGCCACACCGCAGTGCCAGACCACGGAGGTGTCATCACGGGGATCGGCATCGACGAGGTCGGCCACGAACGGGTCGGATCCGGCGACGTGCCTGAGGATCAGTGCGGTCGCTGCGCCGTACATGTCGGCCTCGCAGACCGACGGCACGCCGTCCTCGGTGAGCATCGCCATCGGCGTGCACGCCGCGCCTCCGTACTCGGTCATGCACTCCGGCCAGCACCTGGTAGCCAGCGCCGACCAACCGTGGCGGGCCGCGAGTTCACTCAAGCCTCCGAACAGGCCGATGCTCTCTTCGATCCCGGCCCGGCAGACGTCGTCGTCGACGGTCATCGTCGAATGGATGCGCTGCGAGATGGCGGCTCGGGCCGGATCGCCGACGCCATCCGCTGCGGCGAACAGCTCGTGGAGGGGAATCCGGTCGACCTCGATGCCCGTGGAACGCAAGAGTTCGTCGACATCGCCGACACACGGCTCGAAACCGGTCGGTGGATCCCCGATGACCCCGATTCGCAGGCCTGACAAGATGTGATCGCGTTGTCCGCCACTCCTGGTCGTCACTGCAGCACCGCCATGACGTGTCGTTGCGTCGGAAGATGCCGGAGCGACCAGAGACCTCAGCGCGTCACCGACGACCTGGACAGCAGTCGCCGCCGTCGGATCGATGTGGACGAACTGCGCCCGATCTCTGCGTTGTCGCAGGAGGTACGCCGCCAGGTTGGCACCGCACAGCGAGTTGAGACGGAGTCGCGCCCCGGTTCGCTCTTCGGGAAACGACCACACGAGCACCGGACGGCGGGTCCGTTCGACGATGCGGCCGGTCAGCGACGAGTCGGTGAACGTGGCCTGGAGCACGACAACCACATCTGACGGTCCGATCGAGTCGATCGCCTCGACGATGTCGTCGACGACGATGCTGCGGTCACCAGCAACCTCGATGTCGAGTGCAGCGAGTACCGACCAGGCGTCGTCGACGTGGGCGGCGCCGAAATCGAGATCGAACGTCGGCCGCCCCACCGCGATCACCCAGACCGACGTCATCGCGCAACATCCACGAGAACGTTCCGAACGAGCAGCGAATCGACGCTCGACCGATCCGGGGCCTCTGCGGTAGCGCACTTCAGCGCAGCTGCAGCCGACGCAAAGCGAAACGCCGTGGTCGACGCTGCTCCCTCGGCGAGCGCCAGCGTGAACGCTCCGTGGAACACGTCACCCGCCCCGTTGGTGTCGATGGCCACGATCCCGAACGCATCGACGCTGCGTACGTGGCCCCCGTCCAGCCAGCGAACCCCGTTCGCACCGCACGTCACCGCCACCATCGCCTCGGTGAGGCCGCCGGCGACGTGCAGCCCGTCGACGGGGTCGTCGCAGCCCGTCAGGGCAGTGAGCGCGTCTTCGCTGAAGACGAGGTGACTGGCGAGGCCGAAAATGGTGCGCCGACGCAACGGATCGGCGACGTGACGATCGACATCCACGACGCCGGGCACGCCGTGTCGGCGAGCGCTGCCGAGCGCCTGCTCGGCAGCGTCGTGCCAGCGGCCATCGACCAGGACTGCGTCGAACGCTTCGGCGGACACCGAATCGGAGCCTCGGAACATCTGCCCGCACGTGTGATTGACGACGGTTCGGCCCCCGCCAGGCGCCACGACCACCGATGACACGGATGTCGCAGTGCCGGGCACTCGTTCGACGCCGACGCCGTCGACTCCTTCGCTCTCGAGGGCCGCGATCACTGCGGCACCGACGTCATCGTCGCCGACGCGACTCAGCAGGCAGACCGAACCGCCGAGCCGAGCGATCGCGATCGCGGCGGTGGCGGCCACACCACCGATCCGAGTGGTGTGGGTGGCCGCAGCGTTCTTGTGACCGACGTCGATCTCACCGATCAACGTGAACACGTGGTCCATCGTGACCTGCCCCACACAGAGCACTGATGTCGCGTGGCGCCTCGGGCCGACCATGACACGATCTTGACGCCGACGAGCATGTCGGCGACAGGGCCCAATGGCACTGACCCGAAGGAGGAGTCAGCCCGAGAGCGACCGAAAACGAAGAACCGGGAACCCCTGGTGGAAGGGATTCCCGGCAATTCTGGAGCGGACGACCGGGATCGAACCGGCGACCTCAACCTTGGCAAGGTTGCGCTCTACCAACTGAGCCACGTCCGCGTGTGGAGCTGCAATCTAGCAGTCACCCACGAGGATCGGACAACGCCTCATCTGGGTCGGATCCGGCCTCCACGTCGCCACCGTCGGTGATCTCCACGTTGCCACCGTCGGTGATCTCCACGTCGGCGATCTCGTCGTCGGCGGGGAACGGGAGTCCGAGGTCGAGGTCGACGTGGGGCGGCGTGGGGTCACGCTGCTCGGCGTCGACGCCGGGCCCGAGGTCGCTGAACGACGCCACCGGCGGCCCCCCATGCTCGAACTCGGCATCGATCGGTGGAGGCAGCGGTTCCGAGAACAGCGGCTGAGCCCCTTCGGGACGCACCTGGTCGAGAATCCGCCGTTGCGTCGACGGGTCGCGCTTCTTCCAATCGCGGTCGCCCATGCGTTCGAGCGGTGCGAGCACTTCGAGATCGGGCCGCGTGTGGCGAAGCACCCAGACACCGAGCAGGATGAACGCGACCCCGATCACTGCCAGGCCCACGACCATCGTGTAGACGAGGCGGCTCGACGAAGGATCGCCCGCACCGACGACGGCAATCACGGACGACGCGATGACTGGAGAAGGAACGGCAACAAACACTCCGCAGCGATTGTGCCAGCTGTTCGGCGCTTCGGCACGGATCACCGCTGATGCTCTGGACACCAGACGGCGGTGCGCCCGCCGATCGTGATGCGTTCCAGCAGGCTCCCGTCGCGGTTGCACGGGGGACACGTCGCACGCACCAACGGGTTCAGCACCCCGGTCGTGCTCCCTCCGCGGGCCAGCATGATCGGCAGTCGGCGACGAATCGCCGACGAGAGCCGCTCGATCTCCACTGACGACAGCGAGTCGACCAGCCGACGGGGATCGAGCGCTGCCCACCACAGGACCTCGTCGGCGCAGAGGTTTCCGAGCCCGGCGACGACGTGCTGGTCGAGCAGCAGCGATTTGAGCACACCGCGCCTCGTGCTCAGTGCTGCGGTGAGGCGACGTGGGGTGACCTCGCACATGTCGAGTCCGAGGAGGCTGAGGTCGGGATCGAGCGAGATGCGTCCGAGTCGACGGGGATCGTTGAATCGCAGCGCCGGCGCTCCGACGAACCCATCGGGCGACGTGCGCAAGACCAGCCGATCCCATGCCGGGTCGTCGCGACCGGATGCGTAGGCGAGCCGTTCGATCGGGGCGACGCCGTCCACCAACAGGCGCCCCGTCATTCCGAAGTGCAGCCCGATCGTCGGGCCGTCGGTGTCGACGAGCACCACCTTGCCGATTCGCCGCACACCCCCGATCGTGGCGCCGGTGACCTCAGCGACGAAGCCGTCCGCAACCACCCGGTCGTCGACGACGGCCGCCACGATGGTGCGGCCGACGAGCGGCCCGCAGGCCCGGCGCCACATTTCGGCTTCGAGACCTTCCGGCACGGTCAGCGAGTGGACGAGAACGACTTCGAGACGCCTGCGAGGAACCGCTCGAGCGGCTCGGCGAGCTGGTCGCTGTTGATGAGGAACGCGTCGTGGCCGTGCGGCGAGTCGATCTCGAAATACTCGCTCGGCACGCCATTCGCAACGACTGCAGCGTGGATCTGTTGCTGCTGATAGGCCGGATAAAGCATGTCGCTCCAGATGCCGACCGCCATCGTCGGTGCCGCCACGCGCATCATCGCCCGATCGAGGGAGCCCCGTCCGCGGGCGACGTCGTGGAGGTCCATCGCCTTGCCGATCGCGAGATAGCTGTTGGTGTCGAACCGCCGGGCGAGCTTGACCCCGTGATATTCCAGGTACCGCTCTACCTCGAAGCGCTGCCACATCCCGAGCGTGTCGCCGACAGTGGACTTGTCGGCGAGTTCGCGGCCGAAGCGGTCGGTGAAGACGTTCTCGCTGCGAAAAGTGACCTGCGCGACCATGCGGGCGATCTCGAGGCCTTCGGTCGGACCGTCGCCCGGTTCGGCGTCGTAGAAGTCACCGTCACGCCACTTCGGATCGAGGCGGATCGCTCGCCGACCGATTGCGCCCCACGCAATCTGCTGCGCCGTGGCCTGCATACAGGTGGCGACGGCGACGAGCGAGCCGACGCGACGTGGATACATCACCGCCCACTCGAGGGCCTGCATCCCACCCATCGAGCCGCCGATCACCGACAGCCATCGCCCGACGCCGAGGTGCAGTCCGAGCTGCGCCTGTGCCCTGACCATGTCGCGAATGGTGACCACCGGAAAACGTGATCCGTACGGCCTCGAGTCGAGTGGATGCGGTGACGCAGGTCCGGTCGACCCCTGACAGCCGCCGAGCACATTGGCGCACACCACGAAGTATTTGTCGGTGTCGATCGGCTTGGCAGGCCCGACCGTGTCGTCCCACCACCCAGGCGTCGGGTGGCCACGACCGGCGGGTCCGGCAGCGTGACTGTCGCCGGTCCAGGCGTGGCACAACAGCACGGCGTTCGATCCGTCGGCGTCGAGTCGGCCCCATGTCTCGTAGGCGACGACCACGTCGGAGAGGGCGACACCGCAGTCGAGTGCGAACCGCCGATCGGTGGCGAACGTGAAGAACTTCCGGTGGCCCGGCTCGTCACCGGGCAACCAGGCGCCGGTCACCGGAAGCGGGTTCGATGCGGCCATACAGGCCTCACACCGTACCGATCACCGGCTGGGCCAGCGCCATACGTTGTTCGTAGCCCAACTCGTACGGCATGAACCCGTTGCGATCGGGATACATCAGTTGCAGCATCTCGAACTGCTCGCCCCGGTACCAGGAAGCGGCGGTGGCGAAGTACTGGCCCCATGGTGCGAGATCGATGGGAGCGAAGAGACATCGCAGTTCGTTGTCGAGCAGGCCGACGACCTCGACGCCGAGCGGAATGTCGGTTCCACCCCGACAGGCGTCGGCCACCAGCGTGATCAGTCCGTTGGCGGCCACCGGGGTCAGACCGAACACGGCGACGTCGGCGAATCCGACCGCATCCGGAAATCCGATCGAGTAGGCGTAGCCCGGTCTCGGCGGAAGGTTCTCCGCGTCGGGAGCGACCGGCTCCAGCGCCCAGCCGTTGGTCTCGATCATCCATTCGATCTTCTCCGCGTGCGGGATGTGGAAGTCCGGCAGTTCCATCCGCCCAGTGTGGCAGGTGCTCGCTGACCGGCAGCGGTGTCAGTCGAGGTTCTCGATGACGAACGGTTCGAGGTCGTCGGCGGGAACGAATCCGAGGATCCGACCGTGGAAGTAGAGATCGGACTCGAACCATCGAACGATCGAGTCGGCCGACCGGAAACCGTGCCCCTCCCCCTCGAATACCTGGTACGCCACCGGAAGACCCCGATCACGCAGAGCTTGAACGATCAACTCCGAGTGAGCCGGCGGCACCACGGTGTCGTCGCTTCCCTGGAGGACGAGCAACGGAGCCGACAACCGCTCCGGGAAGTTGATCGGTGAGCGCCGGGCGTACTCGTCGGCGGCCTCCGGCCACGGCCCGATCAGCCCGAAGGTGTACTGCGACTCGAACTTGTGGTCGTCGGTGATCAGCGCCGCCATGTCGGTGACACCGAACAAATTGGTGCCGGCGGCGAACACGTCGTGGTTCGCAAGGGCGAGCAACACCAGGGTGCCGCCGGAGCTTCCACCTTCGATCATCAGACGCTGCCCGTCGACATCGCCCCGCTCGGCGAGGAAGCGCGCTGCGGCAACTGCGTCGTCGACGTCGTACACACACCAGTTGCCGAGTAACTTTCGACGATACGTGCGGCCGTAACGAGTGCTGCCGCGGTAGTCGACGTCGATCACACCGACGCCCCGACTGGTCCAGAATCGGTGTCCTCGACCAGGGACGAGTCGCCGCTGCGCAGATCCGGTCGGGCCGCCGTGCACGAACACCATCAACGGTGGACGTTCACCTTCGGGCAACTCGAAGTCCGGGTGTGCCGGTGCGTAGTACAAGCCGTGAGCGACGTCACCATGGCTCGTGGGGAACGTCACCAACTCGGGTTCGGGGAGGTACGCGGGGTCAAGCCCGAGGTCGCGACCGGCCCGCAGGATCTCGACGGCGCCATCGGTGAGACGAACGACCTCGTCGCTCGTGCTGTACGAACTCGCGACGAACGTGTATGCGTTGCCTGCTCGTCGAAGCGATCCGATCGAGGTGTAACGGTGCAGATCGACGTCGAGACTGAGCCGGTCGCCGTGCCGATCACCGAGCACATGCGCGCCTTCGGCGTGACGTGCTCCACCGAACACCCAGTGCGGCTCGACGATCTCGAAGGGACCCGCTGCCTCTGCCGACAGCTCACCGCTGGCAAGGTCGACCCGATACGAGTTCCACCATTCATCACGATCGGTGACCACCACCAGCGTCCCATCGGACCACCACAGCGGCTCCTGGAGCGCCTCGTCACCATTGCCGACGAGCTTGTGCGAGTCGACCGCCGACGCCCCGTCGAGTTCGGCCACCCACAGTTCGGTCGCATCCCACGGCATGTTCGGATGCATCCACTGGATCCAGACGATCGAGCGACCGTCTGGCGACACCCGTGGCGCAGCGTAGAAGTCGGCGCCCGATGCGATCACCTCGACGCGCAACGATCCGTCGGTGGCCACCGCAACGATCTCGTTGACGGGCTCGCCGTCGCCGTGACGTTCGCGGACACAGACGTACCAGTCACCACCGGGTGTCGGACGTCCGTCGGCGTACCGCAGTGCACGCGGTGCTGACGGCTCGGGGCTGAGCATCATCGGGTCGCCGCCGGGCTCGATCCGCCGCAGTCGCTGATCGGCGAACTCGGTGTAGTAGGCGATGCCGTCCTCTGCCCACCACGCACCACCGCCGTACTCGTGCACGCTGGTCCGCACGTTGGTCTCGGGCGCCGTGATGTCATGCGTCGACCCGTTGCGCCACCGCACGATTGTGGACCGACCGGCGTTGTCAGGTCGCGATTCCGCCCACCAGACGTCGTCGCCGTCGGGAATCACCTCGCTGATCGACACCGACCCGGCCACCAACGATCGCGCCGTGATCGGAGATGGCCAGGTTCCTGCGGGCAGCTGTGTCACCGCACCATGTTCGCGCGGCGCGATCAGATCAGGCTGACCGAATCGAGGTCGAGGGCCTGGCGGAGGTGGCGCTGGGCCATCGCACCGAACATTGATTCGCTGCGGTCGTTGAGCGTGACGATCTGCGATGCCATTGCCGCAACGGTGAGTCCGGCGAACGCATCGCGACGGTACTGGTCCCACACCCAGGCCTCATCGAGCGTGATGTCGTACGCGTCGAGCGCCTCGAGATAGACCGACACGAGGTCACGCTCGTGGCTGCGACGATCGGGCGGGAGCAGCCCGGCGCCGATGAAGTACGACAAATCGGTGATCGGGCTGCCGTGGGCGGGCGTCTGCCAGTCGACGACAGCGATGGGCACGCCACCCGACGCTGTCTCGAAGAGCATGTTGTCGAGGCGGTAGTCACCGTGCGTGATCGTCCTGGGCCCAGTCCGGCCACCACGCCACTGCGCGATCAGGTCGCCGAACCGCTCGGCAAGTTCGAACTCCTCGGCGCTGAGATGCGAGCGATAGGTCCCGGCGAAACCGGGAAAGAACATCTGCCACATCACCGCCAGGCCGCCGCCCGCGTCGTCTCCACCAGTGTCGTGTTCGATCCAGTCGACGTCATCGAGCGTGGCGTCGTTCCAGCGGGGACCGTGCAGTTTCGCCAGTTCACGAACGGCG
The DNA here is from genome assembly GCA_031426215.1 of Actinomycetes bacterium. Lineage (GTDB taxonomy): Bacteria > Actinomycetota > Acidimicrobiia > Acidimicrobiales > Ilumatobacteraceae > Sva-07. The sequence continues at coordinate 10,821 of JANPKU010000048.1, forward strand.
ACGCGTGCCTGCTCGACGCTGCACCCCACGAGCTGATCGCCCTGCGCAGCCGGCGCCATGTCTTCGAGCACGAGCACGAACGCATTGGTCGCCGGCGTCCAGTCGCCGAAGAAGCAGGACGGCACCCGCATGTCGACCGTGGATGCCAGCTCGGTGTAGAAGCGCGTTTCGCGCTCGTAGTGGCGCAGCATGGCCGCCGTCGCCAGGCTCGTGTCGTCGGTGGCGGGCAGCTTCACCACGACCGAGCGCGGCAAGATCTCCTCGGCGTCGGGCATCGCGACCCTCACGTTGACTCCGATGTGACCGTCACCGATGCGTTGCGAGGTGACCGGGCCGACATCGCCGCCGAGTAGCGACGACAGCCAGTCCGAAGTGACATCTTCTGCACGCATGGCGCGGCACGGTAGTGGTCGGCGACCGCTACCGTCGTGCCCGAGATGTCCGGGTCGAACTTCTCCTTCCTACTGCGTCCGAAATGGATCGCGTTCCACCTGCTGGTCGTCGTCGGTGTTGCCTTCATGATCTGGCTCGGGTTCTGGCAGTTGCGTCGGCTCGACGAGCGCCAAGCGTTCAACGCCATCGTCGAAGCCCGTATCGATCTCCCACCACTTCCGCTCGACGAACTCCTGGCAACCGCTGACGACCCGGCGGATCTGGAATGGCGACAAGTCACGATGTCGGGCGTGTTCCAGCCGCAGCAGATCGTGTGGTTCAACCGTTCGCAGGACGGCCAGGCAGGCGACAACCTCCTCGCCGCGTTCGACGAAGCTTCAGCGGTCGTGATGGTCAACCGCGGTTTCGTGCTGCTCGGCACCGAGGCAAGCGCGCCGCCCAGCGGCCCGATCGACGTCCTCGGCCGTGTTCGCGTGCCGATCGCGCGCCAGGCCGGTGAACTCACCGATGCCGGCGAGGGGCCTGCGACCGAGGTGCGCCGGATCGATCTCGAACAACTCGACGCTCAGATCGACGGCGCCGTCGCCCCCTTCTACGTCGATCTGATCGGGAGTATCCCGAACGTGAGCGACACCGACCCCGTTCCCGTCCCCGCGCCGACCCTCGATGACGGCCCGCACCTGTCGTACGCAGCCCAGTGGTTCATCTTCGCCACGGCCGTGCTGGTCGGCTGGTTCCTCGCGGTCCGTCGCTCGATCCGCATGCGCCGACACGATGCGCTCAGGGTCGCAGCAACCGAGCCAGCGCTACAGGATTCCGGCCCGCCAGACGGCGTCGCAGCTGCCAACTCGACGAGCGGAACAGGCGTGCCATCACCGCACTGATCTGCCGCGGCGACGAGTCCACTCGCAGGTATGCGGTCCAGTCCTCGGCGGAGAGTTCGAAGAACGCGTCGAAGAACGACCGCACCTCGTCGTCATCGAGTTCCAGCAGCACCTCGAGGCCGTATTCGTGCAGCACCCGGGTTCGCCGCATCGCAGCCGGCCACACCGAGTCCGCGATCGAACCCACGTCGACGATGCCGAGCCCCGACGACGACAACGCGTCGCCGATCGCCGCCGCAACTCGAGGGGCTGCACGAATCGACGTAGCAACCGAAAAGCCGGTCGCTGCGTGTACGTACCCCGCTGCCGCACCGAACGCCAGGATCGGCTGCGCAGGATCGGGACGCGAACCACCGAGCGGAATCCGCACGTACTCGGTTCTCACGGCGTCGGCCAGCAAGTCGTCGGGATGACGGCCGAGGCGGGCTGCCAGTCGCGGGAGCAGTGCAATCGGCTCGATCGCCGGGCTGGAGGCCAGCACCGTCTCCTCGACGAGCCACCCATCCGGCAACGGCAGCGAGTAGCAGAAGGTCGTGACCCCGTGCGGTCCGAGCGTCGAGGGTCCGCCATCCGGCCCGGTCACCTGCCGAAAGTCCATGAACGTCGGGCGGCCGAGCTCGCCCGCCGGCGGCTCCGCGAGCACCACACCCAGCGCGGTCTGCCACGCAGCGGGCTGGTCGGCGCCTCGACGGGCGAACCGGGCGGGCCACCCGGTGGCGTCGACGACGATGCGCGCTCGAACGGTCTCACCACCCTCGAGTTCGACCCGATGGCCCTCGACTCTGCCGACCGCTCCCGTTGCCACCTCGGTGACGCGAGCGCAACGGTGCGCCACGTCATCTCGAAGCGCCAACCGGAGTGATGCGTTGTCCAAGGTGGCGTACGGCCGCCGAAGCACATGCTCTCGGGCACCGTAGGCCCATATCTCGGCGCTCGATTCGGCGATGACGGCGTCGGCATCGATCAACGCCGGCCACGACGGTTCGACGAGGTCATCGATCCAGCTGCTGTAGGTGGCAGACCAGGCGGCATCATCGCCGACCAACAGCACCTCCACGTCGGCGCGTCGGCATGCCAACGCCAAGGCACTTCCTGCAGGGCCATCGCCGATGATGACGACATCGACGCTGCCGTGGTGGGATCGATCGACGCCGGGTCCGCCGTCACGACTGTCGTTCGGCGTCGAACCGCTCACTGCCGTTCGAGTTCGGCCATGCGTCGGAACTGCTCGACGACATCGGGCGTGACGTGGCCAGGATCGAGAGTGCGGTAGACGGTCTCGACGTTGACGGCGATCCGCCCGAACTCACCCAATCCTGAGAAACGCTCGTCGACGCCGAGGTCTCTCCCGATGTCACGGGCGGCGGCGAACGCGTCCATCCCCGCCGAATGGCGAGCCGTCGCCGCTTCGTCGACGTACGACAGATAGTCACGAACGGCAACGATCCCGGCGGTGTCGGTGAGCGGTCCGTGGCCTGGCACCACCGACTCGGGATCGAGATCGAGCATCAGATCGCACGCAGAGATCCAATTCGACAGCGGACCCGCCCACACGATCGGCGTGCCGCCGATGAACAAGATGTCGCCGGTGTAGACCGTTCGGGTATCGGGCACGTGCACGATCGTGTCGCCGGCGGTGTGCGCCGGACCCACCTCGAACAGTTCCACCTTGCGCCCGCCGACATCGAGATCGAGTCGCCCGTCGAACGTTCGCGTCGGCGGCACCAGGTCGATGCCATCGAAGTTGAACTCGCCGAAGAACGAGCGGAACAGCTCACCGACCTCACCCGGCGCCTGGTTCAGCGCCGCCAGCAGCGACGGTGGAACCTCGGACATCTCGTTTGCAGTGGCGGTGGATGCGACGATGTCGACGTCGGGGTGTCGACGAGTGACCTCGGCATTGCCGTAGCAGTGATCGCCATTGGCATGGGTGTTGACAACCGTGTCGACCGGCGCCGTTGCCGTCGCGACACTCATGGCATCGAGCATCGTCGCAGTAAGATCGAGGTCGAAGAGCGTGTCGACCAGCAACGATCGACCATCGCCGACGATCAAGCCGGCGTTGCTCCACCCCCATCCGCCGTTGCGTTGCAAGTACGCGAAGCAGCCATCTCCCAGTTCCCGAAGTCCCTGGGTGCTGTCAGCGGTCGTGGCCATCGCGTCATCTTGACACGACCGGCTCTTACGGTGCAGGCGTCAGCAGGTCGGGCCCGAGGCGCCGCGAATCCAGCGGGCGCTGAGCCGTTCGGCCAGCATCGTCGTCGGGAGGTGCGTGTTGACATCGGGGATCGACGGAAACACCGACGCGTCGCACACCGACAGGCCCTCGTAGCCGAAGACGGCGCCATCGGTGTCCACCACTCGGCCCATCGCACAGCTGCTCGAGGCGTGTACGTAGTCGCCGACCGCACCTCGCACCCACTGTTCGATCGACCGGTCGTCACCGAGCGTGGACGCACTCGTGCCGACGGCGTCGATGTACACGTCGTCGACGACATCACGAAACGATGGGGCATCGAGCAGATCGAGTGCCAGTCGGACGCCGACAACGAGATCGGCCAGGTCTGCGGGGTCATCGAGCAACGCAAAATCCACCTCGGGGTCAACGGTCGGATCGTCGGACGCCAGGCGGACCGTTCCTGCGCTGCTCCGAGGTCGCATGAGCGCGGTCATCAGCAGTCCGAAACCCGGCACCACCGAGCCGAGATGATTCATCGGCAAGAACTGAAACGGGCCTCGTCGCAGCAGCGAGCCGATCACCAAGCCGCCGCCCTGGACTTCGCGTAAGCGCAGCGTCAACGGCGCCGACGGATGATCCTGCAACCCCGAGCCGACACCCGGCGTGTCGACGCCCGAACGCAGCAGGATCGCCGGTGAATGGATCGCACCAGCAGCGAGCACCACGCGGTCGGCCGCAAGCGTCTCGCCGCCAGCCAGGCGCACCCCGACCGCCCGACGGCCGTCGAAGACCACACGATCGACGAGCGATCCGACACGCACGGCGAGGTTCTGGCGTTCCAGTGCAGGCCACAACGACACCTCTGCCGAGGTCACCCGTCGGCCATTGCGACGGGTGAGTCGCGCCAATTCGGCGTCCGGAGCTGCCGCCAGGAGCGCCCGGTCGACGACTCCCAGTTCAGATTGCTCGACCTCCTCGGCCGGAAGCTCGACGGCCTCCCACGTTTCGTCGATGTCGTGCCAGCCCCATGACCGGTACAGATCGGGATCGCCACGCAGGGCGACCATGGCGTTCACGGTCGACGATCCCCCGATACCTCGACCTCGCGTGTACGACCTCGGGACCTCGCCGGTGGCCCGCGTGGCCACCAGCATCGGGAACGTTCGATCGGGCACCTCGAGCGCAGCCAGGAAATCGGGTCCTCCCAGCGGCCCGTCCAGATCGTCTTCCACCAGGTCAGGACCAGCCTCGACGAGGGTCACCGACCGACTCGAATCCTCCGAGAGTCGCCCCGCGAGCACACAGCCAGCCGAGCCTGCTCCCACCACGACCCAATGGTCGTCACGTGTTCGATCGGAGCTCGCCACAATCGGATCGTACGGCAGATCGTCTCAAGAATCCGGCTGACGTGCCGATAGCGATTCCAACATGGACGACACGATCGACATCCTCCCGGGACCGGTGGGTCTGCTCCCGCCGCCCTCGGTCGCGTCCGATCCGGGCCCGCGTCCGGGCCTGCTTCCGAGCCCGCTTCCGAGCCTGCTTCCGAATCCGACGCCGAGCCCGTGGCCAGGTCAGATCAGCCAGGCGTCGCCAATGCTGCCGATTCTGACGCCTCCGGTGGCGAGAGCGGCCACTCCACCCACCGCCAACGTGCTCGAGATGTTCTCGCCTCCCGTCCCTCAGACGGTCAGGAAGTCAGCCGGTCGAGGCGGCGCGCGACGTGCGATGAGCCGACTCCTCGTGGTCGCCGCCCTCGGCGGACTCGGCTACGCCGGGGTGACCTACGGACCCGATCTCGTCGACCGGATCCGCGGTGTCGACGAGAGCGACGGGCCGGCAGCGCCGCTCGCCTATCCCGTGCCGACAGCGCCATCGGCCGTCGTGCGAACCGCCACGTTCACCGTCAGTCAGCCCGACCCATTCGGCGGCACCGAGAACTACGAGGTGACGGCGGACTTCGAGTCTGGGGTCGCCAGAGTCCTGATTCCCCGCCCCGACTCTGCCGGCCTCGAGATCCTCAGCGTGTGGGACCAGGCGTTCATCCGACGCGTGGACGACGTCGTGTGGTACTCGCTTCCACGCGGTGAGTTCCCGGTCGACTTCACGATCGGGAGCCGTAGCCGTTGGGTCCGCATGCTCGACGAACTCGTGCCACCAGCGATCCGCTCGTTCGCCACCGTCGACGAAGCCACCGACTCGTTCGTCGACACCGTCGCGGCACGACGACTCATCGTGTCGGTCGACGCCGATCGCCTGCTCGAGGCCCAGACCGCAGCCACCACCCCGACGACCGACGGCTCGGCGCCACCCTCGGCGCCGCTCCCTCCAGGCATCACCGTGCAACCTGCGGTCGATGCGACCGACACCGCCGACAGTGCCGACAGTGCCGACGGAGTCTCGATGGAGATCTGGATCGACGACGCCGGAATCGTGCGCAAGTCCGTGATGCCGGCGCAACTCGGTGGCGAGACGATCACCGTCGGTTCGGTGTCTCCGGATCCCTTCGAGCCATCGTTCCCCACTCCGGACACAGTGCAGCCGCTGACCGCTCGGGCGCTCTTCCGCCTCGGCATCTGATCGGACATTTTGTACAAACCCCCGGGGGTCGGCCGACGCGATCCGTAGGGTCGACTCAGTGGCCGACTGGCACCGACTGACCATCCGCTCCAACGATCCGGACCCGCGCGGCACGTCGATCGCCACAGCTGCAGCGCACCTCGGGATCGAGTTGCCGCGCGACGTGGACGTCGCTGACGTCATCCACGTCTGCGGCGTTCTCGACGACAGCCAACGTGTTCGTCTGGCCGCCGCACTCGCCGACCCGCTCCTCCAGCACGCCTCCTGGGACGCACCCACCTCCGCCGGCATCGAGGTCACCCTGCTTGCGGGCGTGACCGACACGACCGCCGACGCCGTGCTCCACGCCGCCCGGCAACTCGACGTCCAGCTGACGGGCGCGGCCAAGGCTCGTCGGATCGAGTTCGGCGCCGACGTCGATCGCGAGCTCGCCGACGAGGTCGTACGACGGGTCGTCGCGAACCCGGTCATCGAACGATGGGGTCATGGGCTGGTCGACCCACCCATGCTCCACGATGCCCCGGGCCATGCCGATGCGGAACTGATCCCGATCCGAGGGAGCGACGACGCGGCGTTGGTGTCGCTCAACGTCGAGCGCTCGCTGTACCTCGACATCGAGGAACTCCGTGTGATCCGCGACGAGTACGAGCGACTCGGTCGCGACATCACCGACGTGGAGATCGAGACGCTGGCCCAGACGTGGAGCGAACACTGCGCACACAAGACGTTCCGAGCGATCATCGACACAACGGGCGGGCCCGACGGGCCAGCCGAGGTCACCCCATTGATGGCACAACTTCGGGCCTGCACGGAATCGATCGACGCGCCATTCGTCCGCTCGGCGTTCGTCGGCAACGCGGGCGTCATCGAGTTCACCCCGGGCACGACGATTGCGTTGAAGGCCGAGACCCACAACCATCCGTCGGCTGTCGAGCCGTTCGGTGGCGCCAACACCGGCGTGGGTGGTGTCATCAGAGATGTGCTCGGCATCGCCCATCGACCGATCGCGATCACCGACATCTTGTGCTTCGGCCCCGCCGACCTGCCGCTGGCGGAGCTTCCCGACGGGGCGCTGCACCCCCGTCGGATCCGCGACGGCGTGATCGACGGGGTCGCCGACTACGGCAACAAGATCGGCCTCCCGACGGTGGCCGGTGCGGTGTTGTACGACCCTGCGTACACGACCAACCCACTCGTGTTCGCAGGATGCATCGGCACGGCGCCGAGCCGTCCGATCCACGATGGTCCATTCGCCGGCGATCGCGTGATCGTGCTCGGTGGGGCCACCGGACGCGACGGCATCCGGGGTGCCACGTTCTCGTCGGCCACGATGGACGCGACCACTGGCGCGGTCGCCGGCGCCAGCGTGCAGATCGGCGACCCCATCGTCGAGAAGCTGCTGATCGACGCCCTCATCGGCGCCGAGGACCTGTACACCGCCATCACCGATTGCGGCGCCGGTGGGCTGTCGTCCGCGATCGGCGAGATGGCCGAAGGGATCGGCGCAGACGTCGATCTCGACCTCGTGCCGCGCAAGTATCCCGGGCTCGATCCGTGGGAGGTCTGGCTCTCCGAGGCGCAGGAGCGCATGGTGATCGCCGTGGCACCGGAGCAACTCGCCGCGATCCGGGCGCGTTGCGACAGGGTCGGGGTACTTCTCGCAGACGTCGGCGTCTTCACCGGGGACGGGCAGCTGCGCGTACGCCACCAGGGACACGTCGTGGTCGACATCGACACGAAGTTCCTCCACGACGGACGGCCGCAACGACGTCTGCCCGCCGAACTCCCCACGCCGAACCGTCACGATCACACCGGCCGCAGTGTCGCCGACCCGGCAGCCACGATCCTCGCCCTGCTCGCCCACCCCAACATCGCCTCGAAAGCCGACACGATCCACCGCTACGACCACGAGATCCTCGGAGCGACCGTGGTGAGGCCGCTGGTCGGTGCCGCCGCCGACGGCCCGGCCGATGGCGTCGTGCTCGCCGATCCGGGAGCAACCGAGGGCATCGCCATCGGCATCGGTGTCAACCCGTGGTACGGGCTGCACGACCCCGAGGCAATGGCGTTCGCGGTGATCGACGAGGCGATCCGCAACGTGGTGGCCGTCGGCGCCGACCCAGACCGCGTTGCGCTCCTCGACAACTTCTCGTGGGGTGACCCACGTCGACCGTCGACGCTCGGTGAACTGGTCGCCGCGGTTCAGGGTTGCTGCGCCGCCGCTCGGATGTACGCAGCTCCGTTCGTGTCCGGCAAGGACTCGCTGAACAACGAATACGTGGGCGCGGACGGACAACGCCACGCTGTGCCCCCCACGTTGGTCATCACGGCGGTTGCCCATGTTCCCGATGCCGACCAGTGCGTGACCCCGGACCTGGCCGAAGCCGGCAACGTGCTGATCCTGATCGGCCGGACGGCGGCCGAATTCGCCGGCTCCCACCTCGATCTGGTCCAGGGTGCGCCGCTCGATGCCGGCGTCGTGCCCGCCATCGACCCCGACGCACCGGCGACCTACCGGCAGCTCCACGCCGCCATGCGCGCCGGGCTGGTGGTGGCCTGCCACGACCTCAGCGAAGGCGGCCTGGCCGTGGCGCTCGCCGAGATGTGCATCTCCGGCCGCCTCGGCGCTCGGATCGACGTCCTTCCCGACGACGATCTCGTGACCGCACTGTTCAGCGAATCGTCCGGTCGCCTGATCGTCGAGGTGCGCCCGCAGAGAGCCGATGCATTCATGAAGATCATGGGGCGCTCGGCGGCACACTTGGGAACGGTGACCGACGACTCGTCGTTGTCGATCCCGGGTGTCGAGCCGATCCCCGTCGATCGCCTCGTCGAAGCGTTCAACGGCGCAGGCGTCCGATGAGCACGGTTCGCGCCATCGTGATCGCCGGTCCCGGCACCAACCGCGATTGCGACGTCCGAAAGGCACTCGAACACGCAGGAGCAGATGCCCGGATCGTGCTGGCATCCGAGTTGGTCGCTCGACCTGCCCTGCTCGACGATGCCGGGCTCGCCGTGGTGGCCGGAGGATTCAGCTACGCCGACTCGCTCGGCGCGGGTCGCATGCTCGCACTCGACCTGGTTCTCGGCATCGGTGATGCGCTGCGCGGCTTCGTCTCCGCCGGCCGACCGCTGATCGGAATCTGCAACGGCTTCCAGGTACTCACCGCGGCAGGTCTCCTTCCCGGTGCTCTCGGCCACAACGCGCAGGGTCGATTCGACTGCCGATGGGTGGTGCTCGAACCCGTTCCCGACAGCGTGTCGGTCTGGACTGCTGGCATCAACGATCCGATCCACTGCCCGATCGCCCACGGCGAAGGCCGGTACGTACACCCCGACCCCGACGGCCTGTCCGCCGCGGGACAGGTGGCCCTGCGCTATCGGAGCACGAACCCCAACGGTTCGGTGGCCGACACTGCCGGAGTGTGCGACCCTACGGGTGTGGTCCTCGGGTTGATGCCGCATCCCGAGAACCACATCGTTCGTCGCCAACACCCGCGCCACTCCCGTGGCGGCGGCGGCGATGCCCACCTCGGCCTGAGACTCTTCGACAACGGCGTGCAGCACGCCGAGGGGCTGTGAACACCATGGCGACCACATTGCCGCAGCCGATGCCGGAACCACTGCTCGACATCGACCTGCCGCTGGACGACCCACGGGTCGGCAAGGTTCGAGTGTCGTATGCGCTCGCCGAGGGCCGTCGCCTGTTCGTCACCACCGACCGCCTCTCGGCGTTCGACCGGATCATTGCGGGCGTGCCGTACAAGGGCCAGGTGTTGAACCAACTCTCGTGGTGGTGGTTCGAGCACACCCGCGACGTCGTGGCCAACCACGCCATCTCGACACCCGACCCGAACGTGCTGATCGCCACCGCAGCAACCCCGTTGTCCGTCGAGGTGATCGTGCGGGGGTACATCACCGGTGTCACCGACACCGCACTGTGGACGCGGTACGCCGCCGGCGAGCGAACGATCTACGGCCACCGATTCGCCGATGGCCTCCGCAAGAACACGCCGTTGGACGAACCGATCGTGACACCCACCACCAAGGGAGCCGACGGCGCCCACGACGAACCGCTCTCGTGTGCCGACGTCGTCGCCGGCGGTCTCGTGCCGGGCGAACTCTGGAGCAGGGTCGAGAACGCCGCGATCGACCTGTTCCAGCGAGGGTCGGAGCGCGGCCGACACGCCGGACTGATCCTCGCCGACACGAAGTTCGAGTTCGGCGTCGACGCTTGCGGTGAACTGCTGTTGATCGACGAGGCGCTCACCCCCGACTCGTCACGCTGGTGGATCGAGGACAGCTACGACGAGCGCCTCGCAGCGGGCGCCGAACCCGAGAGCCTCGACAAAGAAGTGGTGCGGCGGGCCCTGACCGCGGCGGGCTACACGGGCGACGGTGCCATTCCCGACCTCGGCGCCGACGTCTGGACGTCGACGTCGCAGCGCTACATCGACGCCTTCGAACGCCTGACCGGCCTTGCGTTCGTGCCTGGCGCCTACCCTGTCGGACCACGGATCAACGCCGCGCTGGCGAGACTGGACATCGACTGACATGGGCACGCCGATCGCTGGCACACCGGTTCACCTCTCCCCCAGATCAGGCCCTGGCGCATCCGCCGGGGCCGGCGCACACGCACCCTCCAGAGCGACTGTGGGTGACTTCGACGACACACCGAAGGACGAGTGCGGAGTGCTCGGCGTGTCGACACCGCACGGTGAGGGCGTCGCCCAATTGGCCTTCTTCGGATTGTTCGCCCTCCAGCATCGCGGGCAGGAAGCTGCAGGGATCGCGGTCAGCGACGGCAAGCGGGCCCGTGTCCACAAGGAGGCGGGACTCGTCGCGAATGTGTTCACGCCCGAGGCGTTGGCGCCGCTCACCGGGTACCACGCAATCGGGCACACGCGTTATTCGACCACGGGCTCCAACGCCGAGCGCAACATCCAGCCATTCCTCGTCGAGACTATGCACGGTCCGCTCGCGCTCGCCCACAATGGCAACCTGGTCAACGCGCCGGCACTGCGCGACGAATTGTTGGCCCGGGGCTTCGGCCTCACGGCCACCAGCGATTCCGAGGTGATGACCCTGATGCTCGCCGCCGCCGGCGGCCAGACGTGGGAGGAACGGATCGAACGGACACTGCCGGCATGGAAAGGCGCCTTCTCGCTGGTGCTGCTCGCTGCCGATCACGTGATCGCCGTGCGTGATCCCTGGGGCTTCCGGCCGTTGTCGGTCGGTCGACTCCCGCACGGTGGTCATGCGGTGGCATCCGAGACGTGTGCACTCTCGACCCTCGGATGCGTCGACATCGACGAAGTGAAGCCCGGTGAGATGGTCACGCTGCACGGTGCCGAACTGCACCGATCCCAGGTGCTCGCACCACAACCTCGGAGTGCTCGGTGCACGTTCGAGTTCGTCTACTTCTCCCGGCCCGACTCGGTGTGGGACGGCCACAACGTGCACCACGTTCGCCAGCGGCTCGGGCTCCGACTCGCCCAGGAGGCGCCTGCCGACGCCGACGTGGTCATCCCGGTGCCCGACTCATCGATTCCGGCAGCGATCGGGTACTCGAACGAGAGCGGCATCCCCTTCAACGACGGGCTGATCAAGAACCGCTACATCGGTCGCACGTTCATCGAACCCACCCAGGACATCCGCGAACGCGGCGTGGCGCTGAAGTTCAACGCACTGCGCGAGAACCTCGAGGGAAAGCGCGTCGTCATGATCGACGACTCACTCGTACGAGGCACCACCGCCGGGCCCCTGGTGAAACTGGTGCGTGACGCCGGCGCCACCGAGGTACACGTTCGCATCACGTGCCCGCCGATCACCCATGCCTGCCACTTCGGCGTCGACATGGGCCACGACGGTGACCTGATTGCAGCGCGAATGACCGTCGAGGAGATGCGGGAGCACATCGGCGCCGACAGCCTGGCGTTCCTGTCGCTCGACGGGATGATGCTCGCCGTTGCGGAACGCGAGAGCAGCGATGACGACGGCTACTGCAACGGTTGTTTCACCGGCAAGTACCCGATCAACGTCGGCGACGCACAGGCCAAGCTGGCCTTCGAAGGCGTCCTCGCGTGACCCCCCTCTCGCTTCTCGTGAACAAGATGCGTCCCTGCGACGCATCTTGTTCACGAGATCGCCGACTGGGGGCCGCAGCCTGATGCGAGTACTGGTGATCGGTGGTGGCGGACGCGAGCAGGCGATCGCCTGGGCGTGTCGTCACCACGGCCACGACGTCCGACTGGCCGACGATCTGGGTGACGCATCCACCGACGACACCGACCTCGTGTTCCCCGGCCCTGAGGCTGCCTTGGTGGCCGGGGTGGCCGACGAGTGCGCCCGTCGCGGCCTCCCGTGTTTCGGTCCGACCGCGGAACTCGCCCGACTGGAGGCGTCGAAGACCCATGCCCGCGAGCTGGCAACGTCGCTCGGCATTCCTGGTCCACGATTCGCGTCGTTCGACGATGCTGCTTCGGCGATCGCCTGGTGGCGGGACCTGGATCGCCCCGTGGTCGTCAAGCTCGACGGCCTCGCTGCCGGCAAAGGCGTCACTGTTCCTGCCGACGACGCGGCGACGATCGATGCGATCCACGCCGCGTCATCATCGGGGAGGTTCCTGCTCGAGGAACGCCTTCGCGGACCTGAATGCTCGCTGATGGCCATGTGCGACGGGGTCCGGGCGGTTGCACTCCCCTTGGCGCAGGATCACAAGCGGCTCGGGGAAGGCGACACGGGACCCAACACCGGCGGGATGGGTGCCTATGCGCCCGCGCCGGTGCCGTATGACGCCGACACCCTCGTCACCGACTTCGTCCAACCGGTGCTCGACCACTTCGCCACCGCCGGAACCCCCTATGTCGGAGTGATCTTTGCGGGGTTGATGCTCACCGCTGACGGCCCGCGGCTGATCGAGTACAACGTCCGTTTCGGCGACCCTGAGGCGCAGGCGGTGCTCCCCCTCGTCGAAACGGACATCGCGGAGCTGGCCCTGCTCGCCACCAAGGGCGCTCTCGACGAGCTGCCGGTCGTCGTTCGCTCGCAAACAGCCCTGACCGTGGTGGCAGCCGCAGCCGGGTATCCGGTCGATCCAGTGTCCGGAGCGCCGATCACCGACGACGTCGTCGGCCACACGATCGGTGTCGATGGCACCACCACGCTGCGATTCGATGCCGGCGTCGACGCTGCGGGATGCGTGGCCGGCGGGCGTGTGCTGGCAATCACCGGAATCGGCTTCGACCTCGCCGAGGCGCGCGCAGCCGCCTACGACCGCATCGAGCGGATCCACTTCAATGGCATGCAGGTCCGTCGCGACATCGGGTGGCGAGCACTCGGCGCCGAGCTGACCTCGTATGCGGCGGTCGGTGTCGACATCGACGAGGGCAGTCGCGCCGTCAGCGAAATGAAGGCTGCGGTCGAAGCGACTCACGACAACGGCGTGCTCAAGGGCGTCGGATCGTTCGGTGGGGTGTTCTCGGCCAAAGCGATCCTCGAACTCGACGATCCGGTGCTGGTCGCTTCCACCGACGGTGTGGGCACGAAGGTCGAGTTGGCTGCACGTCTCGGGATGGTGCGTGGTGTCGGCATGGACATCGTCAACCACTGCATCGACGACGTGCTGGTGCAGTCGGCGCGGCCGCTGTTCTTCCTCGACTACATCGCCGCGTCGGTGATCGACGCCGACATGGTCGCCGAGGTCGTGCGCGGGATGGCCGATGCCTGCCGCGCCGCTGGCTGCGCCCTGCTCGGCGGCGAGACCGCCGAGATGCCAGGCGTCTACCAGCCAGGCGCATTCGACATCGCCGGCACACTGGTCGGCGTCGCCGAACGCTCCGAGCTGCTCCCCCGCTCCGATGTGGCGGCGGGTGACGTGCTGATCGGGGTCGGCTCGAGCGGGCCGCACACCAACGGCTACTCGTTGCTGCGCAAGGTGTTCGAATGGATCCCGATGGACGTCGTGCCCGACGGCTTCGACCGCCCGCTCGGCGAGACGTTGCTGGAGCCTCACCGGTCATATCTCGATGTTCTGCGGGCCGCGCTCGACTCCGGATCGGTGAAGGCGCTCGCCCACATCACCGGTGGAGGTCTGCCCGAGAATCTGCCACGGGTGCTGCCCGCCGACGTCGACGCACGGATCGAGCTCGGATCGTGGCCGGTGTCACCGCTGTTCCAGCTGGCGCGCGAGCTGACGCCACAGATGTCGACCGAGGAGCTGTACCGCACCCTCAACATGGGCATCGGCATGGTGATCGTCTGCTCGCCCGACGACGCTGCCTCCGTCCAGGCGACGATCAACGAACCCACCTGGCAGATCGGTGTACTGATCCCCGGCACCGGCCACGTCTACCTGCACTGACGTGACTTTTCGTTCAGGTGGCGGGCACAGCGCGGGCTCGATCAGTAGGTTCGAGCCATGGGAACCACCGCCGCCCGACGACAGCGACTGGTGGTACTGGTGTCCGGGTCGGGATCGAACCTGCAGGCCATCATCGACGCCTGCAACGACGATCGCCTCGCAGCCGAAGTGGTCGCGGTGGTCTCCAACAAGCCTGACGTGTTCGCACTCCAGCGCGCCGACGCTGCAGGCGTTCCCGCCGTCCACATCGGGGTACATCCAGGCGAGGAGCGCTCGGACTACGACGCGCGGCTCGCCGACGTGGTGGCCGGATTCGATCCCGACCTCGTCGTACTCGCCGGATGGATGCGAATCCTCACGATGAGCTTCCTCGGCTGGTTCCCGCAACGAGTCGTCAACCTGCACCCTGCACTGCCCGGTGAACTCCCGGGCACCGAAGCAATCGAGCGGGCGTGGCACGAAGCCGTCGATGGTCGCCGCACACAGACCGGTGTGATGGTCCACCTGGTTCCCGACGAGGGCATCGACGACGGCCCCGTGCTCGGTACCGCCACGGTGTCGATCGACGTCGAGGCCGGATTCGACGCCTTCGCACAGACGGTCCATGCCGCCGAACACCGACTCCTCGTCGACACACTCGGTCACCTCTGTGCCGCAGAGTCCACACCCCCACCCTCACTCGCGGAGGTCCCCGCATGAAACGAACGAACCCGAACGACGACGTCTTCGACCGCTTCGAGGCGCTGACCTTCGACGACATCGTGATCGTCCCCGGGTACTCCGAGACACTGCCGGACGCAGTCGACACATCCGCCCGGTTCGCCCGAGACATCGAACTGGCCGTGCCACTCGTGTCGGCGGCGATGGACAAGGTCACCGAGGGCCGCATGGCCGTTGCCATGGCACGCCACGGCGGCATCGGCGTGATCCACCGCAACATGTCGATTGCCGACCAGGCCGCCGAGGTACAGAAGGTCAAGCGCTCGCAGTCGGGGATGATCACCGACCCTGTCACGCTGCCGCCAACGGCACTGTTGCAGGACGCTGAAGATCTCATGGCCAAGTTCAAGTTCTCCGGCGTACCGATCACCGACCCCGACGGCCGACTGGTCGGAATCCTCACCAACCGCGACATCCGGTTCTGCGAGGGGTCCGACTTCGAGCGTTCGATCACCGAGTTCATGACCGCCGACGGCCTGATCACCGCCGAGGTCGGCACGTCACTCGACCAGGCCAAGGCCATCCTCCAGCAACATCGCATCGAGAAGCTTCCCCTCGTCGATGCCGACGGCCGGCTCGCCGGGCTGATCACGGTCAAGGACATCCAGAAGCGCCTCGACTTCCCCAACGCGTCTCGCGACGTGCGCGGCCGTCTGCGTTGCGCCGCTGCAGTCGGAGTGGGCGACGACCTCGAGGAACGAGTCGAGGCGCTGGTCGCGATGGGTGTCGATGCCGTGTCGATCGATACGGCCCACGGCCACTCGGCCAACGTCGTGAAGGCGATCCAGCGCATCAAGGGCTCGTGGCCCGAACTGGCAGTCACCGCAGGAAACGTCGTCACCGAGGAAGGCGTCGAGGCGCTCGCCGAGGCCGGGGCCGACGCGATCAAAGTCGGTGTCGGAGCCGGTTCGATCTGCACCACACGCGTCGTGTCAGGCGCCGGCATGCCACAGCTGTCAGCCATCTGGTTCAGCGCGAAGCGAGCACGCGAACTCGGTGTCCCGGTGATCGCCGACGGCGGCATCACCTTCTCCGGCGACATCGTCAAAGCCATCGTGGCCGGCGCCTCCACCGTGATGCTCGGCTCGCTCCTGGCCGGCACCGAGGAGAGCCCCGGCGAGCAGGAGCTGTTCGAGGGCCGTCGGTACAAGAGCTACCGCGGGATGGGTTCGATGGGTGCAATGACCGGCGACAGCCAGGACCGATACGCGACCGGCCAGTCATCGGGTGGCACCACAGCCGTCGGTGCGGGGTCCAACAAGCTGGTCCCCGAGGGCATCGAGGGACGTGTTCCTTACTCCGGACCGCTCGGCGAAGTCGCCTACCAGCTCGTCGGTGGGCTCCGCTCGGGCATGGGCTACGCGGGAGCCGCCACACTCGACGCCCTCCGGGGAGCCCGCGTGATGCGAGTCACCACGGCCGGACGTACCGAGAGCCACCCCCACGACGTCACGATCACGAAGGAAGCCCCGAACTATCAGCGCTCCTGACCCCTCCCACCCCGAAAAAGTTCGGTTTCGTGACGCTGAGCGTCACGTGAGCGGACAATTTGTGCATGCAGCGTCAGCTACGCAGCGCGGTGAGGCGTTCCCAGAGGTCGGCGTCGAAGGATGACCGGGCAGCCTGCGACTCCAACACGGCTCGACCGCCGAGTCGGGCGACGACGAGGCGGTGTTCGGGCACGATGTAGAGCTTCTGGTCGTCCTTGCCCAACGCTGCGACCATGCCGGCGGGCGCCGTCGGCACCAACGAGCCAGGGAACTGCGCGTCGGGACCCGGCAACATGAAGCTCTCGCGGCCGTTGAGCCACCACAACAGACCGTAGGATCGGTTGAACCCCTGGCTCGGTGCGAGCGAGCGGTCGAGCCAACCTTCGGCGAGCCCGGGTGGACCGCCATCGAGCACGACACCTCCGATGGCGATCAGGTCGGGCACGGTCGATTGCAGTCCGGTTGGAGCGAAGCGACCGGCTGGGCGGTCGTAGAACACCGAGTTCGACGTTCCGGCCGACTCGAAGAGCCATTCCTGCGCTATGTCGTCGAGGTCGCGCCCAGAGACCGTGGTGACGACGTCGAACAGGGCTGCGAACGCCCCGCTGTAGATCCACCTCTCCCCCGGCGCGGCGACGACATCGAAGGCATCGTCGAGCCCGCTGGTCATCGAGAGCAGGTGTTCGACGGTGATTTCGGCACTTCGGCCGTCAGGTGTCCACTGCGAACCGAGCACGTCATCGATCCGTGTGTCGAGCTGCACGAGCCCGTCGCCTATCGCTCGGCCGACCAGCAGTGACAAGATGCTCTTCTGCGCCGACGCGATGTCACGCGTGTACGAGGCATCGGTGCGGTACCACTCGTGAACCATCACCCCGTCCTCCCAGATTGCGAATGCCTCGCCGGCCGTGCGCTCGACGAACGAATCGAGCGTGGCGAAATCTGCTCCTGCCCACGCCGACGGACCCGACGCCACCGACTTCGTCGACTCGACGGTGGCAACGGTGCTCGGGGGCGACGAGGACGTCAACGTCGCCGTGGGTTGCGCGGTCGTCGTGGACGGCGCGGTCGCCGACTCGGAATCGGCGCATGCCGAGAGCAACCGGGCGCCGGTGACCGCCCCGAGTGCTCCGATCAGGAACGTCCGTCGTGAGGTCATGGGACCAGAGCCTGCATCATCCAGGTGAGAACCGGACGTGATTGCGTCGTGAGCCTCAGGTCAGGCGAGCTTCTCGACGAACGCTTCGAGTTGGCGCAAGTTGCGGCACTCGTAGACCCCGTCGGTGTGGGTGCCGTACTCGCCGACGATCGAGTCGCCGGTGTTCCAGTAGCTGCGTGGCTCGGGGTTCAGCCAGTAGACGTGGCGTGCCTTCTGCGCGATCTCCTTGACCACCCATGCCTGGCTGGCGTGGTAGTTGTTGCGGGCGTCGCCGAGCAGCAGCACCGTCGACTTCGGCCCGATGTCCTTGCCGTAGCGCTCCCAGAACACCTCGAACGCATGGCCGTAGTCGGAGTGCCCGTCGACCCACACCACGTCGGCTTCGGTGTTCACCCGGTGGATCGCCTCGGCGATGTCCTCCGTGGCCTTGAAGTAGTCGGTGACCTCGTCGATACCGTCGATGAAGACGAACGAACGCACCTTCGAGAACTGGTTCTGGATGGCGTAGACCAGCATCAGCGTGAAGCGGGCGAACGCCGCGACCGAGCCCGAGATGTCGGCGACCACGATGAGCTCGGGCTTCGCCGGCCGCGGGTACTTGAACTTCGGTTCGGCCGGCACGCCGCCGTAGCTGAGCGAATGGCGCACGGTGTTGCGGAAGTCGAGCGGGCCCTTGCGACCGTGACGGCGCTTGCGAGCCAGTCGCGCAGCGAGCTTGCGGGTCAACGGATACAGCGACTTCCTCAGCGCCACCATCTCGTCGCGAGATGCGTGCATGAACTCGACGTCCTCGGGAAGAGGTTTGCGCAGCGTCTTGGCCATTGCCTCGGCACCACGGTCGGCGACCAGACGACGACGGATCTCCGCTTCGATCTCGCCCTTGAACTTCTCGATGCGGTGCTCGAACTCTTCCTTCTCGAGGCGTTCCTCGAGTGACGTCAGATCGCCGTCGGCGTCCTGACGGGCCTGTTCCATCATCTTTTCGAGCATGCCGTCGAGATCGAGGTTCCGCAGCGTGCGGTACAGGTAGTAGGTGCCGCCGACGGGGCGTCCCGGCTCCATGCCGGCGAAGCGCTGGACGGACTGCTTGGCCATCGCCCGCATCAATCCCTGGTCGCCGTTCATCAGCGCCGACATCAGCATCTGGGCGATCTCTTCGGGCGTCAGGCTGTCGAGCCCCCCGGCACCGCCCTGGCCTTCCTGCTTCTGCTGCTCTTGCAGCTCACGCCAGAGTTCGTCGATGTCGGTGTCGTCGTCGCCCTGGACGAGCTTGTACTCGGGACCACGCAGACTGAAGTACACCTCGAACACGGTCTCGAAGCTGCGCCAATGGGCGTGATTCTTGATGAGGGTGGCGCCGAGCGCGTACTTGAACGCCTCACGATCCTCGATCGGGATGTGCTGCACCGCCTCCATGGCGTCGAGGTTCTCCGTGAGGCTGACGGGCAGCCCCGCGTTGCGGAGTTCGACGACGAAACCGTTGAGCAGATCGAGCATCAGATGTCAGTCCGAGCCGACGATCACTCGTCGACAGACAGCTCTTTGGCCGCCTTCGCGATGTCGGTCTGGTACTTGAGCAGCACGTTGAGCGTGTCCTTGGCGGTCTGCTCGTCGATCGTGTCGATGTTGAGCAGCATCAGGGTGCGGGCCCAATCCAGGGTCTCCGACACACTCGGCGACTTCTTCAAGTCGAGCTGGCGGATCGATCGCACGATGCGGGTGACCTGATCGGCGAGGTGTTCGCTGATGTCGGGCACCTTCGCAAGCACGATGGCCTTCTCACGCTCGAGCGTCGGATAGTCGACATGCAGGTACAGGCATCGGCGCTTGAGCGCCTCGGACAGCTCGCGGGTGTTGTTCGACGTGAGGAACACCAACGGAATCTGCGTGGCGGTGATCGTGCCCAGTTCGGGGATCGACACCTGATAGTCGGACAGGATCTCGAGTAGGAGCGCTTCGGTCTCGACCTCGACCCGGTCGACTTCGTCGATCAGCAGCACGACCGGATCGGTGGCGGTGATCGCTTCGAGGAGCGGGCGCGTGAGGAGGAACTCGTCGGAGAAGATGTCGTCTTTGATCTCGGTCCACTCCTCGCCCTGCTCGCCCCGCTCGGTCTGGATGCGAAGGAGCTGCTTCTTGTAGTTCCACTCGTAGAGGGCTTTGCTCTCGTCGAGGCCTTCGTAGCACTGCAGACGGATCAGACGGGCGTCGGTGATCTCGGCGATCGACTTCGCCAGCTGTGTCTTGCCCGTTCCGGCGGGGCCCTCGACCAGGATCGGCTTCTGGAGGCGGTCGGCCAGGTAGGCGACACCGGCGATTCCCTCGTCTGCGAGGTAGTTCACGTCGCGGAGGGCGTCGCGCACCGACTGGACGCTCTCGAAACGGGGGGTGGTGCTACCGGGCGCTCCGGCATCCGTGGTGGTCATGCCCGTGACGTTACCCGTCGCCTTGACCCACGGGTCAATTGGATGCTCTACCGTGCCGGGCATGCCTGGAACCTCCTTCGACCGAGTTGCCGACATCTACGACGAGACGCGAGGCGGCGAACGGCGAGGCAATCACTTCGCCCACGATCTGGCGCCATGGATCCTCGGACCAACCGTGGTCGAACTCGGTGTCGGAACAGGCGTCATCGCGAACGGACTGCGCAATCACGGCCTCGACGTGGTCGGCTTCGACCTCAGCGAGGCGATGATGCGGGCTGCGATCGATCGGATCGGTGAGCGCGTCGCTGTCGCCGATGTCGACCGGCTCCCACTGGCCGACGGCAGTGTCGACACGGCGTTCTTCGTGTGGGTCCTGCAACTGGTCGAGGACCCGACCACCACGATCGCCGAGGCAGCTCGCGTCGTGCGGCCCGGCGGACGCGTGATCGCCATTCTCTCCAACGGCGAATACGCCCCCGACGACGAGGTCGCCCCCATTTTCGACGGTTTGGCGGCGCTGCGTCCCGAACGCCTGTCACGAGACCACCTCGTCGGTGCCGATGTGAACGGCCTCCTGCTGGAGCACGAGGGATTCACGGGGTGGGACGAGTTTCCGAGCTCGGTGACCGAGCAGATCGAGAGCATCGAGCGTCGCATCTACTCGTCGATGTTCGACGTCGACGACGAGACGTGGCAACGAGTGGTCGTGCCCGTCCTCGAACGACTTCGCGCTCTCCCCGATCCCGACCGTCCCCGCCTGCGCCGCAACCGCCACCCGCTCCTGGTGTGGACGGTGTAACGCTTGCCCAGGTGGGTGGGTGGCGCGGAACTAGCGTCCTCTCGGATGAGTGGCCTGCTGCGGAGCAACGTCGTCGTTGCCAGCGGCACGGCACTCTCGCGTGTCTCGGGCCTCGCCCGGATCGTGGTGCTCGGATACGTCCTGGGACAGACCGCGTTGACCGACGCCTACTTGATCGCCAACGAGACCCCGAACATCGTCTACGACCTGCTGCTCGGCGGCCTGCTGTCGGCCACGCTGGTCCCGCTGTTCTCGACCTTCGTCGAGCAAGACGACGACGAGGCGACGAATGTGGTCCTGACGGTGTCGGTGGTGTTGATGGGAGCACTCACCGCCGTGGCCGTGCTCGCCGCGCCGCTGATCTTCGGGCTGTACTCGGTGAACGTCGCCGACGGCGTGGATCCGGATCTCTACCGCTCGGTCGGCACCACCCTCGCTCGGATCTTCCTCATCCAGATCCTGTTCTACGGCCTCACCGGTCTCGCAAATGCCTTCCTCAACAGCCGTCGCCGATTCTTCGCCGCCGCCTGGAGCCCGATCCTGCCGAACCTGGTGATCATCGCGTTCCTGCTCTCGCTGCCGCACCCCGGCTCGGCCGACTGGCAGCTCGCGCAGGTGCTCAGCGACGACCGTCTGCGTTGGACCCTCGGCCTGGGCGCCACCGTCGGAATCGCCTCGATGGCGATCGTCCTGCTCCCCGCCATGGCACGAACCGGCTTCCGGTTCCGACCCGACTTCGACTTCAGGCATCCCGCCGTTCGCAAGCTGCTGTCATTGTCGTTCTGGACGATCGGCTTCGTCCTCGCCAACCAGATGGCTCTGCTGGTGGTGCGCAACCTCGCCGAACCCGGATCGAGCGACGCCTCGGCGTACATCAACGCCTTCACCTTCTTCGTGCTCCCCCACGGCCTGTTGGCCGTGTCGATCGCGACCACGTTCCAGCCGGAGATGTCACGATCGGTCGCACGAGGGGACCGAGCCGGATTCGTCGAGCGGGCGTCACTCGGCCTTCGCATGACCGCCCTGTTCACGATCCCCGCCGGTGTCGGGATCTTCGTGCTGCGTCAACCGATCATCGGCGCGCTGCTGCAACGAGGCGAGTTCTCCGCCGACGACGCCGACGCCGCCCAACGTGCGCTCGCCGGCCTCGCGCTCGGGCTGGGCGCATTCTCGGTCTACATGTTCGTGCTCCGAGGGTTCTACGCCCACAAGGACACCAAGACACCGTTCAAGATCAACGTCGTCGAGAACGTGATCAACATCGTGTTGGCATTCGTACTCGTCGACCGTTACGGGGTGCTCGGACTGGGCCTCGCGTTTGCGCTCGCCTATGTGATCTCGTCGCTCTGGGCCATGCAGATCCTGAGCTACAAGGTGCCGGGGTTCGCCGTGCGACCGTTGTTGGCGAGCATCGCCCGGATGCTGCTCGCCGCCGTGTTGATGGCCGAAGCGGTGTGGCTGGTGACGCAACCGATCGGCGGCAATGCGGGCATCGATGCCGTGGTGAGAATCGTCGTCGGCGCAGCGGTCGGCTCGGTGGTGTACGTCGGCGTGTTGTGGCTGCTGCGTGCCCCCGAGCTCGAGATGATCCGCCGCCGCCTTCCCCTCCCCCGCTGACGCCCCGACCCCCCCACGTTTGGGTTGCAGTTCGGGTGGACCGATCCACGCCGAAATGCCACACAAACGTGGATTCGGCGCGCTCAGGTGGGGAGGACTACGAGGTCGTCGCGGTGGACCACCTCGTGATTCACGCCAGCGGGGAGGTCGCCAGTTCGGAGCCCGACCACTCGGCGAGCAACTTTCGCGTCGACGGCAGCCAGCCCGCGAGCGAATGCACGACCGTCGGGCCCGACGATGTCGACCGTGTCACCTTCGACGAACGACCCCGTCACCGTGACCACGCCGGCAGGGAGCAGACTGTTCGGGCGATCCGTCAGTGCCCGCTCGGCGCCGGCGTCGACCTCCACCGAACCCATCACCTCGGCGGCGAACGCAATCCAGAGTTTGCGAGCGGACAACGACCGGTCGTGCGCCTCGAACGTGGTTCCGACCAGTTCGGCCGACACTGCGCCGGCGAGCACATCGGGACGCGAGGCCCTGGCGATCACGCTTCGCAAGCCCGACCACGACGCCATTCGAGCCGCCGTGAGCTTCGATGCCATCCCGCCGCTCCCACGGCCGCTCCCTCCCGACTCCGCCCGAACCGCCAACAGCGGATCGCCGACCTGCACCAACGGGATGAGCGTCGCCGTGGAATCACGACGCGGGTCAGCGGTGTACACGCCGTCCATGTCGGTGAGCAACACCAGCACATCGGCGTGGATGCTGTTCGCCAGTAGCGCCGCCAAGCGGTCGTTGTCGCCGTAACGCAGTTCGTCATTGGCGATGGCGTCGTTCTCGTTGACCACCGGCACGCACCCCAGCTCGAGGAGTCGCTCGATCGTGCTGCGCGCATGCAGATACTGGGTGCGGTCGACGAAGTCGTGCGGGTCGAGCAGCACTTGCGCGCCGACCAGGCCATGGCGTGCCAGCTCGCGGTTGTACGCCTCGACGAGCCGGCTCTGGCCCGCAGCGGAGATCGCCTGGAGGGTCTGCATGTCGGTCGGTCGCTCCGCCAAGCCGAGCGCCGCCACCCCTGCAGCGACCGCCCCTGACGACACCACGACGACTTCGTGACCGTCGGTTCGCAGCGCCGCGACCTCGTCGGAGAGCTTGGCAACCGCAGCGACGTCGATGACGCCTCGGTCGTCGGTGATCGACGCCGTCCCGATCTTCGCTACGACTCGCACGTCAGCTCAGAGGTCCGGCGAGTACTCGAAGCTGAACTCGCCGATCCAGATCACGTCGCCCTCGCGGGCGCCGGCCTTCGAGAGCATCTTGGGAACGCCGAGGCGCTCCAGTCGATAGTCGATGTACGACAACGCCTCGGGCGTGGTCACGTCGTTCAGGGCAACGACGCGCTCGACGTCGCGTCCGAGCAGGCGGAACTCGCCGTCGGCAACCCGTTCGACCGCGGCACCACTCGCCTCGGGCCGCAGCACGACCACACCTTCTCGCCACTTGATTGCCTGGCGGACGTCGTGAACCTCGCGGGCAAGATGACCGACGACGTCGGAAACTCCCTGGCCGGTCACCGCCGACATGATCGGGCCGTCCCAGCCCAGCGCCGCAAGTTCATCCGGCTGCACGACGTCGGCCTTCGTGCCCACCACCACCCGGGGGCGTTCGAGCAGCTCCGGGCGGTACTCGCCCAGTTCGTGCAGCAGGATCCGTTCCTGATCCTGAGGGCTGACGCCGTCCATCGATGCCAGGTCGAGCAGCAGGCACAGCACACGCGCCCGTTCGATGTGGCGAAGGAACCGGTGACCGAGGCCCTTGCCTTCACTGGCGCCCTCGATCAGACCGGGAATGTCGGCGACGACGAACTCGGTGGCGTCGTCGACACGCACCACACCCAGGTTCGGCTCCAAGGTGGTGAACGGATAGTCGGCGATCTTCGGCTTGGCCGCCGAGATGACGCTGATGAACGTCGACTTGCCGGCATTGGGGAAGCCCACGAGCGCCACATCGGCCATCAGACGCAGTTCGAGGCGCAGCCAACGCTGTTCGCCGTGTTCGCCCTGCTCCGCGAAGCTCGGCGCGCGACGCTTGTTCGACAGGAACTTGGCATTGCCGCGGCCACCTCGTCCACCTGCGGCGGACAGCCACCGATCGCCGTGGTTGACCAGTTCGGCCAGCATGTCGCCCGAGTACATGTCGAACACGACCGTTCCCATCGGCACCTTGATCTCGAGCGACTCGCCGCGGCGGCCGTGCATGTCCTTGCCCTTTCCGTGCACGCCGTCGTCGGCCCGGCGGTGCGGATGATCACGAAACGCCAGCAGCGATGAGACGTTGTGATCGGCGACCAACCAGACATCGCCGCCGTTGCCACCGTCACCACCGTTCGGGCCGCCCATCGCCTCGGGACCCTCCCGGCGGAAGCTGATGCAGCCCGCGCCGCCATCGCCTCCGCGTACGTTCAGTTGGCACTCGTCGACGAACTGCGACATTTCTCGAAGGCTAACGCCCCCGACGCTGGGCCATCTCGTATCGTTTTCCCATGGCCGATCTCCCCTACCCGGATTCGGCCGAGGAACGCGCCGAACGGTGGGCCGCCTCGATGACCGGCCACGGCAGCGACGACGTCGTCGTCGCGCACGCCGACTCCACCGCCACGGTCGGCGACGCCGTGGTACGAACCCGCGAGGCCCGCGAGGACAACGAGGCTGCGACCCTGGCCACCAACGCCACTCGATCGTTCGGGGCGGGGCATCGGGCGATCGACGAGGCGCCGGATCCCTTCCGCACGTGCTTCGAGCGTGACCGCGACCGCATCTTGCACGACTCGTCGTTCCGTCGTCTCGCCGGCAAGACCCAGGTCTTCGTGTTCCCCGACGACCACCAGCGCACCCGGATGACCCACGCGCTCGAGGTCGCCCAGGTCGCCCGTTCGATCGCCGAAGCGTTGAGCCTCAACGTGCCCCTCGTCGAGGCAATGGCGATCGGCCACGACTGCGGTCACGGTCCCGGCGGCCACGCCAGCGAAGATGCCCTCTCGCCGTATCTCGACGGTGGCTTCGACCATGCGCCCTGGGGCGCAGATGTCACGCTCGCCCCGCTCAACCTCTGCGCCGAGACCCTCGACGGCATCCGCAACCACTCGTGGAGCCTCCCTGCACCCCGAACTCCCGAAGGTGAGGTGGTCTCGTGGGCGGACCGCATCGCCTACGTCTGCCACGACTTCGAGGACGCGGTCGCTGCCGGCATCGTCGCCGCCGACATGCTGCCGCCGATCGTCGCGGAACGCTGTGGTCGTGACCGCTCACGCCAACTCGGCACGTTCGTGCGGGCGATGGTGTCGGCCACGGTTGCCACCGGCCGCATCGGGATGGATCCCGACATCGCCGACGCACTCGCCGAGTTCCGCCGCTTCAACTACGAATTCGTGTATCTCCGCCCGGCGAGTCAACGCCAGGCCACGGCCGTGGTGTCGCTGCTGCGAGCCCTCGTCGAGCACTACGCCGACCGCCCGCACAACATCCCCGACCCGACGACGGCGGCGGCGCTCGGCGAACGAGCCGACCACATCGAGCCGGGTGGTCCAGATGCGCTGCGTGCGGCGGTGGCCTACGTCGCGGGCATGACGGATCGGTACGCCTGCCAACAGGGTCTCGCACATCTGTCATGGGATCCGGCGAAGCTTCCACAAGGGATCGGCGTGTCGGGGATCGGATCCTGAACGCGCCCTGCACCTTTCACCACGGCAGCGATCAGAGAACGAGCGGCGAGTGTGTACCGATGTACATGGCTCGTAGCCCCAGACCCATGATGAACAGGCTCCCGAACCCGTAGAGCAAGTACACCTTGTCCTTGACGAACGGACTCCCCCGGTAGCTGTAGAGGATGCCGACAGCGACGATGCAGCTGAATCCGTAGAGCGCGTGGAACTGGTCGAGTTCCACGCCGTATCGGTCGAGCATCACGACGCCCACGATGGCGATCGCGAACGTCGACAGCTGCGCGACGGTCACTGCCCACCAGAGCGGGCGCACCCGGAGGGCCGGAATCACGTGGGCACCCAACGCCCACACGCCGACGACGGCGTTCGACGCCACGAGGGACCACGCAAGGGAACGGTGGACGTCGTAGAGGGCCACGGTCAGCCTCGGGCCCGAGGCGTGCTCAGATGCCGCCACATTCGCTACCGCCGAGAATGGCGGTGACGGTGGCGTCGTCTTCGACCCCGGTGACAAAGCCGCGCAGGCTGTCGTTGACGAAGAAGGACGGTGGGCTGAAATCGTCCTCCGGGAAAACCGACGCTGCCGGATAGGCGGCGCGCACGTCGACCACGCGCGATCCGATCGCCACACCTCGCGTCGTCTGCAATCCGATGGGAGCGCTGCCGATCTCGCCCTGTTCTCCGTAGCTGTACGCGAAGAAGTGTCGGCGACCCTGGACGAGTCTGGAGACGTCGCCGAACTGCAGCGACAACACGCCCCACGACACCAGCCGGAGCTCGGTGCCCGGACACGACCCGATCGTGACCGGGTCGATCCAGCCCGTGTCGTTGCTCGGCGGGCCGAGGTAGGAGTTCATGTACTCGATGACGCCATCGGGGTCTGCGGTGAAACCGGCGGTGCCGATGCCGTCGCCGCTGAGGAGCAGGTCCTGAACGGCTGGGTCGGCGACCGTGGTGCTCGGTGCCACAGTGGTGGTCGGCACCGCAGTGGTGGTCGGAGTCGTCGTGCTCGTCGTCGTGGTGCTCGTGGTCGACGTGGTCGAGGTCGACGACGTCGGTGGGAGCAACGTGAACTCGGTGGTCGAAGAGGTGTCGCCGTCCGAGCCGCCGCAAGATGCAATGACGAGCCCGGCGACGACGAGCAAGGTTCCGGTTCGCCGAATCATGACCGACATCATGTCGGAGTCTTGCCCGCGATCGGCGGATCTCACCGTCAGTCGGGGAACAACCAGCCGGCACGTACGGGTGGCTGGGCGTCGTGCTCGATGAACCACTCGGTGCCGAAGGACGCGGCGAAGGCCTCGTCGGGAATCTGCAGGAAGAACGACGTGTCCTCGATCTGGCTGCGGTGGCACCGCATCGCCTCTCGTTTGGCGTCGAGATGGGCCGACACGTCGACCGACAGCGTCAGCTCCTCCTCGGGCGTGCCCATCGGGTTGCCGTCGTCAGCAGGCCCGTGTGGATCGAATTCGTCCTGGTCACCGTCGTCGTTGCCCAGTTGTGCGCCTGCCTCGCGGGCTGCCTCGATCATCCGAACGAATGCGTCGCGGTTCATCGTCGCTTCGAGTACCCGGACACCGGGCACCAGGCGGGAGGCAGCCATGCCCACGCGATGAACGGCGATGTGGTCGGGATGGCCGTAGTTCCCGTGCCAGTCGTAGATCGTGAGGATGTCAGCAGACTCCGATCGCAGGATCTCGGCGAGCCGCTCACCTGCCTCCTCGGGATCAGCGAGGTGGAAGCTGGCCGGATCACCGTTCTGCGCCCAGCCCGTCATGCCCGAGTCGGTGTAGCCGAGCCACACGACACGGTGGATGCCGAGCACTCGTGCCGACGCCTCGGTCTCGGCACGTCGACGATCGACCAGTGTCTCGTCAGGTCCGAGGTCGTCTGGCACCTCACCGTGATCACCGTTGGTGGCGACGACGAGCACCACACGATGTCCCTCGGCTGACGCCCGGGCGATCGTGCCGCCCGTGCTGATGACCTCGTCATCGGGATGGGCGTGAAAACAGACGAGCGTGGCCATGGCCGCATCCAATCAGCCGGCTTGGCGAATCGCTCCGGACTCGGCCCAGCCGTCGATCGTGGAGGACTCGATGCCCCAGGCCTCGAAGACCTCTCGGGTGTGAGCTCCGGAATGGGCAGGCGGACTGGCCACTTCCGCATGCGTGCGGCTGAACCGCGGCGCGGGCGCCGGTTGCACGGTGCCGGCGATCTCGATGAAGGTCTGGCGTTCGACGTTGTGCGGATGCTCGGCGGCCTCGCTCATCGTGAGCACCGGAGCGAAGCACACGTCGGTCATCTCCATCACCTCGCACCACTCGGTGCGCGTCTTCTGGGCGAACAGCTCGGTCAGCCGAGTCTTCAACGCCGGCCATTCGGCCCTGTCCATCTGTTTGGTGAACTGCGCATCACCCTCGAGACCGGTGAGGCGGAGCAGTTCGGCATAGAACTGTGGCTCGATCGACCCGATCGAGATGTACTCGCCGTCGCTGCACCGGTAGACGTCGTAGAAGTGCGCACCCGTATCGAGCAGGTTCGTACCCCGCGCATTCTCGTCGTGCAGGCCGATCGACTTGAACGCCCAGAACATCGACATCAGGACGGCGGCGCCGTCGACCATCGCGGTGTCGACGACCTGACCTTGCCCACTTCGCTGCGCCTCCAGCAGCGCACACACGACCCCGTACGCCAGGAACATGCCACCACCGCCGAAGTCACCGACCATGTTGAGTGGCGGAACGGGCGCTTCACCGGCGCGCCCGAAGTGGGCAAGCGAGCCTGCGAGCGCGATGTAGTTGATGTCGTGACCGGCCGCCTGCGCGTACGGGCCTTCCTGGCCCCAACCGGTCATCCGTCCGAACACGAGCTTCGGATTTCGGGCGAGACACGCGTCCGGACCGAGGCCGAGGCGTTCCATCACACCGGGGCGGAACCCTTCGATCAGCGCGTCAGCTGATTCGACGAGGGTCAACAGCGCTTCGACACCATCGGGATGCTTCAGGTCGATCGCCACGTTCTTACGACCTCGCAGCAGCACGTCGAAGTGCGCTCCGTCGGGAAGGGGCCCACGGACGGCGCCGGCGCGTTCGACGCGTACGACCTCGGCGCCCATGTCGGCGAGCAGCATGGCCGCAAAGGGCCCAGGCCCGATACCCGCGATCTCGATGATCTTGTAGCCCTCGAGTGGTCCAGTCACAGGTGTCAGCTCCGTCTCGTCAGTTGTTCGTCAGTGGATGGTCGATGGTTGGTCGATCATGCTGGTGCGCACGTGTCCACCGATGGCTTCGGCGAGCACCGGCCACAGGGGCGCCGGATGGTCGTGGCCCATGTCGGACAGCAACAGACAGCGCGACCCGGGCACGAGATCTGCCGTTCGTTCGCCTCCGTCGGGCGTGATCAGGGTGTCGTCGCGCCCGTGGATCACCAGCATCGGCACCTCGAGCACCGACAGCCCAACGCTGCGGTCGCCCGACGCGTAGATCGCGGCGAGTTGGCGAAGTGCCCCCTCGGGGTAGAAGCAACGGTCGTACTGGGCGGCGGCGACCGCCTGCAACCACTCGACATCGCAGTACTTCTTCGAGGCCCAGATCTGTGAGTTCAACGAGGCGGCGATGTACTCGTCACGACCGGGCGGCGACGGAGCGAGCAGGGCATCGCGCGCTTCGGGCGTCGGTTTGCCGACCCGAGGGTCGCCGGTGCTGCTCATCACCGACGTGACACTGGCGATCCGATCCTGGTGCTCGATCGCCATGGTCTGCACGATCATGCCTCCCATCGAGTTGCCGACGATGTGGGCCCGATCGATGCCGAGGTGGTCGAGCAGTCCGATGCCGTCGGCGGCCATGTCCGACAGGGTGTACGGCACAGGCGGCACCGGCTCGCCCTTCAAGATCGCGGTCAGCACAGCGCCCGGAGAGACGAGCTGACCCTCGAGTTTGGTCGACAGCCCGACGTCGCGGTTGTCGAACTGGATGACGAACAGACCCTGATCGACGAGGAGGTCGACGTAGCCGCGCGGCCACGAGATCATCTGCGACGTGTAGCCGTTCACTGCGAGCAACGGAGGGTTCGACGGATCTCCAGCGGTGGCGTATTCGAGTTCGATCCCCGATGGGAGCGTGGCACGCGGCATGCGGCCGAGTGTTGCAGAGCGATTCGCCCCAACGACAAACGGAGCAGCTCGCTACCGTGGCGCCGTGACGACGAAGCAGCTGCAGGTACATGCTCCGGGACGGGTGAATCTGATCGGTGATCACACCGACTACACCGGTGGCCTGGTGTTCCCGATGGCGATCGATCGTGGCACCACGATCGCGTTCGAACCCGACGATGAGCGGATCACGCTGGTGTCGGACGCCGAGACCGATCCGATCGTCATCGACCTTCCGGTCAACGGAGATCCCCGCACATTCACACCGCAGTGGGGTTCGTACGTCGCCGCCATGGCGAGCGAAGTCTGCGCCACCGCTGGCATCAGAGGGGCACTGCGTTCCGACATCCCTGCCGGCGCAGGGTTGTCGTCGAGTGCTGCCTTGGAATGCGCGATCGGACTTGCGCTCGGATTCGACGGCACACCCACCGAACTTGCGCTCGCTGCCCAACGCGCCGAGCACGCTGCGACGGGCGTGCCGACGGGCATCATGGATCAACTCTGCATTGCGGCGGCGGCCGAGGGGCACGCGACCATGATCGACTGCCACACCCTCGAGATCACCCAGGTTCCGATCCCCACCGACGTCGACATCGTCGTCGAGTTCGTAGCGCACCGCACGCTCGTGGGGTCGGCCTACGCGGACCGAGTCGCAGAGTGCGCCCGTGCGGAAAGGGTCATCGGCCCCCTCCGCAACGCGACACTCGACGACATCGAGCGGGCCCGGCACCACCTCGACGACATCGCATGGCGGCGCGCTCGCCACGTCGTCACCGAGAACGAACGTGTTCGGGCGTTCGCGTCGGCACTCGGGGAGGGTGACTACGCCCGCGCGGGAAGGCTCATGAACGCCGGCCACGAAAGCCTCCGTGGCGATTTCGAGACCTCGACCGCGACGATGGACGACGCTGTGCACCGACTGGCGAGCACGGCCGGTGTCTTCGGCGCCAGGATGACCGGCGGCGGGTTCGGTGGCTGCATCGTCGCCCTCTGCGAGCCCGGCTCGATCACGTCAGGCTGGCCCGTGCACGCCGCACGCGGCGCCCACCACGTGAACGAGTGACGCCGAGCTGCCTCCCCTGCTCAGCGACGTTCGAGGAACTCCCCGAGGCGCGACACAGCTGCAGGGGTTCGAACACCCCACCAGAAGAGATCCTGTCCATCGATTGCGTGGACCCCGGCAGACGGGAACGCCTGGGCGAGTTCGTCGAGGTGCGCCGGCGTGAAGTCGTAGGGCTCACTCGGTACCAGGACGAGATCGGGCGAGCCGGCGGCGATGTCGTCGAGGTCGATCACCGGGTATGCGAGCGGCGAACCGCTGGTCACCAACTCGACACCGAGTCGCCGCAGGATCGAGCCGCCGTAGGTCGCTGCACTGATCGACATCCAGGGTCGCCGCCAGATCGGAACGAACGCTCGCGCACGGATCGGTGGATCGGTCGACGGAATCGGGCCGAGCGCGGGCGTCACGACACCCACCGCCTCGGCGAGTTCACGCACGACCTCGACTCCGTCGTCGACCGAGCGGACGTCGCTCACGAACACGCGCAATCCCGCGTCGACCAGGCCGTCATGGTCTTCGATCCGGTTCTCCTCGCGGTCGAGGACAACGACATCTGGAGCAAATCGGACGATGGCATGGATGTCCGGGTTCTTCGTGCCACCGACCGTCGGGAGGCCCGGCTGCTCGCAGAACCTCGTGCACGCAACGACATCAGCTCCGAGCGCGAGCAGTGTCTCGGTGCTCGACGGCACGAGGCTGACGACGCGAGCGATCACGGCCCGAGAAGCCGACGCTTCTGGCGCTCGAACTCGTCGGAGGTGAGCGTGCCTCGCACGAACATCGACTCGAGCTTTTCGAGCTGATCCGCGACTCCGTGTGCACCGTCGCGACCGCGCTCCTCGCGCGCTTCCATCTCGGCATGTAGTACCCGTTGCACACGATCGGGCTGACGGATGTGGGTGAAACGTTGTCGACCGTTCTCACCACCGGACTCGATGAGCAGGTCGCCCGCACCCACCATCCGCTCCAGGAGGCGCTGGTGGAAGTGCACCGTGTTGACCCGATCGAGTGGGATCTCGATCCCGCGCTTGGTGAACAGTCCTGAGCGGAAGATGACCCGTCGATTGGTGATCACGAAATGGGTGGTCGTCCAGCGCCCGTACCGGCTGACCAGCCAGATGGCGCTGAGCAGGATCGCGGCGATGACCGCCCACTGAGCAGCAGCTCTCACCGTGTCATCGGGGTTGGTCGCGACCAACGTCACGATCCCCGCCACGATCGCGGCGACGAGCGCCAGCATCGGTCCGATGAGGAACCACCAGTGAGGGTGCAGGTCGACGCTGACCGTCTCGTTGTCGTTCAGCAATCGGCTCGGGTACACCACGCGATCAGTCCGCGGGAGCGCTCTCGCCGGCGTTGTGCGCGACGGCACCCAAACGGACGTGCAGCGTCTCGATCGCGTACCCGTCCATCGCCACCACCTGGAACTCACCCAGATCGGTGTGCACACATTCGCCCTGAGCAGGGATCTCGTCGAGCACATCGATCACGTACCCGGCCACCGTGTGCCAGTCGCCCTCGGGCAACGCCACGCCGGTGCATTCCTCGAACAGCTCGACGCGCATCGTGCCAGGGATCCGCCAACCGCCGTCGTCGAGTTGCTCGGCATCGCCGAGTCGGTGATCGGACTCGTCGTCGAAATCACCGATCAACTCCTCGATCACGTCCTCGAGCGTGACGAGCCCGAGCACCATGCCGTGCTCGTCGACGACGAGCGAGATGTGCTGACGTCGTGTTCGCATCTCCAGCAACAGATCCTCGAGGCCATGGTGTTCTGGTGTCACCATGATCGGGCGGGTCAACGAGCCGGCCTGAGTGGACGTCCACGTGCCGTTGACGAGGCGCAGCACGTCTTTGGCATGTACGAACCCACGTACGTGATCGAGATCTCCTTCGTGCACGACCACACGGGTTCGACCCGTTCGGTGCGCCTCGGCGGCAACAACGTCGGCGGTCACCCCTGCCGCGACGGCGACGATGTCGCGTCGCCCGGTCATGGCGTCGGCGGCGGTGAGACCCGACAACTCCAGCGAACGCGCGAGCAGCTTGTGCTCCTCGGCGGCGATGCCGCCGTGACCTGCCGACTCCTCGATCAACAGCAGCAGATCGCTCGGCGAGTGCGCCATTGCTCGTTCGTCCTGCGGTTCGACGCCGATGGCCCTGATCGTGATGTTGGCGAGGCCGTTCAACATGCGGATCAGCGGACGAAACAGGCTGACGAAGAACCGGAAGGGTCGGGCGAGCAGCAGCGCCGACTTCTCCGGGTGTGCGATCGCCCATGACTTCGGTGCCATCTCGGCCAACACCATGTGCAGGAACACCACGATCGACAGCGCGATCGAGAACGCGATGACATGACGGGTGGTGTCCGACAGGTCGAATGCCTCGCCGAGCACACCTTCGATGATCCCGGCGACGGCCGGTTCGGCAACAGCGCCGAGACCGAGCGAACACATCGTGATGCCGAGTTGGGCGCCGGCGAGCATCAGGGTCAACTCGCGCAGGCCGGCCAGTGCGTGGCGGGCCCGCCGGTCGCCGTCGGCAGCGAGTTGCTCGATACGTGATCGACGAGACGCCAGCAGTGCGAACTCGGCGGCGACGAAGAACCCGTTGAGCACCAGCAGCACGAACGCCACACCGAGGCCGGTCCAGTTCATCTGGATTCCCGTCGTCGCGGCCTCAGCGGCGAACATCAGCGATCACCCTTGCGTCGTGTCTCGTCCACGTCGTCGTCCTCGTCGTGGCCGAGTCGGGCGAGTGCCTCTGGATCGACTCGGAGCTCGACACGCTCGATCGCGAAGCCATCGACATCGAGGACCTCGATGCGAATGCCGTCGACCGTGAAGAAGTCGCCCGCCTCGGGAATCCGCTCGAGGCGGTCGAGCACCAGGCCGGCGACGGTGTCGTACTCGCCGTCGGGGAGGTCGAGGCCGGTGATTCGTTCGATCTCGTCGGGGCGCGACGATGCCGCTACCGACCACACGCCGGGTTCGGTCTCGACATGATCGCCAGGTGCGCTCGGGTCGTACTCGTCCTCGATGTCGCCCACGAGTTCCTCGACGATGTCCTCGAGGGTCACGACGCCTGCAGGCCCGCCGTACTCGTCGATCACGATCGCCATCTCGGTGGCGCGCAAGCGCAACTCGGCCAACACGACGTTCAAACCTGCGGCCTCGGGGACAGCGAGGATCTCGTGCGAGAACTGAGACACCAACGTGGTGTCGTAGTCGGCCCGACCCACGCCGAGCAGGTCCTTTGCGTGGACGACACCCTGCACCTGCCCGTCGACGTCGACCACTGGGAATCGCGAATGCGTCGACGACATGAGATCTCGCAGGTCCGCTGCGGTGGCGTCCGCGTCGATCGTGACGACACGGTTCCAGGGCACCATGGCATCCGACGCCTCGAGTTCTCCGAAGCTGATCGCCCGCTCCAACAATGCGGCCTGGCTCTCGGTGAGGTGGCCGCTCTCGGCCGAGGAGTCGACGATCAGGTCGAGTTCCTCGGTCGACACTGCGCCGCGGAGTTCCTCGACCGGTTCGACGCCGACCAGACGTAGGAGGCGATTCGCCGCGCCATCGAAGAGCCGGATGAGAGGACCAGCGACACGCAGGAAGAGCCACATCGACGATGCCAGCGAACGCGCCACCGGCTCCGGCCGCGCGATCGCCAGGTTCTTCGGTGCGAGCTCACCGAAGACCATTTGCGCGATGGTCGCGAGGATCAAGGCGAGTGCCAGCGCCACTCCGAACGTCGCCGACTCCGGAATGCCGACGGCGACGAGCACGGGTTCGATCAACGAGGCAATCGCCGGTTCGGCGATGAACCCCACCAGCAGGGTCGTGACGGTGATGCCGAGCTGAGCGCCCGACAGCATGAAGCTGAGTCGCTTGTGGACCTGGACCGCCCGTTTCGAGCGCCGGTCGCCTTCGTCGGCCTGTTCCGACAATCGACTGCGCCGAGCGGCGACGAAGGCGAACTCGACGGCGACGAAGTACCCGTTTGCCGCGATCAGCGCAACGACACCGAACAACCCGAGAGCAGTCAGCACGGCGTCAACTTCGTTTTCGGTCGGCGGACATGGGTGGACGAATGTTATCCGTCCGCTCCCATCCTGCGGTGGAGCATCGGAGGCTAAGGTGCGTCTGATGTCCACCTTCCACGAGTTCGAGATGACCTCGATCACCGGCGACGACGTGTCGTTCGACCGGTTCGAGGGTCAGTTCTGCCTGATCGTCAACGTCGCGAGCAATTGAGGCCTCACGCCTCAGTACGCAGGTCTGCGTGCGCTTCATGAAGAGAATGACGATGTCACCGTGCTGGGATTCCCGTGCAACCAATTCGCCAATCAGGAACCGGGTTCCGATGACGACATCTTCGAGTTCGTCACCTCCAAGTTCGACGTGACGTTCCCGATGTTCCACAAGATCGAGGTCAACGGTGACGGGGCGGCACCGCTCTACCGGTGGCTGAAGTCCGAACAGCCCGGTAGCGGCGACAGCGCCGAGATCGCCTGGAACTTCGAGAAATTCCTCGTCGACACACAGGGCAACGTGGTCGAGCGGTTCGCTCCCACCGTGACGCCTGAACAGGTTGCCGAAGCCATCGAGAAACACCGCTGACTCGGCGTCGAGCGGTATCCCTCCGAGCAAATCACTGCGCGCCAGGTCGTGAACACCGACACCTGGATCTTCGGATACGGCTCGCTCGTGTCGCCGGCGTCGATGGCGACCACCATCGGCCGCGACGTCGCAGCCGGCGACGTCGCAGTCGCTGAGCTCCGCGGCTACGGCCGGCGATGGAACTACGGCTCGCTCCACATGCGCGGCGACTGGCACCACGATGGCGTGTCCGTCACGCAGGGAACGGTCGTGGCGCTCGGACTCGTTGTTGCCGACAGCGAGACCTGCAACGGTGTGATCGTGCGGGTCACCGCCGATGAAGTCGCGCAGCTCGATTGGCGCGAGCGCGATTACGACCGCACCGACGTGACCGAGCGGATCCGGGTCGACGACGGCACTCACGCAGGCCAAGCCGGCCGGGTGATGACCTACGTCCCTCGAGCGAGCGCCATCGAACGATACGAGGAGGCTCGAGATCGGCGACAGGCCGGTATTCGTCGGTCGTATCGGGACCTGGTCATCGCCGCGTTCGGCGGTCTGGGCCCTGATCACCTCGCTCGGTACGAGACGACACCAGCACCCGACGTACCCGTCGTCGACATGACGCTCTCGACGCTCACCTGACCGGCACTTGCCGCGTCCGGGTTGAGACAGACTGCGATCACACGGCGGGATCGGTGTACGCAGGGAGTACCAACAGCTGCTCCCACAGTCGGTCGACCTGGGTGATCAACGAGTCGCGGTCACCAGCGTTGTCGATCACGTGGGTCGCTGATGCGAGGCGTTCTTCACGACCCAACTGGCTGTCGATCCTTGCGCGAGCGTCGACTTCATCCATGCCTCGCTGTCCGACGAGGCGCTGCACTGCGACGTCCACGGGGATGTCGACAACGATCGTGGCAGCCAAACCGGGGCGCGGGTTCTCGCCCAGCAAGGGGAAGTCCAACACGACGACTCGATCCGACGGTCGCTGCTCGTCGATCTGTCGTTGGATCTCGGACTGCATCGCCGGGTGCACGATGCCGTTGAGATCCGCGAGCGCTGCCTTGTCGTTGAAGACGATCTCGGCGACCACGGCACGATCGAGCACGCCGTCGTCGCCGATGATGTGGCGGCCGAAACGCTCGGCCATGAGATCGAGCACTGGGCTCCCCGGCGCCTGCAGATCGCGAGCGATCCGATCCGCATCGACGATCGCTGCGCCTCGCTCGGCGAGCATCGCCGACACGGTGGACTTGCCCGCGCCGATTCCTCCAGTCAGACCGACCAGGATCACTCGGCCGGATCTTCCTCCGCAGCGGGGGTCTCGTCGGCGGCGGACTCGGCGGCATCCTCGTCGGCGACATCCTCGGCGACAGCAGGGGCTTCGTCGGCGGGTGCCTGGTCGGCGGGTGCCTCGTCGGCGGCCACCTCGGCGGCAGGTGCTGCCTCGGTGTCGCTGCCGGCGTCTGCAGCGCCTTCGCCACCCTCGCCGTAGTACTCGGACCATGCAGCTTCGGCTTCGGCGGACGTCTCGCCCTGCACCCAGTTGCCGGCGGAGTCGACCTCGAAGTGCTCACGGTATTCGGCGGCGAGTTCGCCACCTTCTGCGGCCTGCTTGATCGACAGCGAGATCCGGCGACGGGCGAGATCGAGATCGATGATCTTGACCCACAGCTCTTCGCCGGGGGTGACGACCTGCTCGGGGCTGTCGACGTGATGCGCCGACATCTCCGAGATGTGCACGAGACCCTCGATGCCTTCACCGACCTGGACGAACGCACCGAACTGGACGAGCTTGGTGACCCGGCCGTACACGAGCTGTTCGACCTGGTGGCCTTCGGCGAACTCCTGCCACGGGTCCTGCTGGGTGGCCTTCAGCGAGAGGCTGATGCGCTCACGGCTGAAGTCGACATCGAGCACCTGCACCTTGACGGGATCGCCAACGGTGACCACGGAACCCGGGTGGTCGACGTGCTTCCACGACAGCTCGCTGACGTGAATGAGGCCGTCCATGCCGCCGAGATCGACGAACGCACCGAAGCTGACGACCGAGGAGATCGTGCCCTCGCGGACTTCGCCGACCTTGAGGTTGTTGAGGAACTGGTCGCGGGTCTCCTTCTGGTTCTCTTCCAGGTAGGCGCGACGCGACAGGACCACGTTGTTGCGGTTCTTGTCGAGTTCGATGATCTTGCAGTGCACGGTCTCGCCGATGTACGGAGCGAGGTCACGGACACGACGCAGTTCGACGAGCGATGCGGGCAGGAAGCCGCGCAGGCCGATGTCGACGATGAGTCCGCCCTTGACCACTTCGATGACCGGACCGGAGACGACTTCGTCGGCTTCCTTCTTCGCTTCGATGTCGCCCCAGGCCCGCTCGTACTGGGCTCGCTTCTTCGACAGCAGCAAGCGGCCTTCTTTGTCCTCCTTGGTGAGGACGAGGGCTTCGATGCGCTCGCCGAGCGACACGACCTCGGACGGGTCGACGTCGTTGCGGATGCTCAGCTCGCGGCTGAGGATGACGCCTTCGGACTTGTATCCGATGTCGAGAAGTACTTCGTCCTTGTCGATCTTGACCACGGTGCCGTGAACGAGCTGGCCGTCTTCGACGGTGACCATGGTGCCGTCGATCGCATCAGCGAACGACATGCCGAGATCGTCGGAGACGATCTCGCGTGGGGTGTAGACGCCCTCTTCGTCGAACGTTCCCATCTGGGTGGCGGGAGACTCAAAGGTGGTTGCGGTGTCGGACAAGGGACGAACTGCTTTCGAAACGGACGTGAATAGGTGGACAGGCACGCCGCGGACGCGACGCAGCCGACAACGCTACCAGCCCCGATCCCCATCGACTTCCCCCGAAATTGCGCGGAATCGTGACGCTGACCGTCAGGATTCCGCGCAATTTCGGGGCTTGGCGTCAGGTGCGGCGGGCGACGGCGAGGAACTCGGGGGATTCGGAACTTGCCGGCGTCGATCCGTAGGCGCCGGGTTCGACGCTGCTGATCGAGTCGACGACGAAGCCGTGGCCTGCGAGAAGCAGGCGCAGCTCGCGCGGGGTGTAGCAGCCTGTCCAGAGCTCGACCGATCGGGCTTCACCGGCTTCGGAGCGGATCTCGGTGACCTCGTGCGAGACCCCGGTCGCAGCATCGAAGTCGGCATCGTCGTGGTACTTGACGGCGAAATAGGCGTTGAACGCGCTCAACGCGAGTCGTCCGCCCGGCCGTAGCGCCCGAGCCATCCCGGCGACCACCGCCTCGTCCTCGCCGTCGGCGGTCATCATCCCGAAGGCGCCTTGGCAGAGGCAGATCACTGCGTCGAACTCGTCGACGAACGCCATCGACCGGGCATCCGCACGCTCGAACGTCGCGAGCGATGAGCCAACCGCCCGAATGCCGTCCTTTCGCTCATCGCTCGGCGTGGATGCGGCATGGGCGATGTCGATGAAGCGTTGGCTGATGTCGACGCCGTGGACCTCGATGCCACGCCGAGCAAGTTCATGAGCATGTCGACCGGTACCGCACCCGACGTCGAGCACCCGCTCGCCCGGACGCAGGCCGAGCGCGTCCACGACGTGGTCCACTTCCTGGACGGTGCCCTTGGTGTGGGCGTACCGGTCGTACGCCGAGCCGAGGTGGTCGGCGAGGTCCTCGAACCAGTGATCGCGTTCACCCATGTCGGTCACATCACCGTTCGGGCGCGTCACGAGCGAGGTCGTCGGCGTAGCTCTGCTCGAGGAACTGGCGCGTCACCGCATCGTTCGCCGCCACGAGGCCCTGGGCGTTCAGGACATCGAGACCGTCGGGAGCGTCGGCGAAATCGTCCCAGCTCGTCGGATCCCAGACCTTGCCGCGCCGGAACGCCTTCGCGCAGTGCATGAAGACCTCGTCGGTACGCATCACGATCGCCGTGGTCGGGCGTCGGAGTTCGTCGCTCCAGAGATCGAGCACGAGCGGCTCGGTGGTCACCCACGCCGCCCCGTTGATCCGCAACGTCTCGTCCTTGCCCGGGATGACCACCAGTAGGCCGGCTCGGCCGGATGCGACGACGGCGCGCAGACTGTCGATCAGGTTGTTGCCGTTGAGATCGGGGATCGCAACGTGGTGTGCATCGAGTGCTCGCACGAACCCGGACGGACCGCCTCGAGGCGACACGTCGACACCACCGTCAGCGCCGTGCGTGGCGACCAGCACGAACGGCGATCGGGCGAGGATCCCGACGCTGGCGTCGTCGAGGACGCTCGTCTTCTTGGCGACGACGAGGCTGTTCGGCGCCCGATACAGCTCCGCCAGCTGGTCGTCCGACCTGACGAGGAACTGCGGCGCCAGCGGAATCCCGGTCGGGGTCTGACCCTGATCAAGGGGCGGATCGAGATTCAGCTCTTCGCCGATGCCCACGTGTTGCCCCATGACACATTGACCTCGAGCGGAACGTCGAGGGCGGCGGCGTCGTGCATCAGCCCGACCACGAGATCACCGACGACGTCGTGTTCGTCGTCGGGTACCTCCACGATCACCTCGTCGTGCACCTGCAACACCACCCGACTGTCGTACTCCCCTGCCACCAACGCCTCGTCGATGTGCACCAACGCCACCTTGAAGATGTCAGCGGCGAGTCCTTGGATGCCGGCGTTCATCGCCTGGCGCTCACCAGCTTGGCGGACCCGGAAGTTCGAGTTCATCAATTCGGGGATCGGACGGCGACGACCGAACAACGTCTCGGTGTACCCGCGTTCGCGCGCCTCGATCACCGTGCGGTCCATGTAGGCCTTGACGTTGGGAAACGCGACGAAGTAGGCCTCGAGGATCACGGCGGCTTCCTCGGTCGGGATGTTCAGGCGTTGGCCGAGCCCGTAGGCCTCCATGCCGTAGGCCAACCCGTACGACACCATCTTGGCCTTCGATCGCTGGACACCCGTGACGGCCGCCGGATCGACGCCGAAGACGCGGGCCGCCGTTGCGTTGTGGATGTCCTCGCCGCTCGTGAACGCACCGATGAGACCCGGATCCTGCGCGAGATGCGCAATGCAACGCAACTCGATCTGGTTGTAATCGGCAACCAGCAGTGTGGTGCCGGGCGCCGGGACGAACGCCATGCGGAACTGGCGTCCCTCGTCGGTACGCACCGGGATGTTGTGCAGGTTCGGCTGGTCCGACGACAGTCGACCGGTGCGGGCAACGGTCTGGTTGAAGGTGGCGTGGATGCGCCCGTCGTCGGCCACCTCTGCGAGCAGGCCTTCGCCGTAGGTCGAGCGGAGCTTCTCGACCTCGCGGTAGCGCATCAGCGGTTCGAGGAACTCGGGCCACTGGTCCTTGATCTTCTCGAGCGTGGCAGCGTCGGTGGAGTAGCCCGTCTTGGTCTTCTTGCCGGGAGCCAGACCGCGTTCGTCGTAGAGGATCTCTCGGAGTTGCTTGGGCGAGTTGAGATTCAGGTCGTCGCGTCCCGCCACCTCGCGGAGCTCGATCTGGAGCGCTTGCACCTCGTCGGCGAGACGCCTGCCGAGCGCTCGGAGTTCGTCGACGTCGACGCCGATCC
Source organism: Actinomycetes bacterium (assembly GCA_031426215.1). Taxonomy (GTDB): domain Bacteria; phylum Actinomycetota; class Acidimicrobiia; order Acidimicrobiales; family Ilumatobacteraceae; genus Sva-07. Next base: position 52,446 of record JANPKU010000048.1, read on the forward strand.
CGACGTACTCCATCTTGGCCAGCACCAGCACGAGCGGGTTCTCGATCGTGCGGTACAGCCCGGCCATCCCCTGGGCTTCCATGCTGGCCACGATCGGATCCGCGAGGGCGTTGACGGCGAGAGCGTCACGAGCGGCGACTTCGGCATCGTCGAGCGATGTGCCGTCGAGGTCGAGTTGACCACTGCCGGCGGCGTCATCGGACGGACGGGCGTACTTCGTGTACTTCTCGATCAGGTCCGGCAACGTGTAGCGGGCCTCGGCCGGGTCGATCAGGTAGGCGGCGATCGCCGTGTCGAGCGTGAGCCCCCGCACTTCGACGTCGAACTCGAGCAGCGAACGCATCAGCGGTTTCACGTTGTGTCCGCGGAGGTTGCGGTGGGCTCCGAGTGCCGCACGAACGTCGTCGTCACCGAGGACGTCGGCAGGGATCCACAGCACCTCGGCGGAAGACGGGTCGGTCACCACGGCGATTCCGGCGAGTGGGCTGCGCCCCGGCTCACCGATCCAGGTGGCAGCGACGTCGAGCGCTGCCGCCGACGAGATCGCCGTCGCCGCATCGGTGGCCGACGATGCCATGGTCACCTCGGCGACGATCTCGGCGCGTTCGTCGACCGGCCCGAGATCGACCGACGTGCCCATTGCCGACAGGGCCTCGTCCAACCGGCCTGCGAAGGTTCGAAACTCGAGGAAGTCGAACAGGCGCTTCAGTTCGTCGGGGTTCGGGGTGATTCCGAGGTCGTCGATGTCGAGGTCGTCGATCGGGGCGTCATGGCGCAGTTGCATGAGATCGAGGTTCTTGCGGGCGCGCGCTTCGTGCTCGGCCAGGTTCGATCGCAGCTTCGGCGTCTGTTCGTCGACGTGGGCGAAGATCCCGTCGAGTCCGCCGTAGGTGTTGATCAGCTTTGCTGCAGTCTTCTCGCCCACACCCGGAACGCCGGGCAGGTTGTCACTGTTGTCACCGCGCAGGGCTGCGTACTGCACGTACAGCGACGGTGCGACACCAGTGCGTTCCTCGATGCCGGCTTCGTCGTAGAACGCGTAGTCGCTGACGCCGCGCTTGTTGTAGAGCACCTTCACGTCGGGGTCGCGGACCAGCTGGTAGCTGTCGCGGTCGCCCGTGACGATGATCACCTGATGGCCCGCTTCGACGATCCGGTCGGTGACGGTGGCGATGATGTCGTCGGCTTCCCATCCGGACAGGTCGACCGACGAGATCCCGATCGCGTCGAGCACCTCACGCACGAGCCCCATCTGTTGGCGCAAGATGTCGGGCGCCGCTTCGCGCTGGGCCTTGTACAACGGCTCGGCGACATGGCGAAATGTGGGCTCGGGCCGATCGAACGCCACGAGTACACCGTCGGGTGCGTGGTCCTTGAGCACGTTGATCAGCATCGACGTGAACCCGAACACGGCGTTGGTCACCTGACCACTCGCGGTTGCCATGTCGGTCGGGAGCGCAAAGAACGCTCGGTAGGTCAGGGAGTTGCCGTCGATGACGAGGTAGGTGCCCATCGATCGGGCTTCAGTCGGCGCCTGGGCGCAGCGAACCGTCGAGGATCCGGTCGGCGACGTCACGCATCCGACTGCGCTCACTCATCGCCGTGCGCTGGATGAACGCGAACGAGTCCGTTTCGCTCATCCCCACCTGGTCCATCAGTACACCCTTGGCCCGATCGATCACCTTGCGCGATTCGAGTTGCTCGCCGAGTGCGTCGATCTCGCCAGTGAGCGACCGCAACTCGCGGAACCGGCCCATCGCAACCTCGATCGCCGGGATCAGATCGCTCTTCTGGAACGGCTTGACCAGGAAGGCGAGCGCACCGGCGTCGCGTGCCTGCTCGACCACCTCACGTTGGCTGAACGCAGTGAGCATCAGCACGCCGCAGATCTTCTCGCCATTGATGATCCGGGCCGCCTCGAGGCCGTCCATGCCGGGCATCTTGATGTCGAGGATCGCCAGGTCGGGCTGGAGCCCCCTCACGAGCTCGACGGCCTGGTCGCCGCGACCGGTCTCTCCGATGACCTCGTAGCCCTCTTCCTCGAGCGTCTCACGGAGGTCCATGCGGATGATGGCCTCGTCCTCGGCGATCACGACACGCAATGGCATGGCTCTTATCTAGCAGGTGCCGGCGACGATCCGGTCCTACCGATGGCGCCGGTCATCAGTAGCCGGTCACCAGTAGCCGGCCATCAACTCCGAGATCCACTCGGGTTGCACCACCGTGCCGCGTGGTGTGAACTCGGCGATGTACGGCTTGATGTCGAGGACCGGTGTGCCGTCGATGGCGTCGAGGCCCCGCACCGAAAGTTGCAGACCATCGACACCGACGACCCCGCAGGTGGTCAGGCCGAGGCGATTCGGCCGGGAGCTGGCCCGTTGGGCGAATATCCCGACCTTCGGCCACGCCTCGTTGCCGCGTGGATGCCGACTCCCGGTCGTCACATTCGCCTCGTCGAACTGGTCGAAGAGGAAGATGATCTCGACGTGGGAGAACGCATCGAGACCAGCGAGTGCATCCGGGCCGAATCGATCGGGATCGAGATGAATCGTGCTCTCGACGTCGCCCCAATCGTCGTCCTTGCGGCCCACGCGTGGCGACACCACGTGTCCGATCGCTCGGACCTCGTGTGCGTCGCGAACGTTCATCGGACTCCTCCCATCATCGCCGAGTCACATCCGGTCAAGAAGTTCGTCCTGGCGGAGCTCCAGCGAAGCAATCTCCTCGACCACTTTGGCGCGGTGTTTGGCGTGGGCATCGACGTGGCGACGGGCATCGCGTGCTTCGAACGAGGCCCCCGCCGTCTCGGCCACCAGCGCGCGGATCTCCTGGTCGTCGGCATCGTCGCCGAGGGAGATCATCTGCTCGTCGATCACGGCCAACTCGGCGCGTAGCGCCTTCAGTCGTGTCGCCACTTGCGAGAGTCGACGCTCGACGAGCCAGTTACCCATGGGTGCCGAACGCTACAACGGATGTGCCCCGGGTCGGACTCGAACCGACACTTGACGGTGTTTGAGACCGTTGCCTCTGCCGATTGGGCTACCGGGGCCGAGTGCGAGCGCGAGACTAGCGGGCTTACCCGCCGGTAGCTCCCCGCCTCGCGGTCAGCGGTCTAGCCTGCCGACAATGCTGGCTTTCACCTTCCCAGGCCAAGGGTCGCAGCGACCCGGCATGGGACTTCCCTGGCGCGACCACGAGAGTTGGGAGTTGGTCGACGAGGCCAGCGCGATCGCAGGCCGTGACGTCGGGGCGTTGCTGTGTGACGCTGACAGCGACGAACTGCGAGATACCCGCAACGCACAGCTGACCACGTTCGTGTCGAGTCTCATGGTGCTCGACGCCGTCGAGCGACTCGGCATCGCCCCGAGCTATTGCGCCGGCCACAGCCTCGGCGAATACACCGCACTCACCGCCACCGGCGCCCTCGGATTCGACGACGGCGTCCAGCTCGTCTGCGAGCGCAGCGCGGCGATGCACGACGCCGGACTCGCTCGAACCGGAACGATGGCCGCAGTGCTCGGCCTCGATGACGATCAGGTCGAGGTCGCCTGTCGGCGCGCCGATGCCGACGTCTGGGTGGCCAACTTCAACGCACCCGGCCAAGTGGTCATCGCCGGCTCACCCGACGGGGTCGCTGCGGCAACCGTCCACGCGAAGGACCTCGGTGCGAAGAAGGTGATGCCGTTGCAGGTCGCCGGCGCGTTCCACACCCCGTTCATGACCGCCGCACGCGACCGTCTTCGTGCAGCGCTCGCCGAGGCTGATCCACGTGACAGCGACGTTCCGATCGTGTCGAATGTCGACGCATTGGCCCACGATCGAGCTGCCGACTGGCCGAGCCTGCTGTCCGCGCAGTTGTCGAGTCCCGTGCGATGGAAGCACTGCCTGCTCACCCTCGCCGAGGCCGGCGTCACCGACTTCGCCGAACTGGGCCCAGGCGCCGTGTTGACCGGCATGGCCAAACGAACCGTGGCGGACAGTCGGACCATCTCGGTGGCCACGCCAGAAGACCTCGACAAGCTGCTCGAATGGGTCGGCCTCGGCACTCCATCGGGTCCCGGTCGCGAGCAGGGCGAGCACCTGTTCGCTGTCGAACGCCTCGTGGTGAGCCCGGCAGCCGGCATCTTCACACCCGTCGCCGACATGGGAGAGGGCTCCACGATCGCTGTCGGCACCGTCGTCGGCCACGTCGGCGAGATCGAGGTGCGGTCCCCGTTCGCCGGCGTCTTGCAGAGCTACATCGCGCTCGACACCGAACGGGTCACCAACCGCCAACCAATCGTGTGGCTGCGAACAGAACAATGACAGGCGGTGATTGACGATGCCGAGCGTTCCCGCCGGTGTACGCGGTGCGGCCATCACGGGATGGGGTACGGCGCTGCCCGATCAGGTGGTCACCAATCACGACCTCGAGCGCACCCTCGACACGAACCACGAGTGGATCGTCGAACGCACCGGTATCAGTGAGCGTCGGGTCGGCGGCAACACCGCTGCGCTGTCGGTCGAAGCCGGGCGCCAGGCCATCGAACGCGCCGGTCTCCAACCTGGCGACATCGACGCGCTCGTGCTCGCCACCACCACACCCGACCGTGCAGTACCAGGCACGTCGGCCACCGTGCAGCACGCACTCGGGTTGTCCTGCGGCGCCTACGACCTCAACGCGGCGTGCTCCGGTTGGGTGTACGGGCTCGTCAACGCTCACGGCCTCATCGCACTGGGTGCCGAGAAGGTGCTCGTGATCGGCACCGACACGTTGGCTCGCATCACCGACTGGACCGACCGCAATACCGCCATTCTGTTCGCCGACGGGTCTGGCGCCGCCGTCCTCGAGGCCGTCGAAGGTGACGGACAACTCCTCGCGTGGGACCTGTCCGCTGACGGCAGCGCCGAAGGGGCCCTCTACGCCGAGCTGGGAGGCAAGCTCCAGATGGAGGGTCGTGAGGTGTTCCGACGCGCCGTTCGGATCATGGCCGAGTCGGCCACCGCCTCGATGAACGCTGCGGGTGTCACCGCCGACGACATCGCCCTCGTGGTGCCCCACCAGGCCAACATCCGGATCATCTCTGCGTCGTGCGAACGCCTGGGAATCGGGCTCGACCGCGCGTCGATCGTGCTCGACCGCACCGGGAACACGTCTGCGGCGTCGATCCCACTCGCCCTTGCAGACGCGCTGGATCGGGGCCGTGTGTGCCAGGGTGACCTGGTGTTGTTCGTCGGGTTCGGTGCAGGAATGACGGCCGCCAGCGCAGTGGTTCGATGGAGTGCTCCCGTACCGTCTGTTCGTCGATCCGGCGGTGAGACGACATGAGCCGGATCGTCCTCGTCACCGGCGGTGCCCGAGGGATTGGCCTCGCGTGTGCCGAGCGTTTCGCGGCGCAAGGCGACCGCGTCGCCGTCACCTACAACTCGTCGCCCCCGCCCGACGGCTTCTTCGGGGTTCGCTGTGACGTCACCTCGACCGATGACGTCGACGCCGCATTCACTGCCGTCGAGGAGCACTTCGGCGGCCCGGTCGAGGTGCTCGTGTCGAATGCCGGCATCACACGAGACGGACTGCTGCTGCGGATGTCGGAAGACGACTTCACGTCCGTCATCGACGCCAACCTCACCGCAGCGTACCGCGTCGTGAAGCGCGCCAGTCGGGCGATGTTGAAGGCACGAAGCGGCCGCATCGTGCTCGTGTCGTCGGTGGTCGGACTCCTCGGCTCGGCGGGCCAGGCCAACTACTCCGCCTCGAAGGCGGGCCTGGTGGGCTTCGCCCGATCGGTGGCCCGTGAGCTCGGCTCGCGGTCGATCACGGTCAACGTGGTCGCGCCCGGCCCGGTCGCCACCGACATGACGGCTGCGTTAAGCGACGACCGACTCGCGGCGCTCACCGCAATGGTTCCATTGCAGCGAGTTGCCGATCCCGCCGAGATCGCCGGAGTCGTCGCCTTCCTCGCTTCCGACGACGCTGCGTACATCACCGGCGCCGTCATTCCCGTCGACGGTGGTCTCGGCATGGGACACTGACCCCGATCCACATCATCGGCCGCCCGCCCGGTGTGCCACACTCGAACACCGATTGACACCGCAGTACACCGCACTACCCCACAAGGAGAACACCGTGGACCCAGAATTGTTTGCCCGCTTCCGCAAGTGCGCCGTCGAGGTGCTGTCCGTCGAGGAGAGCGCCGTCGTTCCCGAGGCCAACTTCGGTGACGACCTCGACGCCGACAGCCTCGACCTCGTCGAACTGGTCATGGCGCTCGAAGAGGAGTTCGACGTGTCCGTCCCCGAGGAAGAACTCGAGGGAGTCGAGACGGTCAAGCAGGCCTACGACATCGTCGTCGCGAAGCTGTGACCCGGGGCGGCCGCCGGGTCGCTGTCACTGGTCTCGGGGTGGTTGCGCCGGCCGGAATCGGCGTCGACGACTTCTGGTCAGGTCTGCTCGGCCCGGGAACCACAGGTGGGGTCGCATCCGAGATCATCGACTGGGACCCGAGTCCCTATTTCGAGTCACCGAAGCATTCTCGGCGCGCTGATCGTGTCGAGCAGTTCGCTCTCGCGGCCGCCGGTGAGGCGTTCGAGATGGCGGGTGGCATTGACGCGATCGGTGTCGATCCGTCACGTTTCGGCACGATCTTCGCGACCGGCGTCGGCGGGTTGCACACCCTGGAGGAGCAGATCCTCCTCGGTGCCGACAAGGGCGTACGACGAGTGTCGCCATTTCTCGTGCCGATGATGATGGTCAATGCGTCCGGCGCGGCGATCTCCATGCGGTACGGCCTGCAGGGTCCGCTCGAGACGATCTGCACCGCGTGCGCCGCCGGCACCCATGCGATCGGGTACGCCGCGCGGTTGATCGAGTGGGGAATCGTCGACGCCGTCGCCACCGGCGGCACCGAAGCTGCGTCGACCGTCACCGCGCTCGCCGGCTTCGGCAACATGACGGCACTGTCGAGTTCGGGTGTGAGTCGGCCGTTCGACGCCGACCGCGACGGATTCGTGATGGGCGAGGGCGCTGCGGTGCTGGTACTCGAGGAGTGGGACCATGCCGAGGCTCGGGGCGCGACGATCCTGGGCGAGATCGTCGGGATGGCGAGCAACGCGGACGCCCACCACATCACCGCGCCGTCACCGGGTGGCGTCGGCGCGATTGCGTGCATGCGCATTGCGCTCGACCACGCCGGTCTCGATGCGTCGGCGATCAAGCAGGTCAACGCCCACGGCACATCGACCCCGTTGAACGATGCCGCAGAGGCCGCTGCGATCACCGAGGTGTTCGGGGCCAACGGTGTTCCGGTCGTGTCGACCAAGGGCGTCACCGGCCACGCACTGGGCGCCGCTGGTGCTCTCGAAGCCGCTGCGTCGTTGTTGTCGATCCGTCACGGGCTGATCCCGCCGACGGCCAACACCACCACGGTCGACCCTGCGATGACCATCGACCTCGTCCTCGGCGAGGCTCGTCCGTGGATACCAGGCCCGGTCATGTCGAACAACTTCGGCTTCGGCGGCCACAACGGCAGCGTCATCATCGCTCCCCCACCCTGACGGGACAACACGGGTCTGACCCCCGTTGTCCCTATCGGTCGGCGAGGACGAAGAGCAGGTCGCACTGGCAGGCGACGTCGCCGCGCACGAGCGCTCGGCCGCTGCCCTTGCCGGCTCGGGCCGACATGCGGCCCAACTCGACCTCGATGGTCAACTCGTCGCCCGGTACCACCTGACGCCGGAACCTCGCACCGTCGAGACCACCGAACAACGGCAGCTTTCCGGCAAACTTCGGATCGGCGAGCACCGCCGCCGCACCGACCTGAGCGATTGCCTCGCACATCAGCACACCGGGCAGCGTGGGGCGTCCCGGGAAGTGGCCTGCGAAGAAGTACTCGTCTCCCGTCAACCGCCAGACACCCGACGCCGACACACCGGGCACGATCGAGGTGAGTTCGTCGACGAAAAGGAACGGTGGCCTGTGGGGCAAGAGTTCGTCGGGACGTAGTAGGGCGGGATGTTCTGGGGACGACATCAGTGGGTCCAGTCGGGTCGGCGGCGGGCATGAGCGTGGTAGTGGTCGGGAATCGAGCGCAGCGTGTCGTCGATCCAGAACGGTCCGCCATCGCGGGCGTCCATCACTGCGGTGAGGCGATCATGCAAGAGCGTGCGGATCTCCGGTGGCGGCATCGGGTCGTGCGTACGCCACACCACCATCGGGACGTTGCACGAGTCGCACTCGGCGATCCAGCAGAGCTCGTCGCTGTGGAACCACTCGGTGAACGGCGTCGCCTCGCACAGTTCGCAGTCGTCGACCCGCTCCATCTCCGGCACCGTACGCGAATGTGGGACCGGCCCATCGGACCGGTCCCACATTCGCAGGGGAAATGACGATCGAGTCGCCTCGATCAAATGATCAACGGGTGATCAGGCGGGGCAGGTCTCGAGGAACGCTGCAACGTCGATGCTCGGCGGCACGAGCACACCGTCGATGGCGTGGATCACACCGTTGCTGGCCGGGACGTCGGCGATGACGACGGTCGGGCCGTCATTGAGAACCACGCCGTCGGTGAGATCGACGGTGATCTCTTCGCCCTGCACCGTGGCCACCGGGCCGTCGGTGAGATCGGTCGACATGACCGTGCCGGCCACCACGTGGTAGGTGAGGATGCCTGACAGGGCATCGACGTTCTCCGGGAGCAGGAGGCAGTCGACGAGTCCCTCGGGCAGTGCTGCGAACGCATCGTCGGTCGGGGCGAACACCGTGAACGGGCCGGGGCTCGAGAGTGTCTCGCCGAGACCGGCGGCGGTGACTGCGGCGACCAGCGTGTTGAACGAACCGTTGGCAACTGCAACGTCGACGATCGTTCCGGCTTCTTCGGCCATGGCGTCGGTGGTCTCGGGCATGGCGTCAGTGGTCTCGGCCATGGCGTCGGTGGCTACCGGCGCATCGGTCGCTACGGCGGCATCGGAGTCGTTTGAATCGCTGCCGCAGGCGGACAGGACGACGAGGCCGGTGACAGCGGCAACTGCGGCCAGGCGGGTTGGGGATGTGCGCATGATGATGAATCCTTCTTGTGGAGTCGTGTGGGAGGTTTGGGTTCACGCCGCAACGAAGCGGAGTAACAGGTCTACGGAGCCAGCACGAATCCGGATGAGATTCGCGACGAACATCGGTCTGCGTCACTGCGTGGGGCGAGCGGTGAACCGTCAACCCCCCCGGTCGGCGCCGTGTCAGTCGGTACCGGGGCGACGATTCGACTCGCGCTCGGGATCGCCGGCGTATCCAGGCGGATAGGTCGCGACGAGTTCCTCGGCGGTCGGGGTCCGCCTGCGGTACGCGTCTGCGGGAAGCAGGTCGACGATTGATGCCATGATCCGCTTGGTGTCGGCCTCGAGCGACCGACCGACGAGACGGACGGGTTCGCCGACACGGACCTGCACCGTGGGCGGCGCGGTCAGATTGAGCACGTTCGGCAGGCGACGCGACCGTGGCCACACGAGCTCCGTACCCCACAATCCGATGGGGATGACCGGTGCGCCGGTCATCTGCGCCAATCTCGCGGCGCCCCATCGACCCTTCGGTTTCCGGAAGAACGCCGGCCCTCGCGGAATCGTGCCTTCGGGCATCATCGTCACCATCTCGCCCCCGGCGAGCGCGGCGGCCGCGGCAGCAAGCGGTTCGTCCGACCCGGTGCCCCGATCGACCCGGATCCCGCCCATCGCGGCGGCGATCGATCCGACGATCGGGGCGTCGAACACCTCTTTCTTCCCGAGGAAGCGCGCTGGACGGCCGGATTTCGCAACCGTCAGCGACATCGCTGCGACATCGAAGTAGCTGCGATGGTTTCCGACCAGGATTGCGGCACCGGTCGACGGAATGTGCTCGATGCCGGAGATGTCGAAACGCGCGTAGGGATAGGCGGACTGGCGAGCGAAGCGCAGTGCCACCTGCTGCAGTTCGAGGCCGATGACGGGAATCTTGAGCACACCGGCGGACACGTCGAGATGGAGCGTCGGCCAACGACGAGCAGCGGCGACAAGCACCATCCGAGGATCAGGGTTGACGACGATCGGGTGGCCGACTGCGGCAAGCATCGGGGTGTCGTACACACTGTCGGAGTAGGCGTAGCTCTCGGCGAGGTCGATGTCGTGGTGTGCGGCCCAGTCGGTGATCGCCGCCAGCTTTCCCGCCGACCACACGAACGGGCCGTCGAGTGTGCCGTCGTAGGTACCGTCGGCGCTGACGCCGTAGCGCGTGGCCACCACGTCGTCGAGACCGAGCCGGTCGGCGAACGGCTTCACGAGGTCGTACGGGGTCGTCGTGGCCAGAACGATGGGTCGTCCCGCCGCACGGTGGATGGCGAACGTCGCCTCGGCGAAGGGTTGCACCATCGCACACAGGTCGTCGGCGACGGACTCCGCGGCAGCGGCGACCGAGACCTGGGACCGGCCGGCCGCCAGCGCCACGGCCTGGCGAGCCAGCACCATCGAGGGCAACGTCTCGCCGATCGCGTTGAAGAACCCGTACAACAGTCGCTCACCGGGCAGCGGGTTCGGGCCGACCAACCCGGCCATGCGCATCGCGCCGGCGAACACCTCGCCCGAGGCGCCGGACAGCAGCGTCCGATCGAGATCGAAGAAGGCAGCGCCGGAGGAAGTCACGTCCCGAGACTACGTGGCTCCCCGTAGCCTCGGCTGTGGAGCCCGAAAAATGGGAAAGACCCGGATGGGGGATCCGGGTCTCTCAACCAGGGACGTCCTCCGGTGGGGGAACCGGATGGTGGACGACCCATCGAGTGGAACATGGGGGGTGTTCGCACTGCGACTTACTTGTGAAAGTATGCACGTGATCATGCGATCGAGCAAGTAGAACAAACAGATACTCGATATCGTTCCGAGAGATGGATGTTCGCCAGCTGTCGACACTCGTTGCGATCGCCGATCACGGAACATTCTCCGCAGCCGCACGGGCGCTCTACACCGTGCAGTCGAACGTGTCGAGCCACATCGCCCGACTGGAGAAGGAGCTCGGTGTCACCCTCGTGGACCGGGCCAACGGAGGTCTCACCGAACACGGCGCACGCGTCGTCGAGCGTGCACGGCGGATCCTGAACGAGTTCGATGACATCGCTGCGGACATGTCGAGCCGCCACGCCGAGGTGACCGGTCAGACACGCATCGGCGTCATCGGGACCACGGCTCGGTGGCTGATGCCGCGATTCCTGGGTGACTTGAGCGAGCGGCACCCCAACGTCCGAGCGATCGTGCAGGAGGGTGCCACCTCGTCGCTCGTGCCCAACGTGCTCACCGGTCAGCTCAACGCGGCGATAGTCCATCTCCCCGTCGATGAACCGGAGTTGGTCATCGAGCCACTGTTCGCCGAAGACCTCCTGCTGCTCGCCGCCGACGGCCATCCGCTCGCCGACCGCGACGTCATCCCACTCGCCGACCTCGACGAGATCCCGCTGCTGCTCCCACCACCCGGTGCGGCGCTTCGCCGTGTACTCGAGCGTGCGGCGGCCAACGCCGACATCACTCTGCGCGCACAAGCTGAGGTCGACGGCGTCCGGTTGTTGGCGTCGTTGGCGTTCGCCGGGTTCGGCGCCGCCATCGTGCCCGCCACCGCAGTGCCCGACTGGCTCGAAGGGTCGTTCCACCGCATCCGCGTGCCCGAGCTCCCCCGCCGCGTCGTCGCGTTCGCCCGCCGTCGCCGCCCGGCTGCCACTGCCCCCACGATGGCGGTGCTCGAGATCCTCCGGTCGGTCACCAGCACCTACGGCGCCGAGCAGCAAGGCATCCATCCCGACGCAGCAGCGATTCCGGTCAGCCGATGATGATCGTTGCGGCGCAGTACTGTCCGCTGCGATGAACGGCGTCGCCCCGGCCCACTTTCCGCTCACGAAGCTCACACCCAGCGATGTCCGCGTCACCATTCGCGACCTCGATGGTCGCGACGTCGTGTGGGCCGAGTTCGACTCCGACGATCAGCCGACTCCATTGTCGAGTGCGAGCTCCGAGCAGCTCGTCGCAGCCGCGAACGCTGCTCGCGATCGACGCATCCCACTGGTGTTCGCGTTGTCGACATCTGGCGCCGACATCAATGAAGGTGTACCAGCACTGCACGCGTGGGGTCGGGTTGCGGCTGCACTGACAGCATGTTCGGGCGTCGTCCCGACGGTCGTGATCGTGTCCGGCCCGGCAGTGTCCGGCCCAGCTCTGCTGCTCGGTATCGCGGATCTCACCGTCATGACCGAGAGCAGCTACGCGTTCGTCAACGGTCCCACGATGGTCGAGGAGTTCACCGGGATCTCGATCAGCGTCGATGAGCTCGGAGGCGCCGCTCACCACGCGCGTGACACGGGCGTCGCCGCCGCCGTCGTGGCCGATCGAGCAGCTGCCGACGACATGGTGAGCGACCTGCTGTCGTTTCTTCCCGATCACGTCGACGCCGAGCCACTGCGCGTCGTCACCGACGATCCGCCCGATCGGAAGTGCGTCGAGGCCGGTGAACTGATCCCGCCGACCTCCACCGGCAGCTACGACGTTCGCAAGGTCGCTGCGGCGATCGTCGACGAGGGTTCGATGCTCGAGTTGCGCGACAGGTGGGCCGCCAACGTCGTCACCGCGTTTGCCACGATCGATGGTCGTCCGATCGGCATCGTCGCGAACCAGCCGATGGTCCTCGCCGGCACGCTCGACATCCCGGCCTCACAGAAAGCGGCCCGGTTCGTCGCGCTGTGCGATGCCTTCAACCTGCCGATCATCACCCTGGTCGACACTCCCGGCTTCTATCCGGGCAAGGATCTCGAGTGGCGCGGCATGATCCGTCACGGCGCCCAGTTGGTCTACGCCTACGCCCGAGCGACGGTGCCGCGGATCTGTGTGATCCTGCGCAAGAGTTATGGCGGCGCCTACATCGTGATGGACTCCAAGACGATGGGAAACGATCTCTGCCTGGCGTGGCCGTGGGCCGAACTCGCCGTGATGGGCGCCGGTCAGGCTGCTGCGATCCTGCAGCGTCGAGCAACGCCGGAAGAGCGCGCCGAGTTCGAAGCCGACTATGCCGAACGCCTGCTCAACCCGTACGTGGCTGCCGATCGAGGGCTGGTCGATGCGGTGATCGATCCGGCCGACACGCGTCTCGAGATCGCAGCCGCCCTCGACGTGCTCCAGGACAAGCGCGAGAGCCTCGTCGGGCGCAAGCACGGCAACAGCCCGCTCTGAGGTGGTCAGCAGCTCAGCGGCGAGCGGGTTGGGCGAGCACCACCCGATCGGCACTAACGTGCGGGATCGGTCGGGGAGGAACCTCCGGCCCACCCCACCCCCACAGTTCGCGCCGCGAGAGGAAGCCACGTGCCCGACACCATCACCATCACCGACGACCGCACAGGAAAGACCGTCACCGTCCCGATCACGGGTGGAGTGTTTCCGTCGTCAGCGCTGCGCGAACTCGATCCGTCGCTGTATTGCTACGACCCTGCGTATCTCTCGACGGCGTCGTGCAAGTCGTCGATCACCTACCTCGACGGCGAGGCGGGCATCCTGCGCTACGGCGGCTACCCGATCGAGCAACTGGCTGAGCACTCGAGCTATCTCGAAGTCGCCTACCTACTGCTGAACGGTGAGCTGCCGACGAAGGAGCAGCTCGACGTCTGGGTGAACGACGTCACGCACCACACCTTCATCCACGAAAACATGCGCAAGCGGTTCGTCGACGGGTTCCACTACGACGCGCACCCCATGGGCATGTTCACGTCTGCTGTCGCAGCCCTCGGCACGTTCTACGAGGGAGCGAAGGACATCGACGATCCGGCCCAGCGCGATCGTCAGATCCTGCGCCTGATCGCGAAGTCACCCACGATCGCGGCCATGTGTTACCGCTTCTCCGTCGGTCTGCCGTTCAACGCTCCGAGCAACGATCTGTCGTATCCGGCGAACTTCTTGAACATGATGTGGAAGATCGGCGACTACGAGGTCGATCCCGTGTTGGAACGGGCGATGGAGGTGTTGTTCATCCTCCACGCCGACCACGAGCAGAACTGCGGCACCACGGCAATGCGGGTGATCGGATCGAGTCACGCCGATCCGTACTCGTCGGCGGCCGGAGCTGCAGCGGCGCTGTACGGCCCGTTGCACGGAGGGGCAAACGAAGCGGTCGTTCGCATGCTCACCGAGATCGGCACGATCGAGAACGTTCCGGCGTTCGTCGATTCGGTCAAGGCGGGCGAGGGCCGCCTGATGGGCTTCGGACATCGGGTGTACAAGAACTACGACCCTCGCGCCACGATCATCAAGAAGGCCGCGTACGACGTGTTCGAGGTGACCGGCAAGAACCCGTTGCTCGACATCGCTCTCGCGTTGGAAGAGACGGCGCTGTCGGACCCGTATTTCATCGACCGCAAGCTGTATCCGAACGTCGACTTCTACTCGGGCCTGATCTACCAGGCCATGGGGTTCCCACTCGAGATGTTCACCGTGCTGTTCGCCATCCCGCGCATGTCCGGCTGGCTGGCGCACTGGCAGGAGCTGCTGAGCGATCCCGAGCAGAAGATCTCGCGCCCACGCCAGTGGTACGACGGACCCGACGAACGCGACTACCTCCCCATCGCGAACCGCTGAGACAACACGGGTCTGACTGTGTTGTCCTGTCAGATGGCGTCGATGGCGGCGTTGAAGGTCTGGCTCGGACGCATCACGGCGGTCGCCTTGACGACGTCTGGAGAGTAGTACCCGCCGATGTCGGCGGGGTTGCCCTGCACGCCGAGGAGTTCGTCGACGATGGTGCCCTCGTTGGCCGACAACTCGGCTGCAATCGGAGCGAACCGTGCCGCCAGGTCGGCGTCGTCGCTCTGCGCGGCCAGCGCTTGCGCCCAGTACATAGCGATGTAGAAGTGGCTCCCGCGGTTGTCGATCTGGCCGAGGCGCCGTGCCGGCGACTTGTCGTTCTCGAGCAGTTGCCCTGTTGCAGCATCGAGCGTGTTCGCGAGGATCTGCGCCTGAGTGTTCCCGGTGACCTTGGCCAGATGTTCGAACGAGACGGCCAGCGCCAGGAACTCGCCGAGCGAATCCCACCGCAGGTAGTTCTCCTTGACGAGCTGCTGCACGTGCTTCGGAGCAGAACCGCCGGCCCCGGTCTCGAACAGGCCGCCGCCGTTGAGCAACGGCACGACCGACAGCATCTTTGCGCTGGTGCCCAATTCGATGATCGGGAACAGGTCGGTGAGATAGTCGCGCAGCACATTGCCGGTGACCGAGATGGTGTCGAGGCCCTGGCGGGCCCGGTCGATCGAGAACTGCGTGGCCGCCGCCGGGGCCATGATCTCGATCTCGAGACCCGACAGGTCGTGGTCACCCAGGTACTGGTTGACCTTGGTGATCAGCTGGGCGTCGTGGGCGCGGTTCGAGTCGAGCCAGAACACGGCGGGTGCACCGGTGGCCCGGGCACGATCCACGGCGAGTCGGACCCAGTCGCGGATCGGCTCGTCCTTGACCTGGCACATGCGGAAGATGTCGCCGGGCTGCACGGTCTGCTCCATCAGCGTGTCGCCGGACGTGGTGTCGACGACCCGGATGGTTCCGGCTCGCGGCGCCTCGAAGGTCTTGTCGTGGCTGCCGTACTCCTCGGCCTTCTGGGCCATCAACCCGACGTTCGGCACGCTGCCCATCGTCGATGGATCGAAAGCGCCGTTGGCCCGGCAGTCGTCGATGACGGTCTGGTAGACACCCGCATAGCTGCTGTCGGGGATGACGGCCTTGGTGTCCTGCTGCTCGCCGGCCGCATTCCACATCTGGCCCGAGGTGCGAATCATCGCCGGCATCGAGGCGTCGACGATCACGTCGCTCGGCACGTTGAGGTTGGTGATGCCCTTGTCGGAGTCGACCATGGCGAGGTCAGGACCGTTCCCGTAGGCAGCGGCGATGTCGGCGTCGATCACTGCGCGCTGGTCGGCCGGCAGGGACTCGACGGCGCTCAAGACGCTCGCCCAGCCGTTGCGCGGGTCACCGCCCGCCGCCGCGATCGCGTCACCGTGCTCGGCGAACACGTCGGCGAAGAAGACCTCCACAGCGTGGCCGAAGATGATCGGATCGGAGACCTTCATCATCGTGGCCTTGAGATGGATCGAGAACAGCACACCCTCGTGCTTGGCAGCGCGGATCTGCTCGGCCAGGAACGAACGCAGCGCTGCGACGTCCATCGCGGTCGAGTCGATCACTTCGCCGGCGAGCACCGGCACCGACTCCTTGAGCACGGTCATCTCACCGTCCACACCGACGTGCTCGATGCGAACCGCACCGTTGTCGGAGAACGTCAACGACTGTTCGTTCGCGAAGAAGTCGTGTCCGCCCATGGTGGCGACGTGTGTCTTCGAATCGGACGACCACGCACCCATCGAGTGAGGATGCGACTTCGCGTAGTCCTTGACCGCCTTGGGCGCTCGACGATCGGAGTTGCCCTGACGGAGCACCGGGTTGACAGCTGAGCCCATCACGGTCCCGTAGCGGGTTCGAACGTCGGTCTCGTCGGGTGTCGACGGCTCGTCCGGATAGTCGGGGATGTCGTAGCCCTTGGTCTGCAGCTCGGCGATTGCCTCCTTCATCTGGGGCACCGATGCCGAGATGTTGGGGAGTTTGATGATGTTGGCCTCGGGGGTGAGGGCGAGGTCACCGAGCTCGGCGAGCGCGTCACCGACGCGCTGGTCGCCGTTCAGCCGTTCGGGGAACGCAGCGAGGATGCGTGCAGCCAGCGAGATGTCGCGCGTCTCGATGTTCACACCGGCTGCGCCGGCGAACGCCTCGACGATCGGCAGGAGCGAGTACGTGGCCAGCGCTGGGGCCTCGTCGGTGAACGTGTAGATGATGGTGGACGGGTTCTCGCTCATTGGGCACCTTCGTTGTGGTCGACTTGTCTTGAACTTGTCTACACCATACAACATGGCGTGGGTGGCTCCACAGGAAGCTCGGCCGCCGCACCCTCTAACCTCGGCGTCGATGGACTTCGATTGGACCCCCGAGCAGACTGCGCTCCGAGAGCACGCCCGCAAGGTCGCCACTGCAGCCGTCGAGCGCTACGGGCGACACAACGACTCGTGGATCAACGGCTTCTCCAAGGACTTCGCGAGGGAGCTGGCAGCGCACGGCTGGATCGGAATGACCTGGCCGGCCGAGTTCGGCGGTGGCGGGCAGCCGGCGATCAACCGGCTGATCGTAGGTGAGGAGTTGATCGCAGCGGGCGCGCCGATCGCAGCGATGTGGTTCGCCGACCGCCAGATGGGCCCGACGCTGATCCACTACGGCACCACCGACCAGCAAGCAGAGTTCCTCCCCGGAATCCTGTCAGGCGAGACCACGTGGTGCATCGGCATGTCGGAGCCGGACTCCGGGTCGGACCTCGCGTCGCTCACCACGAACGCCGTTCGCGACGGCGACGACTTCGTCATCAACGGCCAGAAGATCTGGACCAGCTTCGGTGAACTCGCCGACTACTGCTACCTGATCTGTCGCACCGACGCTGCTGGGCCACCGCACACCGGCATCAGCGAGGTGATCGTTCCGATGGACACCCCCGGTATCGAGGTCCGGCCGATCACCGACATGACCACCAATCGCCACTTCTGCGAAGTGTGGTTCACCGACGTCAGGGTTCCCGTCGTCAACCTGGTGGGGGTCGAGGGAAACGCCTTCAAACAGACGATGGCCCAGCTCGAACACGAACGTGGCGGCATCGATCGGCTCGTGTCGAACCAGGCGCTGTACGAACTCGCACTCGATCGCGCTGATCGAACCGACCCTCGGGTTCGCCAAGAGATCGCCGGCATCGAGACCGGCTACCGCATCGGTCGGATCCTGGTGACGCGCGAGGTCCTGCGCCAGGCGCCCTCAGGCTTCTCGGCTGCCACGAAGTGCTTCTGCACCGAACACGAGATCCGAGTGGCCGAGTTCGTGTCAGCGACGTTGGGCGCAGACGCGATGCTCTGGGACGAGATCACCCGCGGCCTCGCCTACGCCCCCGGCTACACGATCATGGGCGGCACGTCGAACATCATGCGCAACATCCTCGGCGAACGAGTCCTCGGACTCCCCCGCGAACCTCGCTGACCGGCGCTGCTACGGTTCCGCCGAGGCATTCGACGACGACAACCGGGGGCGAGATGTACGACACGATCGTGGTGGGAACCGATGGTTCGGCGAGCGCGAGCAAGGCGGTCGAACACGCATGCGCGCTGGCCGTCGTCACCGGTGCGCAGCTCCATGTGGCGATGGCCCGACCATCGATGCCGGTGCTCGTGTCTCCCGACATGATGGTTGCCTCCGCCGAATGGACCAATGCGTCCGATCAGGTCACACAGAACGCACTCGAGGCCGCCGCCGAATCCGCCGCAGGCGCCGGCGCAACGGTGACCACTCATCAACTGACGGGCGATCCCGCCGACGCACTGTTGTCGCTGTGTGACGAACTCGGGGCCGACCTCCTCGTCATCGGCAGTCGTGGCATGCAGGGCGCCCGACGGTTCCTGCTCGGCAGCGTCTCGAGTCGCTGCGCACACCACGCCGACTGTTCGGTCCTGATCGTCCACACTGCCTGACGGAGATCGAACCGTGACCACACCATTGCCAGACGCAACCGAACTCGCTGCGCTCGTCCGCTCCGGCCAGGCAACGCCTCGAGAATTGGTCGACGAGGCGATCGCCCGAGTCCAGCGTCTCGATCCGACGATCAATGCTGTGATCCACCAGCGCTTCGACGCTGCCCGTCGCGATGCCGGCGGCGAGCTCCCCGATGGGCCGTTCCGCGGGGTCCCGTTCCTCGTCAAGGACCTGGGTTGCGAGATGGCCGGCGAGCCGCACACCCAGGGCAATCGCGCGCTGCGTGATGCCGACGTCCGCTCGCCGCACGACTCGTACCTCTACGAGTCGATTCGTGGAGCCGGTTTCGTCACGCTCGGTCGTACGAACACACCGGAGCTGGGCGGCACCGTGACAACCGAACCCGAGGCGTTCGGCCCGAGCCGCAATCCGTGGAATCCTGCCCACTCCACCGGCGGGTCGTCGGTCGGTTCGGCTGCGGAAGTGGCAGCGGTCATGGTGCCGATGGCCCATGCGAGCGATGGTGGCGGTTCGATCCGGGTTCCGGCGAGCGAGTGCGGGCTCGTGGGGCTCAAGCCGAGTCGCGGGAGGATTTCCCACGGCCCGATGGTCGGCGAGGGTTGGGCGGGCGCCACGACCGACGGCGTGGTGTCGCGGTCGGTCCGCGACACCGCTGCGATGCTCGATGTGATGTCCGGGCGGCGGACGGGCGATCCGTACAGTGCGGCTCCGCCAACTCGCCCGTTCGGCGACGAGGTGGGTGTCGACCCAGGTCGGCTCCGAATCGGAATCGCTCCGTCGCACGCAGGCGTCCACACCGACCCCGAGTGTGTGACCGCAGTCGAATCGGCCGGATCATTGCTCGAAGAACTGGGCCACGACGTCGAGATCGCACAGCCGGATGCGTTCTTCGACGAGCAGTTCCCGAGACACTTCGTCACGATCGTGGCCGTGGCGACAGCGGTCGACTTCGCCACGATGGGCGAAGCGATCGGTCGCACGATCACCGAAGGCGACGTCGAGGCCAGCAACTGGCTGATGGGCTCGATCGGCCAATCGGTATCCGCGGCGGACTACATCGCATCGGTCAACTGGGTGCACGCCTGGTCGCGGCGACTGCAGTCGTGGTGGGACGAGTTCGATGTGCTGGTGAGCCCGGTCCTCGCCGTGCCACCGCCACCGATCGGATGGCTGAGCGATCCCGATCTCGGCACAGAACGGCTCACGAGCATCCTGCAGTTCACCGCCCAGTTCAACATCAGCGGACAACCGGCCATGTCACTGCCGCTGCACTGGAGCGCGGATGAACTGCCGGTCGGGGTCCAGTTCGTCGGGCCCATCGACGACGAGTCGATGCTGATCAGGTTGGCTGCGCAACTGGAAGCCGCAGCGCCATGGAACGAACGCATCCCACCGCTCTACGGCTGATCGGATCCGATGGCCCTGCGGGTGATGACGTGGAACCTCTGGTGGCGGTTCGGCTCCTGGGAGGCGCGTCGACATGCGATCGTGGACACCATTCGTGCTGAGAACCCCGACGTGCTGTGTCTGCAGGAAGTCTGGGCAGAGACCGCAGCGGCCGGGATGGCCGACATCCTCACCGACGAGTTGGGTTACCACGCTGCGAGCAGCACGTCGATCGGCCGAACCGACGTCGGGTTCACGAACGCTGTCATGTCGAGGTGGCCGAGCAGCGTCCTCGGCGACGAGGCGTTGCCGCGCGTTGACGGTTCACCGGGACATCGTCGGATTCTTGCAGCTGAGGTGGCGACACCGTGGGGTTCGTGGCCGATCGCGTCCACTCACCTCGACCATCGGTTCGACGACTCGGGCGCACGCCAGGTGCAATGTCGACGCGTGCTGGAACTCGCGTCCGGTTGGCGGGGCGACCCCACCAGCGACCTGCCGGTCATCGTCGGCGCCGACTTGAACGCAGTGCCCGACAGCACCGAGGTCCGCCTGCTGACCGGTCGTGAGGCCGGTCCTGGCGGGATCGTGTTCTCGGATTCGTGGGAGCAGGTGGGCGACGGACCCGGCACGACGTGGAGACGCGAGAACCCGAACGCCGCCGACAGCGCCTGGCCGAACCGGCGGATCGACTACGTGCTGGTTTCCTGGCCCCGCCCCAAACCGGTCGGCAACCCGATCACGGCGCGCGTTGTGGGCACCGGGCCGGTCGACGTGAAGGGTCAGGCCGTCTGGCCGAGCGATCACGCCGCTGTCGTGGTCGACATCACCACCCCCGAGTGATCGCTCCATTGCCGCTTCCGGTCCGGTCGCGAACCGGCCAGGGTGTCATGCTCTCGCGGTGACGACTGCCGAGCGCCCGACCGACGCCGCAGTGCGCCCGGCCAATCCGCTCGCGACCCCGGCGTTCCGGAACCTCTGGTTCAACAACGTGGCGTTCTTCCTGGTGACCAACGCCCAGCGGTTCGTGTTCGGGTGGTTGGTGCTCGATGGGCTGCTGCGCAGCGAGAGCGTCCAAGGTCTCGTCGTGTTCACGCTCGGACTGCCTGCGGTGTTCCTGGTCCTGCAAGCCGGCGCCTGGGCCGACCGGTGGGACCGCCGCAAGATGCTGATCGTCACCCAGCTCGCCGGCGCTGCGGTGATGGCCGCAACGGCGGTCGTCGTGGGCTCGGGTGCCGTGAACCTCGGCTGGGTGATCCTGGCGACACTGCTCGCTGGTGCCGCCGCGGCGATCGGCTCGCCGGTGCGCTCGGCGATGATCCCGGCGCTCGTGGCCAAGGAGCAGCTCTTCAGTGCCATTGCGTTGAACGCCATCGCCATCACGCTGTCGATGATCCTCGGGCCCGTGCTCGCCAAGGTGGTCGGCGATCAGTTCGGGTTCGAAGGCGCGTTCTGGTTCCAGGCGATCCTGATGTTCGTGGGCGTGCTGTTCCTCGTTCGCCTCGAGGTGCCACCGCACGACGAGGTCCGCGAGCGACGGTCGGTGCTCGACGAGACCCGCACAGCGCTGCGCCATGTGCTCGGCGATCAGCATCTCAAGACGCTGTTCGCGTTGCTGTTCACGGCGAGCCTGACGATCAATCCCGCGATCATGGTCACGATCCAAGCTCACGTGAAGGACGAACTGGGCCAGGATGCCGGGCAAGCGGCACTCCCGTTGGCCTTGATGGGCCTCGGAATCGCCAGTACGTCGTTCGTGGTGATGCGCAAGGGTGACATGCGGAACAAAGGGGCGATCTTCCAGCGGGCGATGATGTGTGGCGCCGTGATCACCTTCCTCGTCGGTCGCACGACCACGTTCGGCCAGGTACTGGTGTTGGCATTCCTCATGGGCTTGGCAGGCGGGTTCTTCATCAACATGAACCAAGGCCTCGTGCAGGCCAACACTCCCCAGTCACTGATGGGTCGCGTGATGGGTCTCTACACGCTGGTCAACATCGGGCTGATGCCCTTCGGTGCGCTGGCCATCGGCATCGTCGCGTCGCGAATCGGCACCGGAAATGCGATCAGCGGTGCGGCTGCGATCGGGTTCGCCGCGGTGGTGACGACCTACGTGCGTAACGCCGATCTCCGCCGCCTCGGCTGAGCCCCACCACCCCAAGCCCGGGCGATGAGCCAACCGCCCGAATACCGTCCTCTCGCTCATCGCTCCGGGTAACAGACGGCGAGCGATGAGCGAACCGCCCGAATACCGTCGTCTCGCTCATCGCTCGCGGTGGCGGTGGAACGCCAATCGTTGTTCTCAACCGGGCGGATCGTCCTCGGCGAACGCTGTGCTCGCAAGTTCCGCTGCCCGACCACCGCCGTCAGCGACGAGGGCGATCCCGGACACGATCGACGACTCATCGGAGGCGAGGAACAGACAGCATGCCGCGATCTCCTCCGGAGACGCCGGGCGGCGCAGCGGAACCGACGCTGACGCCAGCCGGTACGCGTCGTCGCGGGTGATCCCCCGGACAGCGGCCATGGCGTCCATGTCCTGGTCCCCCATCGGCGTTGTCACCCAACCCGGACAGACCGCGTTCGCACGGACGCCCTGCGGTCCGAAGTCGACAGCGATCGAACGGGCAAGGCTGATGAGGGCCGCCTTCGATGCGTCGTAGGCAACGGCACGGGGAGCGTTCGCCAGCCCGTTCACGCTCGAGACGAGCACCACCGAGCCACCCCCTCGTGCGACCATCACCGGGAGTGCGGCCCGGAGCAGCATGAGCGGGCCGGTCAGGTTCACGTCGATCGTGCGATGCCAATCGACATCGGTCACCTCGACCACCGAACCCGGCCGATCGATGCCCGCGTTGGCCACCACCACGTCGACACCCCCGAATGCGGCCACGGTCGCCTCGATCACCAGGACGGCGTGGGCAGGGTCGGCAGCATCTCCGGCAACGGCAAGGCCCCCGACTTCGGCTGCGATGTCGTCGAGCGGCTCCCGGCGACGCCCGGTGACCACCACCCGCGCTCCTTCGGCGGCAAAACGGCGCGCGATCGCTGCGCCGATACCGGACCCACCACCGGTGACCACCGCCACCTTTCCGGCCAACTGATGCATGACGGCCAACGATACGCAAGCCGCACGTGGAGATCAGGCCTCCGTCGACGACCTCGGTCGCACGGCGATCATCGGGTCGGCGGCCGACACGGTCACCGTCGCAGTCGAGGCCTCGATCTCAGTCGCCAGGTCCCGCACCGTTCCATCGAACGACGCATCGCTCCCAGGCTCGATCTCGAGGTACTCGGTGGGGAGACCCATCACGTCGAGCAGGTCGATGAACGGATCGGGATCGAGCTCTTCGACGTTCACCATCGTCCCGGTGTCCCAGGCGCCATTCGCGATCAATCGCGCTGCGGCCACGGGCGGCACACCTGCGGTGTAGCTGATGCCCTGCGACTCGACCTCCCGGTAGGCGGCTTCGTGGTCGGAGACCTGGAAGATGAACATCTCTCTCGGCTCGCCGTCCTTGACGCCCTTGACCACGTTGCCGATGCAGGTCCGCCCCGTGTAGCCGTCGGCGAGCGTCTGAGGATCTGGCAGCAACGCCTTCACCATCTTCAAGGGCACCACCTGGCGGCCATCATCGAGCGTCACCGGTTCGTGACCGAGGAAGCCCAGTGTGCGCAGCACCGTGAAGACGTTGATGTAGTGGTCGCCGAACCCCATCCAGAAGCGGATGCTCTCGGCATCGATGTTCTTCGACAGTGAGTGCAACTCGTCGTGTCCGTTGAGATAGACCGGCTGCTCGCCGACGACGGGGAACTCGAATGTGCGCTTGACGGCGTGGGTGGGGTATTCGCTCCACTCTCGGTCGATCCATGTCCACACCTTGACGAACTCGCGGAAGTTGATTTCCGGGTCGAAGTTCGTGGCGAAGTACCGCCCGTGGCTGCCGGCATTCACGTCGAGGATGTCGATGGTCTCGATCGTGTCGAAGTGATGCTTCGCTGCCAACGCGCAGTAGGCATTGACCACACCTGGGTCGAACCCGGCGCCCAGGAGTGCGGTGACGCCACGCTCGGCACACTCGTCCTTGCGCTTCCACTCGTGGTTGGCGTACCAAGGTGGGTCCTCGCACACGACGTCGGGATCTTCGTGGATGGCGGTGTCGATGTAGGCAGCACCAGTCTGGAGACACGCCTCGAGCACCGACATGTTGAGGAACGCCGAGCCGAGGTTGAGCACGATCTGCGAACTGGTCGCCTCGATGAGCGCCACGGTGGCCGCCACGTCGAGCGCATCGAGCTGGCGGGCCTGCAACTGCAGCGACTCGTCGTTGACGTGACCCTTGCGGCGCACACTGTCGATGATCGCTTCGGCCTTCGACAACGTACGCGAGGCGATGCAGATGTCACCGAGTTCGTCGTTGTGCATCGCCGCCTTGTGGGCCGCTACGTGGGCGACACCGCCGGCACCGATGATGAGGAGGTTGCGCTTCATCGTGAAGAGCCTTTCGTTCGGGAGTTGGCTTCGGACGTCGTGGTCGACGCCGGGTGGAGACGCTGGTTCACGACACGCTGCGCTCGAAGTCGTCGTACGTGAACTGCCGGACGGTGTCGAGGGTGCCGTCGAGACGACGCACCACGATGGACGGCATTCGCACGCCGTTGAACCACGTGGTCTTGACCATCGTGTAGCCGGCAGCATCGGCGAAGCGGACCTCGTCACCGACTCGCAGTGGCGATGCGAGCCGGTACTGGCCGAAGACGTCGCCGGCCAGGCACGTGCGCCCGGCGACGATCACGAGACGCTCGCCGGGGTCGGGTGAGCTGATCGACGGAGTGGTGCCGTAGATCAGATGGTCGAGCATGTGGGCTTCGACCGATGCGTCCACCACGGCGATGTCGGCCTCGTTGTGCACGACGTCGACCACCGTGGTGACCAGTTCAGCGGCGCCGGTGACCACCGCCTCACCGGGCTCGAGGTACACCTGCACCCCGTGGCGACCAGCGAACGCAGCGAGCGTCGCGCAGAACCGTTCGAGGTCGTATCCCGGGGTCGTGAACGAGATACCGCCTCCGAGGCTGACCCATTGCAGATCAGCGAGCACTGCCGCATACCGGTCGCTGATGACGTCGAGCGAGCGACAGAGACTGTCGACGTCGGAGTTCTCGCAGTTGAAATGGAACATGACCCCGTCAATCGAAGGCGCCACGCGCCGCAGCACGTCGTCGTCGATCACGCCGAGGCGGGAGAATCGTCGCGCAGGGTCGGCGAGATCGAAGCTGGAGGTGCTCACACCCGGATTGACCCGCAGGCCGATCGAGGCGGAGCCGACGACGTCGCGATGAGCCTCGAGCTGCGACACCGAATTGAAGATCACCTTGTCGGCAAACGCACAGACCTCGGCAACCTCAGCGCGATCGAAGGCAACGCTGTATGCGTGGGTCTCCCCGCCGAAACGTTCGTGACCGAGGCGAGCTTCATATGCCGAACTGCTCGTGGTGCCGTCGAGATATCGCCGCATCAGCGGGAACACGGACCACGTGGAGAAGCACTTGAGCGCCAACACCGATTTGGCCCCCGATTTCTTCCGGACCTGCTGCACCACCTCGAGGTTGCGCTCCAGCCGGCGCTCGTCCAGCAGAAAATAGGGGGTCATTGGAGCGTTCACGAGGGGTCGAGCCTACCGACTCTCCAAGTCCTCCCGAAGAGCCGCTCTCCCGATCGAGACCTCACGACTGCAGGGGTCTACTGTGGCCCCTACGACCGTGCAGACCGTGCCGGTCGACCGAACGCGATGGACGACCCTACGACAGACGGCGAGCCTCCCGATCGGTGGCCCCACGACTCCCCCGCCGAATTGCCCCTACGCGCTGCCGTGGCCCTCGATTTCCGGGTCTCTCGACCGTTGCGGCGTCTCGCCCTGTGTGGGGTCGTGTTCTGGCTGGCGTACGAGTGGGGAATCGGCAACGAGGTCGTCACCCCGTGGTTGCTGGCACGGGTCATCGACGACCGACCGGGCGTCGAGGCGATCCCGGCAGCCATCGTCGTGGGATTCGTGTTCACGGCGCTCCAACAACTGCTGTCCGGTCTGACGGCACTGGTGGGGTTCTCGATGTTCGACCGGACCGCTCATGCCACCTGGCGACGTCTGGAAGCCCGATTCGATTCGATCCCCGGGGAGTGGTCGAGTCTCGGATGGTTCAGCCGCTCCGTCCTGGTGTTCGGGCTCGGCACCACGGCGGTGGCGCTGGCCCAGATCACGACCACGGGCGAGGTCGGCGTACGTCGACACCGGCGTGCGGTGGTCGAGGGCGCCGTACTGTGCGGCGCCCTCGTCGGGCTGGTCGGCGGCGCGGTGGGCGCACTGGCTGTGGCCGGACGTCGGAGCGACACGTTGGCGCCGTTCACCGAATGGATGCTGCGCGTGCTCGGAAACCCGCTGTTCTGGCTGGGGCTGCTGGTCGTGGTTGCCACGGTCAACGTGACACGAAGCAGAATGTCGTCGTCGGATGTGGCCGACAGCCACACGCGGTGACCACCACGCTCAAGGTCTGCTCGAGAGCGCCGATGACCACATGTGCAGTGGACCGCAGGCTCGCGAAGTTGGGTGACGCTCGCGGTCCTGCTCGCTGCAATCGCCGTGCACGCGTCCGGGGTCGCCCCTGACCTGACGTATGCAACGGTGGTACTCGGCGGCGTCGCATTCGCGGCGCTCGGGGTACGGCGACATCGCGTGTCACTGCGGTGGCCATGGTGGTTGCTCTTCACCACCGGCGTGTTGTGGACGATGGCAAGCGTCGCAACCGAGGTCACAGGGTCTGCCGGCGATCTCAGCACGAACCGGTCGCTGCTCCCCGAGGCCTTCGCCATCCCGGGCTACGTGCTCTTCGGCGCAGCCCTGTCCGGGATCGTCCGTGCGCGCCGTGGGCGACCCGAACCCGGTGCCGTGCTCGATGCGGTGATGGTGGCAGCTGGATCCGCGCTGGTCGTGCACGAGATCCTGATCGGACCGACGCTCGCCGACGGCAACAGCTGGATTCTGGCCCGGTTGGCCGTTGCCGCGTATCCGACGATGTCGATGTGTCTGATCGTGATCGCTGCCCGCCTGGCCTTCGGTACCGGAGAGCGCTCCATGGCGTTCGGGTTGTTCCTGATGGGAACGGTCGGCTTGTTCGTCGGCGACGTGGTGTACTCGCTCGGTGAGATCGGCGTGATCTCCGTGTCACAGACGTTGCTCGAGGTGCCCTATCTGCTGGTGCCCGCGTGTATCGGCGCCGCTGCCCAGCATCCGTCGATCCGGCTCCTCGATCAGCACGCTCCTGAAACCGAAC
The DNA here is from genome assembly GCA_031426215.1 of Actinomycetes bacterium. Classification (GTDB taxonomy): domain Bacteria; phylum Actinomycetota; class Acidimicrobiia; order Acidimicrobiales; family Ilumatobacteraceae; genus Sva-07. The sequence goes on from JANPKU010000048.1 coordinate 79,743, forward strand.
GGCCACTCGGGCCCGGGCGGCTGGCGGCCGTCGTCGTCGCGCTGCTGGCGCCGATCGGGTTGTTGGTGTTCCGTCAGGACCCCGCCAACCGATTCGTGGCAGTGGGGCTGTGCGGCGTGCTTGCCGTCGCGGCGGTTGCACGGATTGCATCGTCGATGCGATCGCAGGCCGCCGTGGAGGCCCGGTTGTCGTACCGGGCGACACACGATGAACTCACTGGTCTGCCCAGCCGTTCGGCGATCTTGAGTCGCCTCGAGCAGCTGACCGCCGGCGATCAGTTCGGATCGGCTGCGCTGATGTTCCTCGACATCGACCAGTTCAAGCTGGTGAACGATTCCATGGGACACACCGTTGGTGACGAACTGCTCGTGATCGCTGCTGAGCGAATCGCGTCGTGCGTTCGCGACAACGACCTCGTCGGACGGATCTCCGGTGACGAGTTCGTCATCGTCTCGGTGGGAATCGACTCCGACCGCGCCTACGAGGTCGCAGATCGAGTTCGCCAGGCATTCCATCAACCGTTCGAGCTCAGCGCGGGCGAGGTGTTCGTCACGGTGTCGGTGGGGATCTCGATGACCGATCACGACGAGCGTCGGGCGCCGTCGATCCTCATCCAGGAAGCGGACACCGCGATGTACCGGTCGAAGGAGGCTGGTCGGAACATGGTGACGATGTTCGACCACTCGATGCGGGAGCGAATCGATCGACGAGTCGAACTCGAGCGGATGTTGCGTCACGCACTCGAACAGGGCGACATCGAGGCCTGGTTCCAGCCGATCGTCAGTCTTCCGTCCGGTCGACCGCGGGGCCTCGAGGCACTCGCTCGCTGGGAGGTCGACGGACGGATGATCTCGCCGGCCGAGTTCATCCCGATCGCCGAGGAATCAGGACTCATCGTCCCGCTCGGCAGTCATGTGCTCAACGAGGCATGCCGTCATGTCGCCTGGCTGCGACAGAATGTGGCCGACGCACAAGATCTCTACATCTCGGTCAACCTCTCACCGCGTCAGCTCTGGGCTGGAGACATCGTGGACACCGTCGCCGAGGCTCTCGAACGACATGGTCTCCCGGGTGACGCTCTGTGGCTGGAGATCACCGAGGGAGCGATGATCGACGACTCCGTCAGCACGATCGCCGCGATGACGGCCCTGCGTTCGTTCGGGGTGCGTCTCACGGTCGACGACTTCGGGACGGGCTATTCGTCGCTGTCGTACCTGAAGCGGTTCCCGGTGTCGATGGTGAAGATCGACCGGTCCTTCGTGGCCGGCCTCGGCCGGCACGAATCGGACTCGTCGATCGTGGCAGCGATCGTGGCGATGACCTCGGCCCTCGACCTCGACATCGTGGCGGAGGGTGTCGAGACGGTCGAGCAGGCACGCCATCTCGTGGCGCTCGGGTGCGAGCAGGCCCAGGGGTACCTGTTCGGAGCAGCAGTTGCCCCGGCCCTGGTACCGGAGCTCCTCGTGTCATTGGCTCCCAAGGATGCCGAATGGGCGGTCCGTGAACGCCGTTGCGTCACGGTGGCCCGCCGTCGTTGATCTGCGGAGCGCAACGACGGAGCGCAACGACCCCCGGACCTCAGCGAAGACGTTCGTCGTGCAGCGGCTCGGGCAGGTGGGCGACGTACCAGGTCTGTCGATCGAGCACCTCGACCGATGACCTCGGGAAATTGTTCGCGATGCGGCGGGACATCTCGTCGACGCCGAAGGTGTGGCGGTTGAAGTCACAGACATCGAAGACGAGAATGCCATTCGCCCGAGCCGGCACCTGCCACAGTTCGAGGTAGAGCCGGCTGAACGCCGTCAGCGTGCGTTCGACCTGTGAGACCATCACCAGCATCCCGACGTAGATGGCGTTCCTGGCGGCGAACTCCGGGAACTTCACTCGCAGGAACTCCGGTGAGATCTCCGCGACCTCCTCGAGGTGATTGGTGACCATGCCGAGCCCGACCGGACGAGCGCCCTGCCATGCGACGAGCTTCAGGATGCGCGGATTCGCGAATTGGGCGAGCATCTCCTCGTGAGTGTCGAGGTGACGAAGTACCGCAACCTCGGCGAGTGGTCCGAGGTTCTCCAGATATGACTCCCACAGCGCTTCGGCGAGCTCGCCGGTGATGGATCGTTCGTGGGTGATCGAGATCGGCGGAGCAACAGGATGGCGATCGAGGATCGAGCCGTTGCGAGTGGCGGCGGGCGGCACCGGCGGCGGAAGCGGCTGGGGGACCCCGCGCACGACGGGAGCGACCGGGAAGGCAGTCGGACGACGCATGGCCGACGGTGGCGCCATGTGACGTTCGACTGTGGGTTGACGAGGTGCTCGCTCGGCCGACCGTTCATCCATCGCGCCGACGGTAGTGCTCCGACCGCGGACAGTCGTGGATACCCGTCACCACTGCTCCACTTCACGTTGCGTCAGGTGGTGGCCATCTCGCGTTCGTAGCGCTGCGTGGCCTCATCGACGGCGGCCAACTGCTTCTCGGCGAGTTCGGGCCGGGCCTGCTGTGCCCGGCTCGCTGCGCCGATCAGGCTGCCGACGCTGCCTTGGAAGTGCGGCATCACGTGGCGGGCGAGCAGCTCGTAGCTCTTCTTGGTCGCCTGGTTGTTGGCCCAGTTGTGGCTCAAGGTCAGATACGCACCGAAGCCACCGTTGGACTGTTCCAGCAGTTCCTCGATCTGCGCGATTGCCTGGTCGGGTGTACCGATCACACCGAGGCCGCCGTTCACGAAGGCGACCATCTCGTCGATGTCGCCGCCCTCGACCGCCATCTGCGGGAACGCCGCGACGTTCTGGAAGTACCGGAACCACTGCGTGATGCCGTATTCGACGTCATGGCGGGCTTGTTCCTCGGTCTCGGCCAGGTGCATCAACCCGACGAGGCGCCACTTGTCACGATCGGCCACCTGTCCGTGCTGGGCGGCGACATCTTCCTGGATGGTCCAGTGGTGCGCCAGGACGTCCATGCCGATCGCGACGGTTGCACCGAGCGACAGCACACCGGCGCCGTATTGGCCCGCAAGCTTCGCTCCCGACGGCGACGCAACTGCGGCAACGGCGATGTCGAACAGCGGATCGGAGTACGGGCGTAAGTGCAGCTGGGCATCCTTGAGAGTCAAGCGATCGGACGAGTAGTTGACCGGCTCCTCGGTGGTGAGGAGCTGCATCACGATCGCCATGTACTCCTCGAGCAGCGGGCGCATCTCGCTGGGTTCCAGACCGAGCATCGCGGCATCGGTCGGCAGTGCGCCGGGTCCGACCCCGAGCATGATCCGACCGCGTGTCAGGTGATCGAGAAGCACGATTCGCTCCGCCGTCCAGAGTGGGTTGTGGTACGGCAACGACACCACCCCGGTGCCGAGCTTGATGCGCTTCGTCCGAGCGGCTGCAGCGGCGATGAAGATCTCTGGTGAGGCAATGATCTCACTCCCGGCGGAGTGGTGCTCACCGATCCACGCCTCGTCGAAACCAAGTGTGTCCATGTGCTGCAACAGGTCGAGATCTGCCTCGAGCGACAGCGTCGGGTTGTGCTCGGGTGGATGGAACGGTGCCATGAACGTGCCGAATCGCAAACGCATGTTGAAACTCCCTACTCGTCGTGTCGCCGATGGTTCCCCGCCCCGCAAGATCCTATGTGCGCTTGTGAAGCGCCGGCGAGCCGAGCGGTCGCCGAACGCGTACCGACGCAACCGAGCGGGCGGTTTCGCGGCCCACTCCGGAGGGGTACAGAAATGCGCAAATGACAAGACAGCGCCGAGGAGGAAGCATCATGCAGACCGGAATCAACACGTGGCCCTCGAAGATCTGCGGCACATTCGCTGCGGGCGCGTTGATCGCCATGCTCGCGGCCTGCGGGTCCGACGATGCTGCGATCGACGTCGGCGACGGCACCGTTGCGGTCGATGTGACCGAACTCGAGGGCGCCGTCGACTCGGTGGTCGACGATGTGGTGGACGAGGCCGATGCAAACGCCGCCGATCTCGCTCAGACGCTGCGCGACAACGGCTTGGACAGCGCTGCCGGCATCGTCGAGCAGATCGATTTCGCCGAACTGGTCGGTGACGGCGAGTTCACCTTCCTCGCGCCCAACGACGAGGCCTTCACGACACTGTCGGCCGACGACATGGCAGATCTGCTGAGCGACCCGAACCAGATCCTCGAGACACTGCGCAACCACTCGCTCGACGGCACCCGGACAGCGGCCGATCTGATGACCGCGACCTCGGTCGACACCCGTTCAGGTGAAAGCTTGGTGGTGACCGTCGACGACGACACGGTAATGATCGGCGACGTCGCCGTCGTCACCACCGACATCGAAGTGGGCGGCGGTCTCATCCACGTCGTCGACGGATTCCTGCTGCCATCGTGAGCACCATCCATGCTGACGCACCGGAGGAATTTCGGCCCCTGGCCATCCACTACGACGGCGCCGGCAAGCAGTTCGACGACCGCTGGATCGTCAAAGGCCTCGATGTGCAGGTCGAGGCCGGCACGATCCTCGGCATGGTCGGGCCGTCGGGCTGCGGCAAGACGACCGCGGTTCGACTGGCGACCGGTGTCTATCGCCCGGACGAGGGCCGCGTCACCGTCCTCGGCGAAGAGCCCGCAGAACGCCCCACCGCGATGCGCACCGCCATCGGCTACCTGCCGCAGTCACCGGTGCTCTTCGACGACCTGTCATTGCGCGAGAACCTCAACTTCCACGCATCCTTGAACGGTGTCCGATGGCGTCGGCGACGCCGGGTGCGCGACGTCCTCGAGCTGGTCAGCTTGACGGGTGAGGAACGCAAGCTCGTCCGCGATTCGTCAGGCGGTATGAAGCGACGTCTCGCGCTTGCCGCGACGCTGGTCCACGACCCGCCGGTGCTCATCCTCGACGAGCCGACCGCAGGGATCGACCCGTTGCTCCGGCGTCAGATCTGGGACCACTTCCGCTACCTGCGCGACCTCGGCCGAACCGTCATCGTCACCACCCAGCACGTCAACGAGGCGGCCCACTGCGACGTCGTCGTCGTGCTCGACGAGGGTCGGGTCGTCGCCGTCGGCACGCCCGATGACCTCCACCGCCACGCATTCGGAGGTGACGTGATGACCGTGACACTGTCGACGATCGTCGACCAACGCATCATCGACACGCTCACCCAGACGCCGGGGGTCACCGACGTCCATGTCGTCGACGCCTCGCAGCTACGACTCGTCGTCGACCATGCGTCCGAGGTGCTCCCGGAGATCCTCACCCGTCTGGATGCCCTCGGTGTGGGCGTGGAGGACTCCGGCGAGGTGCCCGTCGACTGGGACGAGACGTTCATCGCGCTCGTCGGTGAACGGGAGCCGTCATGACGACCACCGAGATGTCCGAGATGCCACCCAAGCAGGTGGCGCCCGAAGCGAACCCGTTGGAGCATGCGCCGGTCGGTGGGAAACACGCCCCCTACGGCCGCAGCCGCAAAGCCCGCCGATCGGTGCAGATCGGCGGGTTCCTCCACAAGGAGACCGCAGCGCTGCTGCGTCAGCCTCGCCTGCTGATGGTGCTCGTCGCCGGGCCGTTCGTCATCCTCCTGCTGTTCGGAATCGGATACGACCAGGAACAATCCGTGTTGCGCACCGCCTTCGTCGGGCCGGAGGACTCGATCTACGAAGAATCGCTCGATCAGCTCACCGGAGAACTCGACCAGTACGTGGTGAACGCAGGATATTCCGATGACCTCGTCGCAGCGGAACAACGCCTGCGCAACGGCGAGATCGACGCGATCGTCGTCTTCCCACCCAGCCCGATCGACAGCGTGCTCAGCGGTGAACAAGCGCGTATCTCGATCCTCCACGACAAGATCGACCCGATCCAACAGGTCGCCGTCGAGGTGTCGTCGCAGGTCGCGGTGATGGAGCTGAACGCACGAGTCCTCGAGGAGGTCGTCGGCCGGGCCCAGGACAACCTCGTTCCGTTGGCCGAATCGGTCCAACGCGCAGGCAGCCAGATCGACGCGCTCTCCGGAGCCGTCTCGAGCAGCGATCCGGCAGAGGTTGCCACCGCGCTCGCCGACCTCCAGGTCGCCACTGGTGACATCGACACGATGGCCACCGCGTCGCTCGAACTCGCCAACAGTCTCGGTGCGGACGAGACAACGTTGGCGGCACTCGTCGACCTCGACGAACAGGCCGGGACGTTCGACGCACAGGTTGCGACGTTCAGCGCCGACGCAGCAACGATCGACGACGGCGATGTCGACACACTCGCTGGCTCGCTGAGCCAGGTCGAGACCGTGTCGCAAGCGGCAACGACGATCGATCCCGGTGTCGTGGTTCGCCCCTTCGACAGCGACACCGCGAGCTTGCAGCGCGACCCGGTAAAGGTCAACGACTTCTTCGCCCCTGCGGCCGTAGCGCTCTTGTTGCAGCACATGGTGCTCACGTTCGCAGCGATGAGCCTCGTCTCCGATCGTGCGTTGGGCCTGTTCGAGGTGTACCGGGTCGGACCGGTCAATGCGGGCCGAGTGTTGGCGGGAAAATACCTCGCGTTCCTGCTCGTCGGAAGTGCCGTGGGTGCCGCGCTCTTCGCCGCAATCGTCTATCTCCTGAAGGTTCCGATGCGCGGCGAAGTCGTCTGGCTCGCCGTCGGCGGGGCCGGACTGCTTGCTGCCTCGATCGGCTTCGGCATGATGTTGTCGTTGCTGGCGAAGACTGGCGTGCAGGCCGTTCAGTTCGCCATGCTTGCGCTACTGGCAGGACTGTTCTTCGGGGGCTTCTTCCTCGACCTCGATGCGTTCTCGTACCCGGTGAAGCTCCTGTCGTGGCTGCTGCCCGTCTCCTACGGAACCCGGCTCTTCCGCGACGTGATGCTCCGCGGCGTCGACCCCAGCTTCTACGACCTCATCGGTCTGGCTTCGACTACGGTTGCGTTCGGAGCCGCGGCCTTGTTCCTCATGCGGCGTCAGCTGAGGATTCGATGAACTGGCCAGACCCCGAAGTGGTGACCGATCCCGTGATCCGGCGACGTCTCCGAGACCGGTGGCGCTCGGTCGAGGCCATGCGACGGACAGGACGCATGATGATCGCCGTCGGTCTCGTCGGAGCGCTGCTCGCGATCGTCGGCACCGTGTCGGGTTGGGTGTTCGTCGGGCAACTGGGATCGGCGACCAACGACAGCCTGGAGGTCACGATCGAAACGCTCGACGCCGTCGACGACACGATCGATCTCGCTGATGACGTGGTCGGGTCGACGACGCAGGCGGTCGATGCGTTGGCGGGCACGCTCGACGCCGTGTCGAGCTCGTTCGACACCGGCACGACCGCCATCGTCGACGTCGCCGATCTGGCCGGCACGATCGGACCATCGATCGAGGAGGCCACTCGAGCCGTCCGCTCACTCGAACGTGTCGGCAGTGACATCGATGGAGTCCTCGGCGCCCTCTCCAACATCCCGTTCGGCCCGGACTACGACCCGTCTGCGGGTCTCGGTGAAACCTTCGCCGCCGTGGCCGACGCGCTCGACCCCGTCCCAGCGCAGCTCGACACCACGGCGCAGAGCTTGATCGACTTCACCGACTCAGCGGGTGAACTGCAGATCGAACTCGATCGGCTCACCTCGTCGGTGAAGACGGTGAGCGCCGACCTCGCCGAGAGCGACGCCCTCGTCAGCCAATATCGAACGAACGTCGACGACGCCCGCACGCTCGCCACCTCGACGCAGGCCGATCTGGCCGACAACGTTCGGCTCATGCGAGTACTGATCGTCATCGCCGGACTCACCTTCGCGGTCAGCCAGATCGTGCCGCTGTGGATGGGTCGCTCGCTGCTCGACGAGGCCGAGGCGGCAACTGCGCCAGCGAACGTTCCTGCGCTGGATCACCTCGACGATCCGGTCTGAGGCGCCGGCCGGCGTTCGCGGCGTTGCCTTCAGCCGGCCATCACTGCTCGCCACCGGGCGCGGGCTTGCGCAGGTGGCGGGCCGTGCGTACATTTCGCCGATGAATCGGCTGCCGACGTCGGAGGAACTGCTCGCTTCCGCGATCAGTGGGCTCCGTCACGCCGAGCTCACCGGAGTCATGATCGGTGAGGAGCACCTGGTGTTCGGGGCCAACGACCGCGCCCGATCATTGCTTCGCCTCGATGAAATTCCCGCTCAGGGGATCAGTTGGGTGGCAATGACCCCACCGGAGTATCAGGGCGGCGACGATCGTGCGATCGTCGACGCGATCAAGTACGGCGTGAGTCGCTGGTTTCGCAAGGAATTCGTCGTCGGCGACGGCGAACGAATCGGTCTGGACTTGGTGGTGATCGCCACCAGCACCGACCCATTTCGATGGATTGCCTTCCTGCGCGAGGCCGGCTCGTCGCCGCTTCCTGTGCGCCAGTCATCCAGTCAGCTCCGGCGGGTGCACCCCTCCCGCTCCGATGACGCCATGTTCCGGTTCGCTCGTCGGCTTGCTGGCGCCGCGACACTGCGCGATGTCGTCACCGCTGTCGATCGACTTGCGGCGCACTCATTGGGCTGCGCCTATGTCAACTTCGCACTGGCCACCGAGCACGACACGCTGCGGATCCATCACGTACCCAGCGCTGATCCGCTCATCGCCGAGCGATTCCACGAGATCCCGCTCGACACCTCCACGTTGCTCGGCGAGTCGCTGCTGCACGACATGTGCGCAGTGTTGACGATCGACGAGCTCGAGCAGCGGTACCCGACGCTCGGAACCGACGGTCGGTCCATGGGCTTGACGCACCTCGGCGCGGCGGCGATGCACACCGAGGACGGCCGGGTGGTGGGCGTCGTCGGGTTGGGTTGGCGTGACGAGCAACTCGTCGCAGACCTCGACCGTTTTCAATCAGTTGCAGATCTGATCGGCAACGCAATCGACCGTGCATCCGACAGCGAACTGGCGCGTTCGATGGCAGCGTCGTTCCAGGAGCTGCTGCTTCCGGCGAAACTCGCTCCCATCGTCGGAGGTGAACTGCAGGTGAGATACAGAGCAGTCGACCGGGCAGTCGGTGGCGATTTCTACGACGTGATCACATGCGCCGACTCCAGCACGTGGCTGGTCATCGGTGACGTCTTCGGTCACGGTCTGATGGCGTCGCGGACGATGGCGAAGGTCCGGTTCTTCCTGCGAGCCTCCGTGCGACACCGATCCGACCCATCAGTGGTACTCGAGGTGGTACACGATCTGCTGAAAGCCGAAGACTTGCACGAGCTGGCGACATGCCTCGTGGCTCGATGGGATCCCGTGGCCCGTGAACTGACCGCTGCCACCGCCGGTCACCTTCCGCCCATCGTCCATTCAGACACCGCGATGATCGTGCCGATCCCCGCCAATCCACCCCTCGGAGTAGCCGACGCCCGTTTCGACGCAGGCAACGTCGTGATCAAGATCGATCAGCCCACTCTGGTCCTGTTCTACACCGACGGCCTCATCGAACGCCGCGACGAGGCCATCGATGTGTCGATCAAGACGCTCGCATCACGACTGGAACGTCACGCCGACCGAACGCTGAGCGAGATCGCGGACACCCTCATCGCTCAGGCCGATTCGAACGTCGACGACGACACCGCCCTTCTCCTGCTGTCCCTCGTTCCGAACTGCAACGACGTGCCACAATGAGCGACGTGTCCGAGCCGGTCAACCGATTTCAGGTGCTCGCCACCGATGACGGTTGGGAGTTGGCGGGCGATATCGATGCGAGCACGGCACCTGAGCTCGCCGAAGCTTTCAGCGGAGCACTTCCGGCGTCGGGCGTCGTCGTCGTCGACATCGCAGATGTGACGTTCATCGATTCGAGTGGTCTGCGAGTCTTCGTCGATCTGAACGCTCGTATGGGCTCGGAGATGGTGACGTTGCGCTCCGCACCGCGAAACGTCCGCCGGCTCCTCGAGCTCACCGGACTGTCGTCATCGTTCCGATTCGTCGAGACCGCCGACGACTGAGCTCCGGTCGGGCGCCGCATCGTTGACGCGACAATTTGCGGTGTCGTGATTGACTCGCACAACATCGGGTACTAGTGAGAAATGGATGCCATCACACTGCTCAAGAATGACCACAAGACCGTCGAGGCGTTGTTCAAACGCTTCGAGAAGGCGGGCGACAAGGCCCACGTGGAGAAGCGACAGATCGTCGACCGGATCATCGAGGAACTGTCGGTGCACGCCGCGATCGAGGAGCAGGTGTTCTACCCCGTCGCACGCGCCACCGTTGCCGGCACGGAGGACATCGCGCTCGAAAGCCTCGAGGAGCACCATGTCGTGAAGTGGCTGCTATCCGAACTCTCCGAACTCGATCCGGCCCATGAGCGCTTCGACGCAAAGGTGACCGTGCTGATCGAAAATGTCCGTCACCATGTCGAGGAGGAGGAGACCGAATTCTTCCCGAAGATGCGAAAGTCGCTCAGCCGGAGTCAACTCGCCGACGTCGGTGACACCATGGTCGAAGCGAAGAAGGGTGCGCCGACTCGTCCGCACCCTCGCCTCCCCGACGCAGGTCCCGCCGGCGCCGTCGCCGGTGCCATTGCCGGCGTGGTCGATCGCGTGAGCGACAACATCAGCGGCTTCGCCCAAGGGGGCGTCACCGCATTGCAGGATCTGATCTCCCGGATCACCGGCAGCGACGCACCCAAGGTGTCTCCCACCGGAACGAAGACCGCCCGCCAGAAGGCGTCCAAGACACGCCGCGCTGCAACTGCAGCAACTGACGGCGTGCAAGACACTGCGCGCAGCGTCAAGTCAGGGGCGACCAAGACGGCGAAGGCTGCGAAGTCCGGGGCGAAGGGCACCGCAACGTCCGCCAAGAAGGCGGTCGGATCCACTGCGACCACCGCCAAGCGGGCAACGACCACCACGGCGCGAACCGCCAAGGCGTCTACGAAGAACACCGCCAAGACGGCCAAGCGGAGTGCGTCCAAGACAGTCGCTGCCGCCACTTCCTCGAAGTAGGGCGCCGGAAACTCTCAGGTCCGAGGCTGCAGGAGGAAACATCAATGGCAGCGCTGGGCATCGTTCTCATCGTCGGTGGCGCCATCATCGCGTGGAGCGTGGACGCTTTCGCAAGCGGCTTCGAACTCCAAGCGGTCGGCTACGTCATGATGGTTGCAGGAGCAATCGCATCGGCGTTCGCCGCGGTCAGTGGGGTCGGTTCGTTCGCGCAGACCGCAAGCGAACCAACCGACTCGACCGAGCGGCAGCGCTCGGTCGAGCAATCCCGGACCTGATCGCGAAGCACCTGACTGTCGAGCCGAACGCGTTTGTCTGACCGACTCGGCGGGTACTTGCTACGAATGGACATTCGTCATCACCAGCAGTGCGCCCGTCCGGTCGCGCTCGGCTGAGGGGTCCAGAGCCGTGCGCAACGATGTCTCAGGGAGTCAGGTTGAGAGCGCCCGCGGCTCGGCCCAACCCCTCTCGATCACGGTGTCGTTCGAAGAACGGAGCCGACTGATCTCGCTGTCCGGCGAACTCGTACGAGCCACGATGCTCGAGTTCATCCAGGCGAGCACCAGTGATACCGAGGCGTCGCTCATCATCGATCTGGGCGATGTGACATTCATGGACGGCGGCGGCTATTCGAGCCTCGACGTGATCCGCGAGATCGCACAGGCGCACGAACAAACGATCACCGTGCGCAACGCCCGCGGCCAGCCTGCCCGTCTGATCGGGCTGATCGCAGACCTCGAGACCGCACAATCCGACACGGTTCACGCTGACCTCCAACTCACCGGCACAGATACCGATGCCGCAACAGACCAGCAGGTCGAGCGCCGATACTCCGCGTTGCTTGCCGAGTTCGCACAGACGATGGTGACCGATTTCCCGATCCAGGCAATCCTCGATCACCTCGTCGAGCGCATCGTCGAGGTGCTGCCGGTCGATGCGGCCGGCGTCACGCTGCTCTCCCCCGGCCGAGATCCGCACTACGTGATTGCGTCCGACGAGCCAGCCCTCGAATACCAGCAGCTGCAGAGTGAGCTGCGCGAAGGCCCGAGCACCGTTGCCTACTCAGAGGGATCCGCCATCTCGATGCCTGACCTGCACTGCGACGACCGGTTCCCGACGTTCGCTCGCCGAGCAGCGGCCGAAGGCGTCGGGGCTGCGTTCGCATTCCCGCTCCGACACGAGGACCGGCGACTCGGAACGCTGGACCTCTACCGAAGGACCCCGGGTGCGCTCGGCGAGCGCCAGCTCGACGTTGCGCAGACGCTGGCGGATGTCGCCGCCGCGTACCTCATCAATGCCGAGGCGCGCGCCGATCTCATGGCAAGCACCCAGAAGGCGAACCACATTGCACTGCACGATCCGCTGACCGGCCTGCCGAACCGAGCGTTGTTGTTCGAGCGACTCGTCAGTGCGATGAATCGATCCCGACGCACCGGGTCGCTCGTGGCGATCATGTACATCGACCTGGACACCTTCAAGGCGGTCAACGACACGTACGGCCACCGGATCGGCGACGAGCTGCTCGTGATCGTGGCGCAGCGATTGACTGCGCTCCTGCGACCGGGCGACACCGTCGCCCGTCTCGGCGGCGACGAATTCGCCGTGCTGTGCGACGACATTGCCGACGCTTCGCATCTCGAGCCGATCGTCGAACGCATGAACGACGCCTTCCAGCCGCAGTTCGATGTGTCGACCGGCCCGGTGGAGATGCACGCAAGCATCGGTATCAGCATCGGTGATCGAACGTCGACGTCGCCCGAGCGCCTCCTCGAGCAGGCCGACATGGCGATGTATCGGGCGAAGCGAGCTGGAATTTCGCCTGCGGACTCCCCGACAGACAACCGACACGAACCACGCATGAGCCCGCCGATTCACGGTTCCGAGTGAACCTGTGGTGGGCACGACGGGGCTCGAACCCGGGACCTCTACCGTGTCATGGTAGCGCTCTAACCAACTGAGCTACGCGCCCGTAGCAGGGCGATACGTTACCAAGTCGTGAGCGCCGCCCCACACTCCGAGCATCCAGGAAACATCCCCGTGATCGACATCGGCTCGCTGCTCGACCCGCAACGATCACCTGACGATCGAGCCACGGTCGCGGCGGCGATCAATCGTGCCTGTCGTGAGGTGGGGTTCTTCGCCATCAGCGTCCACGGGGTCGACCTTCTACTCCAGGCTCGACTCGACCGCGCCGCTCGTACGTTCTTTGCCCTCCCCGATCGAACCAAGGCCGAGATCGCCATGGCACGAGCGGGTTCGGCCTGGCGAGGCTGGTTTCCGGTGGGCGGCGAACTCACGTCGGGCCGACCCGACCACAAGGAGGGCCTCTACTTCGGCCTCGAACTCCCAGATGACCATCCTCGTGTGGTCTCGGGCACGCCGCTGCACGGCCGAAATCTCTTTCCGGACGCGCCGTCCGATCTGGCACCGACCGTGCTCGAGTGGCTCGACGCCATGCGCAACGTGGCCGATGCGGTGATGCGCGGGATCGCCCTCGGACTCGGGCTCCCGGCCACGTGGTTCGAGGAGCAGCTCACCGCCGACCCCACCGTGCTCTTCCGTATCTTCCACTACCCGCCGGACGTCGACACCGACTTCCCCGACGACCGCGACTGGGGCGTCGGAGAACACACCGACTACGGACTCCTCACCCTGCTGGCGCACGACGGAAACCCGGGCTTGCAGGTCGAACTCCTCGACGGCACGTGGATCGACCTCGATCTCGACTCGTCGCTGCTCGTGTGCAACATCGGCGACATGCTCGAACGACTGACCGGCGGCCGATACCGATCGACCCCACACCGGGTCCGTAACACCTCCGGAACAGATCGACTCTCGTTCCCGTACTTCTTCGATCCGTCGTGGGACGCAACGGTGCCGACGCTGCCCCTCACCGATGCCTCACCGAATCGAAGGGACCAACGATGGGACGGACAAGACGTCCAGGCCTGGCCTGGAACGTACGGCGACTATCTCGCTGCGAAGGTCGCCAAGGTCTTTCCCGAACTGTTCACTGCGCTCCGCCCTTGACAGCCGGGCACGCGAGAAGTGGACAGACGGGCTGTCAGGGAGCCGGAGGAACCGGCGGCAGCCCGACAGCAACCGTCGAGCCGTCATCGGCCACACCCAAACCCTCGACCGGAGGGGTTGGTGGCGGCGCAACCGCCACCGTCGAGCCGTCATCGGCCACGCCGACACCCTCGACCGGAGGCACCGGCGGGGCTGCGACGGCAACCGTCGAACCGTCATCGGCCACGCCGACGCCCTCGGGAAGTGGGTCGTCGAGATCGGCTGGCGGCTGGGTCGCCAACGCCTGCGTCAACAGGTGGAGCGCAACCGTGTACTCCCAATCCGCTCCACCACGCGCGATGGCAAGTTCGGCCTCGGCGACGGTCTGAACGGGCGCAGTCTGCACGGGGACGGTGACTGGCGCATCCGCTGCCACTGCGACCACCTGTGCCGGGAGATCGACCGTTTCGGTCACGGGCGCCGGCGTGTTCGCACCCTCGGCGAACACTCCCGCCGGTGCGAGATCCAGAGCGACAGACCCGGTGGCGACGATCGAGAGCGCACCGACAGCGAACAGTGCGAGCAACGCCTTGCGTTGTGCCCGCGTGGCGCCCATCCGGCCGAGCAGATCATCGAGCACCCGCTCGTCGGTCGAGCCGAGGTGGTCAGCGAGCGCACTGATGTCGGAACCACGAAGCGTGATGGTCGGTTGGCGCTGTTGGCCGCGGAGCTGGCGCACGAGCACCAGATAGCTGTGCAGCAGCGACTCGGGGTCGCCATCACGGAACGTCGCGTGCACGGGACCAGCGGTCAGGCTCCCCGCGGTGACGACGAGCGGTGTGCGTTGGAACGTTGCGGTGGGCATGAAATGGTCGCTTTCTCGACGGCTGTCTCCAACGTCATCGGCACGACAATGCACCGACATGAGAGATCTGACGAAGTGTTACCGCTCTCACTCTGCCACGCCCGGGAGGCGTTGTCCACAGGTTGTGACAGAAACCCTCGATCTCAACTCGAGCCTTGCCCCCGGTCGGTTGAAGCGCCACGCTGTCAGCGGAATCGGAGCGAGATCTCGTTGGCCATCAGCCGGCCGGATCGAGTGAGCACCACCCGTCCCGGATCTTCGGGATGGGCGATCAACATCTCGTCCAGCAGTGCAATCGTGTCGGGCTCGAAGGCATCTCGTTCAACTCCGTCGCGAGTCCGAAGAGCGAGCTGCAGCGCCTCGACGCGCCGGGTGTCGGCATCGAGCGTTTCGGATGACGCTTCGACCGGGCTCCCACGCAAGATCGCCTCGATGTACCGATCTGGTGTCCTCAGGTTCCACCAACGCCGCCCCGATGTGTGCGAATGAGCTGCGCATCCGAAACCCCGGTAGTCGTCCTGGCTCCAGTAGAGCAGGTTGTGGCGCGACTCGTGGCCGGGTCGCGCCCAATTCGACACTTCGTAGTTCGCCAGGCCGGCAGCCGCCAGGAGATCATCGGCCAGTTCGTACTTGTCGGCCTGGTCGTCGTCGTCTGGATGTCGATCCGGTTGTGCTGCGAGCGGCGTACCGGCTTCGACCGTCAGGCCGTACGCGGAGATGTGCGGCGGGTCGAACGCCAGCGCTGCCTCGACCGTTCGGCGCCAGTCATCGATCGATTCTCCGCTCGCGCCGTAGATCAAGTCGAGGTTGAAGGATGGCATTCCCGAATGCCTGATGGCGTCAACGGCGCGTTCGACATTGCGTTGGTCGTGTGTGCGACCGAGTGATTGCAACACGTGCGCCGACATCGACTGGACCCCGAGGCTCACCCGATTCACTCCGGCGCGCCGGTACGTGGTGAGCAGGTCGACCGTGACATCGTCGGGGTTGCACTCCACGGTGATCTCGGCATCATCGGCAACCGGAATGGACGCGATGACCGCAGCGAG
This sequence comes from Actinomycetes bacterium, assembly GCA_031426215.1. GTDB lineage: Bacteria > Actinomycetota > Acidimicrobiia > Acidimicrobiales > Ilumatobacteraceae > Sva-07. The sequence goes on from JANPKU010000048.1 coordinate 95,578, forward strand.
ATCGTCGGCCGGCACCAGCGTCGGCGTGCCTCCCCCGACGAAAACGGTGTCCGCAATGCGCAGCCCGTCTGAAACCGCAACGCCGATCTCGGTGCGAAGGGCTTCGAGATACTGCGCCACGAGATGCCCACGATCGGTCCAGGTCGCAAACGCGCAGTAGTCACATTTCGACGCGCAGAACGGAATGTGCACATACACCCCGAACGCTCCCGACGATTCGACCATCTCCCCAGTCAACCCCCGAGCGATGGGTGTTCGCGCGACCTGTCCACGCGCCGGCTCATCGCCTCGAGCGGTGTCAGCCGGACGGAATGAACAGCAGGTCGAGCGCAGCGAGGCGTTCGGCGACCTGGTCGACCGGGACGTCGAGCATTGCAGCAATCGAGCGGGTGTCGTCACCGCGCACGGTGATCACGCGACCGTTGAAGTCCTGGCGTTGCACCTGGATCAGCTTCAGATAGCGGGTCAGCATCTCGAACGGCGATCCCTTGAGCAGCACCAGCTTGGCAACATCGATGGCCAACTTCTTGTTGACCTGCGAGTCGATCGCCGCAGCCGCCTCGGTGCCGGTGACCTCGCGGGGCAGCAACTGCTCGACCGGCACGGCATAGAACTGCGACAATCGGTCGAGGCGTGGAACCGACAGCGCCCGCTCGCCACGTTCGTACGCGCCGAGCACGGAGGCCTTGAACTCCTGGTTCGACTGTGCCTCGACCTCTTGGAGCGACAGACGCTTCTGCTTGCGGATCACGCGCAGACGCTCGCCCACCTGCTGGCTGTATGCCGTGGGGGCATCGTCTTCGATCATGGTCATCTCGTCCCGCCTTGCTGTTCGATTGCAGCTGATCATCGGTGGCGCCCGCCTGCCGATCGTGTCGCACATTACCCAGGGGTAACTCGCCTGAGCATAGACGGTCAGCGTTCGAATGCCACGCAGAGTGTCGAAATCGCCATCACTGCGGTCTCCGTGCGCAGGATCGTCGAGCCGAGATCGATGCAATCGCGTGAGGCCCCCAACTCGGCGTCACTCCACCCGCCCTCGGGCCCGACCGCCACCGAAGTGTCGGCGGAGACCAGCGCCCGCCCACCCGGTTCGGCGACGACGTAGTCGCCGAGCACGTCGACCGCCGTCCTCGGCGCATCGATACGTAGCCGAACCACTCGCCTGCTCTGGCGCAGCGCCTCGTCGGCGATGCGCTGCAGTCGGACGAGTTGGTGTTCGACCCGATCCGGTTTCCAGCGCACGACGGAGCGATCCGCATGCAACAGCACCAGTCGGTCGACCCCCAACTCGGTCACCTTCTGCACCATCCAATCGAGCCGGTCACCCTTGGGCATCGCAGTCGCGACCGTGACCGTGCGCAATCGGGCAGGTTCGGTGACGACCTCCGACGTCGCCTCGAGCGCCAGGGCTCCACCGCCAGTCACCACGACAGCCAGGCACCAACGACGCTCACCGTCGGTGACACTCACCACATCGCCGTCACGAAGTCGCAGCACACGGCGAAGGTGGTGCTCGGTGTCGTCGTCGAACGAGATCACGCCGCCTGCACCGAGTGATCGAGCCTCGACCAGGACGTGAGTACTCGTCGAACGAAGCACCGTTCGATCCGGGCCCGACATCACCCTGTTGCGCTCAGGAGAACGCCGACTTGATCCGGGAGAAAAGACCTTCCTTGCCGTTGCCGACGGACTCACCACGCCCCTCGGCGTAACGGGTCAGGAGGTCGACCTCGTCGTCGGTCAGCTTGGTGGGAATGTCGACGCGCACTCGAGCGCGCAGGTCGCCCCGACCGCGGCCTCGCAGGTGTGGCACGCCCCGTTGGCGCAGGATGAACTCGCGGCCGGGCTGCGTTCCCGGCGGCACGATCAGATGCTCGGTGCCGTCGAGCGTCTCGAGGTCGATCTGGGTACCGAGCGCGGCCTGAGCGATCGACACCGGCACCTCGGTGACCAGGTCGTGGTCGTCGCGGACGAACTGCTCGTGCGGGGCAACCCGCAGATGCACGTAGAGATCGCCAGTGCCACCGCCCCGCGGGCCCACCGCGCCACGACCGGTGAGCCGCAGCGTCGATCCGGAGTCGACGCCGGCAGGTACATCGACCTGATAGCTCTTGTCGGAAGTGACGCGTCCCTCACCGCGGCAGGTGCCGCAGGGCGTGGTGACGACCTGACCGAGCCCACCGCAGCGAGTACACGGGCTCGCCGTGACCATCTGGCCGAGCAGACTCTGGCGCACCCGTTGGATCTGGCCGCTGCCACCACAATCGCTACAGGTGACGGGCTGGGTACCTTCGCCGGCACCGGAGCCGTCGCAGTCGCCGCACCGCGTGGGGAGCTTCAATGCGACGTCGATCTCGTCGCCGAAGACCGCCTGCTCGAACGAGATGTCGGCGATCACCTCGATGTCCTGACCACGAGGCGGACCAGACGGTCCGCGGCTGCGTCCCCCACCGAACGGGCTGGCGCCGCCACCACCGAAGAACGTCTCGAAGATGTCGCCGAGCCCACCGCCGAACAGGTCGTCAGCCGACGGCCCGCCGCCGCGGGCACCGCCGACACCTGCCTCGCCGTAGCGGTCGTATCGGGCGCGCTGCTGGTCGTCGGAGAGCACCTGGTAGGCCTGGGCGATCTTCTTGAACTGCTCGGCCGCTGCGGCGTCGTCGGGGTTCGTGTCAGGATGGAACTCGCGTGCGCGCTGGCGGTACGCCTTCTTGATCTCGTCGGCCGAGGCGGTGCGCTGCACGCCGAGGAGTTCGTAGTAGTCAGCCATGGGAGGCCCCATCATGCCGTGAGTTCGCCACCCGGACTCAGCCTTCTTCGATGCGCTGGCCGAGCTGCTTGCTGACGACCTCGACGGTGGCGAGCGCCTGCGGATAATCCATCCGGGTCGGCCCGAGCACACCGACGGAGCCGAGATGTTCACCGTCGACGATCACGGGAGCCACCACGACGGAACACGCCGAGAGCGGCTGGACACCGTGTTCGACGCCGATGGCGACGGACATGCCACGGTTGACGATGTCGCTCACCAATGTGACCACCACGAACTGCTGCTCGAGGGTGGCGAGCACCGACCTCACCACCTCGACCGCGTCGAATGCGTTCGCCACAGCAGCCGCTCCGCCGGTGAAGACCTGCTCGGGGTTCGACGCTGCGTGCAACGCGTCGAGCGCACTGGCGCACAGTCGGTCGACGGCGGCGTCACCGGTGTCGGACACCGAGGTGACCGAGCCGAGCACCCTGGCGTCGAGTGCTGCGGACAGATGAGCGCCCGCTGCGGACAGCTTGAGATCGTCGTCGCCCTGGATCAACTCGATGGGGACGTGCTCGACGGCGCCATTGACGAACACGACGACCACGGTGGCGGCAGTCATGGAGAGCGACACGAACTGCACCCGGCGGACCGGAACCGCTTCGGCGCTCGGGCCGACGACCACGCCGGCGTTGTTGGTCAGCGTGGCCAGCAGGTTCGACGTCTGGTGCAACATCTCTTCGAGTCGGCCGTGCGCGGCGGAGAAGAACTCGCCGACCTGACGGGTGGTCGCCGCGTCGAGCCGTCCGGGGCTCGTCAGGTGGTCGACGAAGTACCGGTAACCCTTGTCGGTGGGGATGCGTCCCGCCGACGTGTGCGGTTGCACCAGGTAGCCCTCGTGCTCGAGATGGGCCATCTCGTTACGGACCGTTGCCGACGACACGTTCACCGTCGGCGACTCGGCGATGTGGCCGGACCCGACGGGCTGGGCCGTGGCGATGTACTCCTGCACAACGGCACTCAGAATCGCAGTCTTGCGGTCGTCCAACATCTGGCGCTCCAGCCTACCGAGTGCCAGCCGCCTGCCAGCTGCACCGAGGGCCTGCTGTGGCGCCGACAGCGCTGATGTTCAGCCGATGCTCTTGAGACGGCGGAGGGCCTCGTCGCGTTCGGCACCGTGGTCCACCATCGGTTCCACCGGGTTCGTCACCCAGCGCGCCACGTAGTTGCCATCGGGGTCGTAGCGCTCCTGCTGGAGGTGTGGATTGAACACGCGGAAGTACGGCGCCGCATCGGTACCGGTGCCGGCGGCCCATTGCCACCCGTGATTGTTCGACGCCAGATCACCGTCGATCAGGTGCTGCATGAACCAGCGCGCACCCCACTGCCACGGCAAGTGGAGGTCCTTCACGAGGAAGCTCGCCACGATCATGCGGACCCGGTTGTGCATCCAGCCGGTCGCGGCCAGTTGGCGCATCCCGGCGTCGACGATCCCGAACCCAGTCTCCCCTGCGGTCCACCGGTCGAACCTCTTTCGGGCCGCGGCGTCGGTGTCGACCGGCATGGCGTCCATCTTCGGGTTCAAGTTCTCCCACGCCGTTCGGGGCTGCTGGTAGAGCACGTCGGCATAGAACTCGCGCCACGCCAACTCACTCGAGAACACGGTGTGCCCCTTCGGACCGGCGCCCGAAGCGTCGAGATCGGCGAGCAACTGCCGCGGATGGATCGTTCCCCACTTGAGGGCAGGCGAGAGCTTGCTGGTCCCGGCGACGGCGGGGAGATCTCGCCGCTGCGGGTAGTCGTCGACCCCGTCCGGCAGAAACGCACTCCACAGGTCGTGCGCCACTTCCTCGCCCGCGGGCGGCAGATCGATGCCGGGATCTGGGCGCTCGCCCAGCGGATCGGACTCGATGCCATGAGTTCGACCTCCCGCCCACCGGAAGTCATCCGCGGGAGCGTCGTGTGGCAGGTCCCATCCGATGCGCCGCCACACCTTGGAGAACGGCGTGAAGACCGCATACGGCTTGCCGTCGTCCTTCGTCACGCTGGCAGGCGCCACGGCGTACGGCGAGCCGATGCCCTTCAGATGGCGCTCGTCGCGTGCCAGTGCTGCCTTCACCGCCCCGTCGCGCTGTCGACCGTAGGGCGCGTAGTCACGTGCGACGAACACCGTGTCGGCGTTCACCTCCCCCGCCAGCGCCGGGACCACGTCGACGGGATCACCGTGGCGGACCACCAGCCCGGAGCCGCCTCGCTCTCGAATCGACGCATCGAGCGATCGCAGAGCGTCGTGGAGGTACGCGCGTCTCGGAGCGCCCGACGATGCGAACGTCGGGTCGATCACGAAGACCGGCACCACCTCGGCGCCGTCGGCACCCGCTGCCAGGAGGGCAGGGTTGTCGGCGAGGCGCAGATCGCGCCGTAACCACATGATCGAACGTTGCGTGCTGGCCACCCCTGCGTTGTACCCCGAGAATCCTCCCCACACTCGATCGGGCTCCGAACGCGCCCGATCGGGCGGGCGACGGATCAGTCGACGCCGACGCCAACCGGAGCGCCGGCCAGGCCGCGCAACGTGCCGACGCCATCGATCGCGAACGCGCCGCCCAACGCTCGATCGATCACCACCAGCTGGCCGCCGACCAAGGTCGCCGCCGCCGTGGCCTCGGCATTCCAGACCAGTGGAGACTCTCCGATCAGCTCGTCGAGCAGTATCGACGAACCGTTGGTGATGTCGATGGCCACCCAAACCGGCTCGACCGAAGCGTCTTCACCGCTGCCCGTGTTCTCCGACGTCGAGGGAGCGGTGTCGCTGTCGTCGCCGCGCAACATCGGCAGACGGACGACCACCACGTCACTGCCCGGCGACACAGCGGTGCCCATCAGCGCGAATGGTGGGTCGTCGGCGTCGATGCCGAATGCGCTCTCGAGTCCGGCCATCGCCGAGACCGGGGAGCGCTGCCCGGTCGCACGGTCGACATGCTGGACGCCACACGTCGACGAATCGTCGCACTCACGGACATAGGCGGTGTCGGCGCCGATGGCCAGCAGTTCTCCCGAGGTCAATCGGACCAGTTCGGTGGCCTCTCCGTCGGTCGTTGCGACGTAGACGTCGCCGCCCCGCTGCACCACGATGCCACCACGCCCGTCACCACCGAGCAACGTCGCGCCGGGTACGGCGATCGATCGCGACGGCACGGCCGGCGAACCGGCGTCGAGATCGACGAGGACCATCTCGACGCCGACGCTCCCGGTCGATGACACCGCAGGCAACGTCGACCAGACCGTCGACGGCGATGGGCCAGCGAGCAGCGGTCCACGCCCGAACAGCCCGGGCGGCAACGGCCGCTCCTGGCCGGGAGTGGCAACGAATCCCGACGGCTCGCCCTCGGGGTTGGCGCTGGTCACGACCGCGACCTGGTCGGCGAATTCGAACATCGAGGCACGACGGACGGCGATCACTCCCGACGAGGTCCAGACATCAGCCGTGCGCCCGTCGAGATCGATCTCGACGATGCTGCCGCCACGCGACAGCGCCGTCACGAAGAGTCCAGCGGCCGAGGGCTCGGCGCCATCGGGGAACGTGATCGGCACGGTGGACACGACCGCCTGCGGTGCCAGCTCGGCCTCCGGTGTCCTGACCGCGACCGCAGCGATCTGGCCCAATTCGTCGGCGAAATGCACGGCCTGACCCGACGCTCGATCGAGGAACTCGATTCCCTCACTGTTGGTGGAGGGCTCGAAGACGCCGCTGCTGTCGGCCGCCCAGACACTCCCGCGGCTCCACGACTGGCTGGGAACCCCGAGCTGGTCACCCGTCGCGAGGTCGATGACCACGCGGTCCTGACCGGTGCCCGAAGGAAGCATCGCCGTCACCGCCGATCCGTCGGGGGCAAGGTCGAGGCCGAGGCCGAATCCGTAGTACTGCAGCGCTTCGGGCAAGATGTCCGCCGCGATCGGACGGCGGCCACCGTTGGTGCGGTCGACCAACACATCGCCACAGTCGAGTTCAGGCGAGCACTGCCGGATGAGGAGGCTCGAACGACTCGCCCCTCGTAGCGTGCCGGAGTCGATGCGACGCGCCGACCCGTCGGCGCTCACCTCGTAGACGCCACCGGCGTCGTTCACGTACGCTCGTCCATCGGAGGTGCGCACCGTCGAGTACGGATCGCCGATTCCGTTCGGTTCCTCGTCTCGACCGACCGACCCGTCGAGACCGACCTCGTACGCCGTGCTGGTCCCGTCATTGCCGTAGCTCGCAGTCAGGAACCGCGTGCTGCCGTCGTCCGCAGGCTCCCAACCGAACACGTCGAACCCGCTCCTGTCGAACTCTTCGCCCTCGATCTCGACGATCGACGGACCGTCTCGAGGAGCGATCACCATTCGAGAGCCGATCACCAGCGCTGCAGCGTCCGGCGCAGAAATGAGGCCCATGCCCTGGAACAAGTCGGGGCTCTCCAGCGCAACCGGGACGGAGCGCATCACGCCGGACGGCAGTGACAGCGTGTGGAGGATCCCGTCGGTCGCCAGCATCAGCACCTCGGTGGGCTCGGAGATCGACGACACCTCCGGTGGCAGTGCAAGGCTGGTCGGGCCGGCGAGCGTCGCGGGCTCCGGGCGAGGAGCCTGGGTCGTCGTCGATGGGCGTTGCAGCGTGTCGTCCGGCACTTCGGACGTCGACGTGTCGGTCGACGTGTCTGGGGAGCTGCCGGTGGAGGTATCGGTCGATGTCGGTTCGTCCCCGCCGCTCAGCACCATCACGGCCGCCACGACGGCAGATCCAGCTACCACCGCGGCGACGACTCGCTTGCGACGCGACCAGAACGACGACGTGTTGTCGTTCGATGTCGACGCTTCTCGAGCGAGCGGACCGAAGACGGGGACACCATCCGCAACCCCAACGCCCGGCGCGGACGAAGCGACGGCCATGTGGTCACCGAACGCGTCCTCGACAGGTGGGTCGGGCACGGGGATCCCGTCGCCGGCCCATGCGCCTTCGTCGTCGGGCTCACTCATCATCGACAATCTGAGCACATCCGTCACCGCTCTGGGTGCGAAATTCGGTCATCGCTGGACGCCCCAGAGGAGACCGCCGCTGTCGTCAACGCTTGCTGATCACGTCGCCGGGAGCGACCGCGCCGGGTTCGATCACCACGGCGCAGATGCCCCGCAGGCGGAGGTCCTTGCGGGAGTTGACCCAGCGAGCAGCGTCGACGCCGTATCGATCGGCGAACTTGGCGCAGCCGTTGTGCGGCTTCGTGGTCACCTCGATGATCGCTGAACCGACGGTGAGGCGCGTGCCGGCCGGACAGTTGTCCTCCGAGAGATCGAAGTCGACGATGAGTTGGTCGCCGGCCAAGGGCCAGCGATCGCGATCCGCTCCGGCCACCGCTTCCAGCGAGCGAGCCGACATGAGGTTCAGTTCGGCCAGCGGATCGGCCGGACCGCCACCCGGCCTCGAGCTGCCACGTTCGAGGTAGTTGTCGCCGACCAGACCGATCCCCGGCCGCAATTCGGCCGACTCGAGCACGATCCGCTCACCCTTGGCCGGACGAGCCACCACCAGTTGGACCCTGCCGACCTCGGACGGCGCCGCCGCCACGTGAACGATTTGGGCGTCGAGCTGATCCGTCGTGGCCGCCATCGCACCAGTATGACCGAGGCTGCCCGGCCGGCCGACGGAGATTCTGACCTTCATCTACGCACTGACCAAGGACCCGTGCATGCTGCCGCGCCACCTGCGCATGATCGAGGCGAGAGCCTGGAAACACCGAGACTCAGGAGGTTGCCATGCGTGCGTTGATCGTGTACGAATCGATGTTCGGCAACACACATACCGTTGCCCAACACATCGCAGAGGGCGTCGGAACCGTCTTCGAAACGACGATCGTGTCGGTCCACGACGCGACCTCAGCGCTGATCGCTGCCGCCGATCTCGTCGTGGTCGGTGGCCCCACGCACATCCACGGCATGTCCAGCGAACGCAGCCGCGCCGGAGCCGTCGACCAAGCAGCCCAGGACGACGACCTCGAGCTCGATCCCGACGCCTTCGGGGAGGGGTTGCGCGACTGGTTCGGTGGCCTCGGCGACGACGCCGGCTCGGGTCATCTCGCTGCCGTGTTCGACACCCGTGTCCATGCGTCGGCGCTGCTCACCGGGCAGGCCTCCAAGGGCATCACCAAGCGGCTGCGGACGCACGGTTTCGACCTGGTGGTCGACGGCGAGAGCTTCTTCGTCGACAAGTCCAACCATCTCGAGGCGGGCGAAGCCGACCGCGCGACCGAGTGGGGTCGCACCGTGGCGGACGCCGCTCAATCGAGTCGCTGACCTGCTGGTCGCAACAGCGACGGAGGGCGATCGGTCCACCACCG
>JANPKU010000049.1:0-6498 GCA_031426215.1 Actinomycetes bacterium
GGGGACCGTCAGCGGACGGCAAGTGCCTAGTCACTCGCCGCAGGCGGGTCCGTCTCAGATAACTGGTACGGACTGATTCTCAATGAAGGGGCGCCATGCGTTCTGCGGAGGAACCGCAGCCTCAAGTCGGCGGTATGGGCAGTACCCCGACCTGCTACGGAGCGACGAGCACGAGGACACGTCGAGCGAGTTCGAGCGGGTCGGGGCTGTTTGTCGTGTCGATCTCGAGGTCGTACGCCCAGCCGTCGTGGACGCCCAGCGACTGCCCTGCGATTCCCGCCCACCGGCCGGTTCTCTGTTCACGATCTCCAAGCACGTCGAAGTCGCACCTCATACCGACGGAGATGACCTCGATGCCGCTGAAGGCTTTGATGATCTCGTCGTAGGTGTGGCCTGCCGCCGACAGTGCGACGTGGTTGCCGGCGCTCGCGAGCGCGGCAATCGCAGCCATGTACCCGCGGTGCAATGCGGGTGCGCTGTCGCGCCAGATCAGATAGCCGGGCTGCACGGTGCCGATTTGCTCGGGTTCGTCGAACACCACGAGCGGGAACCAGGCGGCGGATTGAAGGGACCGCATCAGCGTCGACTTGCCAGCACCCGATGGACCGTTGACGACGATCACGAGTCCGCCGGCGATACCGGAGAATGAAGCCGGCTTCATGTAGGTGTGCAACCAGGTGAGCAGCCCGTCGTCACTGCGAGCGAACACGATGCGGGCGATCCCGAGGTCACTCGTGACGACTGCATCGATCCGCGACTGGTTGCCTGCGATCGCGTCGATCGAGACGTGACCAGTGCACACCGGTCGAAGCTCCGCCTCGATCACATCGGCCTCGACGTTCGGGGCGAGGAGATCTGAGATCAGCCGGTTGTCACCGACACGCTTCATCAGGGTGCTCAGGAGTGCCCGAGCACCCTCATCCCCGCCGCCTCCGACTCCAGCCACGACAGTCAGCGTAGAACGAACCCAGCAACGCCTCGAGCCGGCGTTGGCGGACGCGTGTGGAGCCTGCATTCGGCAAAGCTGACAGCGTGGACGTGGGTGAACGCATGTTGCTGTGGTGCGAGGGCGGGCCGTCGATGGGCCGGGCGACGACGTATCCGCCACCGTTGGAGATCGCCGTCGACGGAGGAATGTACGTGCTGGTGGATGACGGACCGGTCGAGGAATGGTGCTACCGGTTCATCGAGGAAAGGGGACAGGCGTGAGCAGTCTGGATGCGAAGGAAGAGTTGCGTAGCTACTTGCGGGGCGCTCGCGAGACCCTCGTCTGGAAGCTCGAGGGGCTGAGTGAGTACGACATCCGACGTCCTCTGACTCCATCGGGTACGAACCTGCTCGGTCTCGTCAAGCACAGCACTGCCACACATTTGGGGTACTTCGGCGAGGTGTTCGGGCGTTCGAGTGCGGAGGTCGGCGAGCGGTTCGCCGGCGATGCCGGGCCAGCCGCCGAGTTCTGGGCGACCGCCCACGAGTCCCAGCAGGAAATCGTGAACCGCTACCGGAGCGCTTGGGACTTCGCTGACGCGACCATCGACGAACTGACCTTGGACACCGTCGGACATGTGTGGTGGTGGGGGGATGCTCGCGTCACGTTGCATCACGTCGTGCTCCACGTGATCGCCGACACGCAGCGACATGCCGGCCACGCTGACATCCTTCGTGAACTCATCGACGGCGCCACCGGAATGCTCCGAGGTGCCGACAACCTGCACATCCGTGATCCCGCCGATCAGCAGCGGTTCCACGAGCAGGTGGAGTCCGCGGCAGCGGAGTACCTGTAGGCGGTGAATGCGCAACCCAAGCCGAGCGTCAGTGGTGATGGAGCTGGAATTGGACCGCGTCTTCGACCAGCACGGTGCCGAGACGGTGGTAATTGATCCTGCCGTTGACAACCGTCGGGCTACCCGGCGGTCGGGAATGCCTGTGGCGTCGAGGCAGAATGATCGCCGTGCGCGTCGTCCGTCTCGATCATGTCCAGTTGGCGATGCCTACGGGTTGTGAGGCTGAAGCGGTCGCCTTCTACGAGGGCATCCTCGGCATCGCCCAGGTTCCAAAGCCCGATCATCTCGCAACTCGAGGTGGATGCTGGTTCGAGGATGGGGATCTGAAGGTTCACCTCGGTGTCGACCCTGACTTTCGCCCGGCGACAAAGGCGCACCCTGCATTTGTCGTCGACGACGTGCGCAGCATCGCGAGTGCCGTCGCCGCAGCCGGGTTCGCCGTGAAGGACGATGAGCCGCTCGAGGGGTACGACCGCGTCTACGTGACCGATCCCTTCGGCAACCGCATCGAACTCATGCAACCCGATGCGTAGCCGGTGTTTGGGGGCAGTGAGGCAGACTTGGCCGATGGAGCGCACCGACCCTGATCTGCAGGCCGACGAATGGACATCGCTCGTGGAGTTCCTGAGCTATCACAGGGCAACATTTCTGAGCAAGATTGCCGGATTGGATCATGAGCAGCTCAATCGCCGGCATGCGCCGTCGGAGCTCACGCTGGCCTCGCTCACCAAGCATCTCGCGCTGGTGGAGGACTCTTGGTTCCACGAAGACTTCCTGGGTGTTGCGCTCCCCGAGGCGTGGTCGAGTGCGCCGTTCGATCAGGATCCGGATTGGGAATTCCACTCCGCTGCCGATGACGACCCCGCTGGTCTGGCCGCCCTGTACATGGCGGCGTGCGATCGCAGTCGGGCGATCATTGGAGCGGCGGAATCGCTCGACACGCTGTCGGCACGCGTCAGCGAGCGTGAAGGCAAGGCGTACTCGCTTCGTTGGATCATGTTGCACATGATCGAGGAGACCGCTCGTCACAACGGTCATGCGGATTTCCTGCGAGAAGCCATCGACGGCCGAGTTGGCGAGTAGGCGGATTTCTCGCTGCGGTCTTGACGAAACTCATGCGCACCGCCGTGTCGGGCGATCAAAAGATGAGCAGCTCACCGACTGGCCGCCACTGATCCGGATCACGGTTCGGTCGCCGCGTTGGTGAGCCAGGAACTCGAACACGTCGACCGTGGTCACCTCCAAAGGCGCCCTATCGATGACCGTGAAAAACGTCTTCAGATCATGAGCGACGGCCCCCAACGTGTTCGCCCGGCAGCGACCCGCCACGAACTCGAGATAGCGATCCACCACCGGATCACCCAACACATATCGGGCGTCGCCCAAGGGCGACACCGACCGAACGAAGACAGGAAATGAGCTCATCCACCAACGCTCCCAGCAGCCCCGGAAGTCGTCGCGGATACCGCCCGGATCACACGTGTATTAGGCGATCAGGGACACTCTGTCGAAGCTGGTCTACCCGTCTTCGTTCCCCTCGGCACGGGCACGACCGGGTTCTTGGGTCAACCGGGGTCGAACTCGGCGCGCGACCCAATGTCCGAAGCGTTCGTCGATGTCAGCCCGCAGCGGTCGACAGCCAACTCCGCGGGCGGGCGAAACATGCGCGTGTGGGGTAAGCAGTGCTCATGCCTCAGTTCTCCGGCCTGTCCGCTGTTCTCCTCAACTGCTCGCTCGTGCACGACCCATCCAAATCACACACCAGACGACTCCTGTCACGGGTCGCAGGGGTCATGGATTCGGAAGGAGTCGCTGTCGAACTGATCCACATGCTCGACCACCGCATCGGATTCGGAATGGTGAAGGACACCACCACGCTTGGCGACGCCGTCGACGACTGGCCGGATATCCACCGCCGGATCATGGACGCTGACATTCTCGTCATCGGCACACCGATCTGGCTGGGGGTCAAATCGAGTGTCGCCACGCTCGCAATCGAGCGGCTGTATGCCTACAGCAGCGATACCAACAATGCCGGCCAGTACTTGTACTACGGAAAGGCGGGCGGGTGCGTCGTCACGGGCAACGAAGACGGCGTGAAGGCATGCGCGATGGAAACGCTCTACGCGCTCGCTCACATTGGTTACACGATCCCGCCACAGCCCGACTGCGGATGGATCGGAGAGATCGGCCCAGGACCCAGCTACGGCGACCCCGTCGAGGGCTCGGACATTCCGATGGGATATGCGAGCGAGTTCACGAACAAGAACGCCACCATCATGTGCTGGAACCTGATGCACACCGCCAAGATGCTGAAGGATCGGGGAGGTTTCCCGGTCGGCGGCAACGTCGCTGCGTCATGGCAGCTGACCACCAACGCTGCCGACCAAGACCCAGATCGCTCCTGGTAGATCCCGTCGAGAGATGGGGTTCACGAAGAGATCGGCGACCTGCTCCTATTGTCGTCCTACGATCGTGTGATCCGAACCGCCGTTCGGGGATACGGGCGTCCGTGCTCGGGGCGGAACGTTGTGCTCGAGGGCTGTTGAACGGAACGACGCACCCGGCGGGACCGTTCGTTCGCTTCGGATGACACCATTCGTGCCGATGGTCCGCTCGAGCAAGCTGTTGCCCGGGAGGAAGCGGAACATGTGCGCTCGGCCTTCGCACGGTTGGCGCTCCACGAGCAGGAAGTCCTCGAACTGCGAGTCGTGGCGGGCCTGTGGTCGGACGGCGCGGCGCACGTGCTCGGTAAAGAGCCTGGAACGGTTCGGATGGCCCAAGCTCGCGCGCTTGGGCGTCTGAGGGTGATGATGGAGGAGGTGGACCGTGACAATTGACGACGACGAGATGCTTGATCTGCTTGGCGCGGCGCTGATGGATGGCATGCCGACGGAGCCGCGCACGCCGGATGTACAGCGACTCCGCGTCCTGGCAGCCCAACGCCAGGACCAACCACAGTCGGTAGCGACACTCCCTTCTCGTCACTCGCGGCGTCATCTCCGCCACCTGACGACCGCAGCGGCAATCGCAGCAGCATTCGCCGGCGGGGTGTTGGTGGCCCGAGCTCAAGGACCTGCAAGCGACGAATCCGCAGGGGTGGTCGAGTTCGAGCAGGAGATTGCCACAACCGGGAACGGTCGGGTGGAGGTGGTCGGACAACGCGTGGACATCGGCCGCATCGTCGAGATCCGCTCAGAATCCCTCCCGATCCTGCCCACCGGCGCGTTCTACGAGGTGTGGTCCTCGCCGAAGGCGACACACCAACAACACCAAAGCGGATTTCCGCTGGAACATTCCACCCCGATCTCCCCGGCCGAACTCTCGTTGAAATGACCGCAGCGGTCGACCCCACCAAGTACCCGATACTTGCCATCACCGCCGAGACCGCAGACGGAGATCCCCGACCGTCTTCGAACGAGGTGATGCGCAGCACCCTCACCATCTTCCGACTGAACAGGCCCCCTCGGGGCTTCCGCCCGCCAGTTCCGGCCGAGACGCGCAAGAGCCGGGACCGTCCAGGTCCCGGCTCCTCGAAACAGTCGATGAGTTCAGCTACCCCATCCGCCGTAGCGGTCGTCGCGGCTGTAGCTGGCGGTACCGTCGAGGCTCCAGTCGATGCGGATGCTGCTCTTGTTCCACTCGTCCGAGCAGCCGTCGGCGTCACGGTCCGAGCACCAGGTGACGTACTGCGTGCCGGGCATACCGGTGTTGTTCATGCGGGCATGGAACTCGAAGTCCCCTGCGATTCCTCTTGTCTGGTAGGCGGTCTGGAAGCACAAGTCCCGGCGGCCGTCACCGTTCTGGTCGGTCAATCGTGCGGTCTGCGGTCCGGTGCCGTCAGGGTCGGGACAGGCGGAGATGAACCCGGCGCCGCTCGACTCGAACGACGCAGGACCGTTCAACTTGTTGCCGTTGCGGTCGAGGAAGCAAGCGTCGTTGTGCACGTTGCGGTTGCCAGGGCCCGCCACGTTGGGATCACTGAACATCTGCTTGTCGTACTGATCGGGCCTGAAGCAGCTCGAGTTCGGGTCGACATCGGCGTTCACGCCGGCGTCGCCGTTGATGTACGAGACGGCCCGTCCAGAGGAGCCATAGCTGCCACCTCCGTCGTGGCTGGCTGCAACGCCGGCGCCGGTGCCCGCGACCACCAGACCAGCGAACATGCCGGCGGTGAGGAATCGTTTCGTGTTGTTTCGCATAGCGATGACCTTCCAGTTTGTCGAGGGCCACGCGAACCCTCACGATGAGCGTGTGCCTATCTCATGACCGTCGGAACCTGTTTGTCACAACTACAGCGTTCGAGAACTGGCGTGCGACGCCACTGGCGTAAGGCTGATGCTCGGCGGACGAAGGCGCGCCGGTGTGGCTCCTGCGACGTCTGGTCGAGGCCGCGCGGTCTCGCGCGTCGGTTATGAGCCCGAGGTTGTCCAGGCGACATGGACGATCGCTGCCGCATCTTCGCCCTCCTGAACGCAACAGTCCTCGGCCGACAACGTTCGCGGCGTGCGCTTGCGCAGCGCGGTCTACTGGTGGGTTCCAATTGCCGCTGAGGCGATGGAGCCGATCACGGCGAGGGTCTCCAACGCAGCCAACGCGGCTTGAGCGTCCTGGATACCGTCGTCTCCGCCCGAACGCACGAGCGCCTGTGAATCGCCTGGGATCCGCGGAGTCTCCTTACCTTGGAAACGAGGATGGATTCATGGCAACCAGT
>JANPKU010000050.1:0-20163 GCA_031426215.1 Actinomycetes bacterium
CCGGAGATCCTGCGCGACGTGCTGATCGATCGCAACGAGTGGCACGACTCCCCTCGCTGAGGTTCCCGGCCGAACCCGCACAGGCGATGAGCGAACCGCCCTGATCCGGGCTTTTCGCTCATCGCTCCGACCGAGTTGGCGCAGGTGATGAGCGATGCGCCCTGATCCGGGCTTTTCGCTCATCGCTCCCAAGGGGTCAGCCCGGCAATCTCGCTCGCACCGGCCAGGACGTAACGTCGATCCCATGCCGTTCGCCACGCCTCGATCCACCGTTCGCGCCCCTCACCACATGGTGGCGAGTGCCGATCAGCTCGCGACGTCCGCCGGGCTGACGATCTTCGCCCAGGGCGGCAATGCCGTCGATGCGGCGATCGCCACCAACGCAGCAATCGCGGTCACCGGCCCCCACCTGTGCGGTATCGGCGGCGACCTGTTCGCGCTGATCCACATCGACGAACCCGGCTCCGATGGGCTGGGGGAAACGTTCGCGCTGAACGCGTCGGGTCGGGCGGGATCAGGCGCGAACCCGGCAGCACTGCGGGCCGAGGGCGCCACCGAGATGCCGTTCAAGCTCGACATCCGGTCCGTGACCGTGCCGGGGTGCATCGACGGCTGGGTTGCGCTCCACGAACGATTCGGTTCCCTGCCACTCGATCTGATCCTCGCCCCGGCGAGACGACTGGCCGCCGACGGGTTCCCGGCCAGTCCACTGCTGGTGGGTTCGCTTCGCCAGCTGGACACCCCCAGCCGACAGAATCTGGCCGAATTGGCCAGCCAGGCCACGTCGACCGGCGCAATGGTGCGTCGACCTGGTGCAGCACTGGTCCTCGCAGCGCTCCCCATCAGCGGGCGTGACGGGTTCTACCTCGGGGCGTTCGGCGATGGTCTGTTGGAACTCGGTGACGGTTTGTTCAGCGCCGATGACCTCGGCACGGTGCAGGCGAACTGGGTCGATCCACTGAGCACGTCAGCCTTTGGTGTCGACGTCCACACGATCGGTCCCAACTCGCAGGGTTACCTCACGCTCGCCGCCGCCCGCCTGGCCGACCGCCTCGACCTGCCCGACGATCCCGACGACGAACGCTGGGCCCATCTGCTGATCGAAGCGGCGACCGCTGCAGGTTTCGACCGCCCGGATGCACTGCACGAACACGCCGACGGCCACGACCTGCTCGATCGGATCGATCGGCGGTTGGATCTGATCGGACTGGAGAGTGCCAGCACTCGCCCCGTACCGGGATCGGACGGTGATACGACCTACCTCTGTACTGCCGGCGTCGACCGCGACGGTCGGCGGATCGGTGTGTCGCTCATCCAGTCGAACGCTTCGGGCTTCGGCAGCCATCTCGTCGAGCCGAACACCGGCATCAACCTGCACAACCGCGGCATCGGCTTCAACCTCGTCGATGGCCACCCGGCCGAGTTCGGGCCGGGTCGACGCCCGCCGCACACCCTGTCGCCGGCGCTGGCAACACGGTCGGGTCGACTCGCATCGGTGTTCGGCACGATGGGCGGTGACGCTCAACCGCAGATCCTGTTGCAGCTCGCTGCCCGGCTGTTCCGTCACGGTCAATCACCGACTGCGGCGATCGATGCCGCACGATGGGTGCTGCACGGCCCCACCACCGGATTCGACACCTGGACCGGAGCCGGCGGACCGGTTGTGCACGTCGAGGGTCACGCTCCGTCGGGATGGGTCGACGCACTCGCTGTGCGCGGCCATCGCAGCGAGTCACGCCCGGCATGGGACTCGGGTTTCGGCCACGCCCACGCAATCGTTGTCGAACCGACCGGCATGTTCGCCGGCGCCGCCGACCCCCGCGCCGTCGTCGGCTCCGTCGCCGGCCTGTGATCACCTCCATCACCTCGCCACCACCTCGCCACCACGCGGCTACGTCGCAACACCACCACAGCGATGAGCGAACCGCCCGAATAGCGGCGTTTGGCTCATCGTTGGGGCGGGTGGGGGAAGCGGCTAGAGGAGCGGGAGGACCTCTTCGGCGAAGCGGGCCATCTGTTCGTCGGCCTTCTTGTAGGGGTCGCCGAGCAGGTGCGGGAAGAGCGTGAGCGACTCGAACCCGAGCAGGTCTCGGAGGAAACTGACCTCTTCGGCCACCTTCTCGGGCGGGCCGACGAGAATGGTCTTGTTCTCGATCGACTCGTCGAGCGTGGGGATCAGGCCTGGCTTCGACGGCTTGCCGTCGGGACCCATGTAGCCGCGGCTCCAGCCGTACGGTCCCAGGAACTTCCAGAACACGTCGTGGCCGTTCTGGGCCGAGTCCCGGGCGTCCTCCATGGTGTCTTCGATGCGATACGACACGACCAACATCCGCTTCTCGTGATCGGCGAGTTCGACGTCGTGGGCGGCGTGGTAGTTCTCGGCGTACCGGTCCCAGAACCGCTTGATGAAGCTGTAGTGCTGATTCCAGAAAACCGCACCGTGATCGACGACGGGCACGTAATCGAGCGTCGCCGGTGACGTGACCGCCTGCCAGATCTCGAACGGATGGATCGGCTTCGGGATCAAGGTGAGTTCCTGGACGGTCTCGCCACGATCGGGAATTCCGGGCAGCGGGATCTGGAAGTGTTTGCCCTGGAACGAGAACGATTCCTGGGTGAGCGCACGGCGGACGATCTCCATCGACTCCTCGAACACCTCACGATTGTGGATGTCGGCGTCGACCTGGTCGGGATTGTCCATCGAGCCGATCGACACCCCCTTGTCGTTGAGGTGCAGGACCTCGCGGGGCACGGTGCCTCGACCGACGCCCAACATGCCGCGCCCACCGGACAGGTTGTGCAGCGTGGCGAAGTCCTCGGCCAGGCGCAGCGGATTCCACTGCGGCACGACGTTGAACATCGCCCCGAAGCGCAGCGTGGTGGTCTGCGCAGCAATCCACGTGGAGATCAACAGGCCGTTAGGGATGACCTCGTACCCCTCGTACTGGAAGTGGTGTTCGGTGGTCCAGAACGAGTCGAAGCCGAGACGCTCTGCCTCCTTTGCGGAGTTGACGTACTCGAGTGTTGCCTGCCAGCAGGCGTCGTTGGAGTAGCGGCGATCCATCGGCGCCGGCGCACCTGCGCCTGCATCGTCCATCTCGACACCCCCGAAGAAGAAGGCACCGAGTTTGAGTTCCGGTCGATCGGTCATGGCCGTTAGTTTCGCGCAGATGCCCACCACGCTTCTACGGCAGCCGACGATTGTTCACGGTCCCGTGACACAGCAGCCGAGCGACGTGTTGATCGTCGACGGTGTGATCGCCGCCATCGGCGACTCGGTGACGAGCACCGACGTCGACAGCACCATCGATCTCACCGGCTACCTGCTCCTGCCGGCGGCGGTCGAGCCGCATGCCCATCTCGACAAGGCCTTCCTGGCCGAGCGTGTGGAGAATCGCACGGGCGATCTGCTCGGTGCCATCGACGCGATGGTCGCGATGTCGGGCCAGATCAGCCGCGACGACATCATCGAACGAGCCGAACGGGCCGCACGTCTCATGGCGGCGAACGGCTACGTCAGCGTTCGTACGCACGCCGATACGACCGAACACCACGGTTTGCAGAATGTCGAGGCGCTCGTCGAAGTCCGTCGACGGGTGGCAGACGTCATCGACGTCGAGATCGTGGCGCTCACGGGCGAGCCCGTCGTCGGCTCGGCCGGTGCGACCCATCGGGCGCTGCTGCGTGAGGCGCTCGACGCCGGCGCCGACCTCGTCGGAGGTTGCCCACACCTGGAAACCGGTGGTGGTTCGATCGAAGCTGCCACCGACGTGTTCCTCGAGATCGCAGCCCACGCCGGCGTCGGTGTCGACCTGCACACCGACGAAACGCTCGATCCACGCGTCATGGGTCTCGAATACCTGGCCCACCAGGTACTCGCCGGGTTCCCGCATCGAGTCACTGCCAGCCATTGCGTCAGCCTCGGCCAGCGCGATGCCGCCGAGCAGCAGCGCATCGCCGAACTGGTCGCGGCCGCCGGAATCGGCGTGGTCACGCTCCCCCACACCAACCTGTGGCTCGGTGGTCGAAACCAGCAGCCGGTACCACGCGGGCTCACCGCCATCGACGCGTTGCGTGCTGCTGGTGCCGACGTCGCCGCAGGCGCTGACAATCTGCAGGACCCGTTCAACCCGATGGGTCGGGCGTGTCCATTCGAGACCGCGTCACTGATGGTGCTCGCCGCCCACGATCTCGCCCACATCGCGTGGGGCTCGGTCAGCACCGATGCGCGTAGGGTGCTCGGGCTCCGGGAGGGTGGCATCTCGGTCAGCGCACCTGCGGATCTGCTCGCCGTCCCCGGCGACTCGCTTCGGGGAGCGATCGCCGAAGGTCCGGGCGGGCGTCGGGTCATCCGCGCCGGGCGCGAGGTCGTGGCACACTGACGCCAACCCGTCACCGCGCAGTCGCCGATCACGGATCACACGAAAGGTGTCCCCCGTGGTCATCGAATTCCTCACGTTCCGAGTTCCTGCCGACGAGCGTCGCGAGTGGATGCAGGTCGAGGAGGCAACGTGGAGTCGTTTCCTCGAACGTCAGGACGGCTTCGTGCGCAAGCAGATCTGGGTCGACGTCGACGATCCCGACCATGTGCATGCGATGATCGAGTGGACGTCACTCGAGCAGTGGCATGCGATCCCGCACGACGAACTGGCCGCCGTCGACGAATCGATGGGCACCTGGGTACGGGCAGCGACCTGTCGGACCTTCGAGGTCATCCGCGATTGCTGAGGTGCGCAAACGTGGTGATGGCGTTGCCCACCATTGTCGCCAGATCGGCGCCGTCGACGAGTGCGAGACCGATCGAATCCGGCGCATGGGTGTCGATCAGCGACGCCAGCACACCGGCGATCTGCTCGGGATCGCCGGACACCGACGTCGGGTCACCCGCCGACGAAGTTCGAAATCGCGCCGATTGGTACAACGCAATTCGCGGCGAACCCTCGCTGCGCACCCAGCCAACGACTTCGGCGAGCTGGTCAGGCGTGAATCCCGACAGGAACACGCCATCGGCATGCCGTGAGGCGAGGCGATTGATCTGCTCGCCCCGAGAGGCGACGTACAGCGGGACGTCACGGCCCGGGGCGGCGAAGTCGGGAACCGAGTAGCCCTCGGAGTCGTTGCGCGCCAACACCGCCCGAGCCGTCGACAGTGCGTCACGAACGAGTGCGACCGGCCGTTCGACGGCCAGACCGAACGGGCCGAGCGACTGCTCGCCACCGACACCGAATCCGAGCATCATGCGCCCACCGGAGAGCTCGTCGAGCGAGGCCACTGTCGCAGCGATCGCGCCGGGATGACGCAGCGCAGGCGAGGTGATGCCGATGCCCATCCGCACCCGGCGGGTCGAGCGTGCCGCGGCGGCGAACACGACCACCGGGTCGCGCATGACGCCTTCGTCGGCGATCCACACCTCGTCGATGCCAGCCGCATCGGCAGTGACGACAGCGTCGATGAGCTCGTCGATGTTGTGCGCGGGATAGATCCAGATTCCCGTCGTGACGCTCATCGCACGAGTGTGCCGATCCGATGCTCCACACGGTCGAGGAACGCCCGCCGTTCGGATGCGCTCGACCGGTCGATCCCGTACAACGTCAGACGGCGATGCGGCGGTCGCTGGACGCAGCGGGGCCGCACTGCCCGGCTGACCACCCGGCGTCCGGACTCTCCTCCGAGGAAGTTGGCGAACCGCGAACCTCCGAACGTCGTGACGCTCACGAGGGTTTCGACGTCGGGTAGTCCGCTCGCCGATGCCTGGTCGAGCCACGCGAGGAGGATGGCCGGCTGGGAGGTCCACCATGTCGGATGCACCAGCACGAGAGCGGTCGCCGACTCGAGAGCAACGGCGTGGCTGGTCGGGAGCGCCAGGTGCGGGTCGTACCCGCTCGCGTACAGGTCGAGGAGGACCGGTTCGTGCCCGTTCGACCCGAGGCCGGCCATCACCCTGTCTCGAATCGCAGCAACATAACTCTCGGTACACGGATGCGCGGCCACGACGACGACGCTCACAGCTTCCCGACGACTTTCTCGACATGCGTCCGGAACGCACGTCGTTCGTCGTCACTCGCTCGCCCGACGTCGTACATCCCCGTCCATCTCGAACGCGTGTGCACGCCGCCGCAGAGACGCACGTTGCGCCGGATCAGCCGTTGGCCGTTGTCGCCATGTCGCAGGACGTCCCAGCGCGAGTCGTCGTAGGTTGCGATCCCGACCAGGCGACGGATGTTCGACAGTCCTCGCTTCGCACCGGATCGTTCGCCCATCGTGAAAGCAACGCCTGGCACCAACGTGCGCTCGATCCAGCCCTTGATCCCCGGCGTGACCGTCGACAGCGTCGTCGGGTACACGAACACGAGTCCATCGGCACGACGCACGAGCGCCGCACTCGTCGCAACTTGCGGACAGACGAGCGGGTCATCGGTGAAGTACGCCCGACGATCATCTGCACTCATCACGGGTGCGAACCGCTCGGCCACCAGATCGACGAGGTCGACCTCATGACCGCTGGCGTCGAGGCCGTCCCTCGCTGCATCGGCGATCTGTCTCACGAAGTCGTCTCGAATCGGATCGACCACGATCAGAACACGCATGGCAACTCCACCACCACGTCATTGCATTCGTGCCACCCCGATGTGCCGGGATGACCGCTGCTCCCGGCCGGGCCGTGGGATCCGGCCGGGAGCAGCGAATTCAGATGTTCAGATTGTTCGGATTGTTCAGATCGGTACCGGTCAACGCCCGGGGGCGTCGGCGCAGTACTCGTTGGTGAAGATCCCGTCGATCCCCTCGGCGATCTCGGTCCCCTGCTCTTCGTAGATCGGCGCCAGGATGTCATAGAGACCCTGGACCCGCTCCTCGTCGAAGCTGCAGTAGGTGCCGTCGGGGCTGTTGATCGCGAACTCACCCGACTCGACCAGTTCCATCCCCGCAGTGTTGAGGCCTTCGCTGAGCGTCCAGAAGCCGTCGTGAGCGACATTGATGTCGATCATCACGTCGGTGATGGGTGTCGGATCGTTCAGGAAGTCGACCCACGCCTGCTGCATGACCGGCACGAGCAGCGCGAGACACTCGCTCAACTCGTCAGCCTTGTCGCGCATCATGGTGATCGCAGCCGGATAGTTGTCGAAGCCGAGATCGGCGACCGTGTAGAACTCGACGGGCGCAGGTGCGCCGTCCTTCCATTCGATCTCGTTCTCGTACTTGTACACCTCGTTGGTGGCGAATCCCTGCTGGAAAAAATTGCCGCCGTCGGCCACGAATGCGGCGTCGGAGCCGTCGTAGCTCGGGTTGCTCTGGTCGGCGGTCATGTAGCCGACACCGACCATGTAGTCGATGTAGGCCACGCCCGGGAAGTGCAGGACCTGGGCTCCGGTCTCGAGGATGTCCTCGGGAGCTTCGATCGGGTTCTGCTCCGGATCCCACATGATCATCTGCGGGTCCTTGTCGAGGGTCTTGGCGATCGCCACCATGTCGACGGCGGCGGAGTCCTTGATGATGTCGCTCATGTTGATGTAGGCCATGTCGGCTTCACCGTCGAGGAGGATCGCGCTGTTCAGCTTGTCGAACTTGACCGTATTGATCTGGATCTCCTCCAGGCCGCCCACCGCGTACTGTTCCTGCACCGGGCCCGAGTACGACACGCTGTCCTTGTCGGCGGTGCCATCGGGTCCGATCAACTGGTAGGTCCCGCCGTGTTCGAGTTCGGGGAACCAGTCGGTCTGGATCGTCAGCTTCTGCGGGCACACACCCTCGCCGCCTGCGGCGTCGGTGGTCTCGCTGCCGGCGTCGGTCGTCTCAGCGCCGGCCGCCTCGGTGGTCTCGCTGCCGGCGTCGCTGGTGTCGCTGCCGGTTTCTTCGTCGCTGCCGCACGCGGCGAGCAATGTGATCGATGCGACGCTGAGCAGCGCCACGGTTCTACGGGCCTTCATGAAATGGTTCTCCCCTTGGTAAGTGTTGGAACGGCTGGATGGCTCAAGCCTGCTCGGATGCAGACTCGTGCCAGTTGCGAATGGCGCGCGCCGTGATCGCGCCAACGATGAGGAACATCACGACGCCGAACATCGACGCAGTGATGGTGCCGGCGAACATCTCGGGACGGTTTGCTGCACGCTGCTGCTTGTTCCGGATGTAGTAGCCGATCCCCTTCTCGCCCTGATTGAAGAAGAAGTCCGCGACGATCGCGCCGATCACGGCGCCACCGGAGGCGATACGGATACCGGCCATCATCGCCGGCAGTGCGGACGGGAGTTCGAGCTTTCGCAGCCGGGTCCACCGGCTGACGTCGTTGAGCGAGAACAGGTCGTGGTGCATCCGATCGGTCGACTGCAAGCCGAACAACGTGTTCGTGATGACCGGGAAGATGGCGATCAGGACGACCACGACGAGCCGAACCCCGATCTCGTCGCCGAACAACTGGGTCAGCAACGGGGTGATCGCCAGGATCGGCACGGTTTGCAGGATCACGGCGTAGGGGAACAGCGCCCGCTCCATGCCCTTCGACAGGTTCATGATGATCGCGATCGAGACGCCCAACACGATCGAGATGGCGAGACCGGTGAGCGTGACCTTCGCCGTCGGCCACATGTAGCCGAGGATCGGGCGGAACCCGTTCGTCTCGTCCCAGAACGGAAGGAACCCGTCGGTGATCACCGTGTGGGGGTATGGCAATGCATTGCGACGCTGCGCAGGGTTGTCGAAGCGCGCCCAGCTGTAGAGGTACCAGACCGCGATGAACAGCGCGAACGTGATCAGCGGCGGGATGATGTTCCGCAGCCTGCGCTTGCGGGGCGACGAACCGGGCTGGTGAACGGGCACACTGACGCCGACGGCAGCCGGGGTCGCCATGGCTTCCTGGGGGACCTGCTGCGGCGGCGTGTACGACATCGTCACGAGTGTGCGTCCTTCAGGTCGTCGTTGATCCGGCCGCAGATCTCGGCGAACTCCGGCTCGAATCTGATCTCCTGTGTGCGGTGCTCGCCGAAGGGCACGGCGTAGTCGCCGATGATCCGACCGGGTCGGGCGGACATCACGAGCACGCGGGTGCTCAGGAAGACCGCCTCGGCGATCGAGTGGGTGATGAAGAGTCCACTGAACTGCTCGAGGTGGAACAAGCTGATCAACTCGCCGTTCAGCCGCTCACGGGTGATCTCGTCGAGGGCGCCGAAGGGCTCGTCGAAGAGGAACACCTTCGGATTGAGCACGAGCGAGCGGGCCAGCGAGCAGCGCATCTTCATACCACCGGACAGCTGCTTGGGATACTTGTCCTCGTGACCGACGAGGTTCACCAGCTCGATCGCCTCGGTGGCGCGACGCTGACGCTCGGCTTTGCCGACGCCCTGCAGCTCGGCGTTCAGTTCGACGTTCTTGCGCACAGTCCGCCACGGCAGCAGCGTGGCGTCCTGGAAGACGTAGCCGATCGAATCACGGTCGACCTCACAGTCACCCGAGGTGTGCTGGGTGAGCCCGGAGGCGATCCGCAGCAACGTCGACTTGCCGCATCCGGAGGGGCCGACCACCGTGACGAACTCGCCGGCGCCGACGGTGAAGGTGATGTCGTCGAGCGCCTGCGTCCCATCGGGAAAGACCATCGAGAGGTTCTCGAAGCGCAGCCGCGCCCGTTCGGTCACGGGGCTACCCGATGGCACGACTGATGTCTCGGTCATCATTCCTCGGTGAAGTTAGTTGCCGCAACTGCTCACGACCATCCTGCGACCGTGAACATCGTGTTTCGGCTGTTCGGAAACCGGATCGTGCCACCCCGATCGCACGCTAGCCGCTCGCAGCAGACCGGTCTCCGCAGAGCTACTCACGTGTATGCGCAGAGGTCGAACGGGTTGCCGTCGGGGTCGACGAGGTTGACGATCGAGCCGTACGACTCGCGTCTGGCAGGCCCGAGTGGACGTGCTCCGAGGCCGACGAGCCGGTTCATTTCGGCGTCGAACTCGTCGGGCGCACACGACAGATCGAGATGCATCGATCCGACCTGCACCGCACCGGTCTGGAGGCCGATGCGGCGTCGACCGTCGGCGTCGGCGAGCACGATCCAACGGTCACCGTCCTCGCGTTGCACTTCGTGGAGGCCGAGCGCTGCGGCCCAGAACACTGCGAGCGCATCGGTCGCCGGCGAGTCGAACGTGACGAGGTCGAAGTCGGTCGCCACGTCAGCGCCTGGCGGCCCCTGCTGCGCCCGCCGTGGGCTCACCCGAGAGCAGCTCGAGCACCACCTGGAGCAGCACGTTGGCGCCGGCTTCGATGTCGACGGCATCGGTGAACTCTGCGATGTTGTGGCTGAGGCCGTTGACACTCGGGGTGAACACCATCGCCGTCGGGCAGATCCTGGCCAGCATCTGAGCGTCATGGCCAGCGCCGCTCGGCATCCGCCTGGTCGAGTGACCGAGCCGCTCGGCGGTGGACTGCACGAGGTCGACCATCTCCGGATCGAAGTCGACCGGTTCGAATCGCGCGAGCGAGTTGGTGGTGATGTCGACACCTTCGGACTCGGCGAGCTCGTCGAGCAACGTGGCAAGGCGCGTTTCGGCTTCGCGCAGGATTCGGTCGTCGGTGTTGCGGAGGTCGACGGTCATCACCACACGGGCGGGCACCACGTTGACGAGGTTCGGGTACACGTCGATGCGTCCGACGGTGCCGACCTGCTCGGCCCCGAGATGACGAGTGAGATCACGGACGTAGGTGGCGATCGCCGCCGCGCAGTACGCAGGATCGTGTCGCAGGCGCATCGGCGTGGTGCCGGCATGGGCCGACTGGCCGACGATCACGATCTCGGTCCACGAGATGCCCTGCACGCCTTCGACGACACCGATCGTGACGCCCTCGGCTTCGAGGACCGGCCCCTGCTCGATGTGGAGTTCGACGAACGCGTGCGGGGGTGCCGCGGTCGGGCACGGGACCGGACCGGCGTATCCGATGCGTTCGAGGTCGTCACCGAGGCGGGCCCCGTTGTCGGCTGCGACCAGGTCGAGTGCCTGCTCGAGCGGCAATCCGCCGACGAACACCAGGCTTCCCAACATGTCGGGAGCGAACCGCGAGCCTTCCTCGTCGGTGAAGAACGCCACCTGGAGGGGGTGCTTCGTCACGACGCCCGCCTGTTCGAGCGTTTCGACGATCTCGAGTCCGGCGAGAACACCGAGATTGCCGTCGAAGCGACCTCCGGTGCCGACGGTGTCGATGTGCGAGCCCACCATCACTGGCGCGAGCGTCGCGTCCGAGCCCGCCCGGGTCGCGACGACGTTGCCGATCGCGTCGGTCACCACGTCGAGTCCCAGATCGTGCATCCACGCCACCACGAGGTCGCGGCCGGCCCTGTCGGCATCGGTGAGAGCGAGGCGAGCGTTGCCCCACTCGCCGTTCGGGCCGTCAATGCGGCCGATCTGGCCGAGTTCGTCGATCCGCGCGAGCAGCCGGCCGGTGTCGATACGCAGGTCGACCAGCTGAGTTTGCAGGGAGTCGCTCATCTCAGTGGACCGGCAACTCGAAGACAGCGACCTCGGCGAGTGCCTCGCAGAAGGCGTCGACCGCCTGCGCGACCAGCTGTTCACCCCGCTCGGCAGTGGCCGGTGTGGGGTCGCCGATGTGCCCATCCGGTCCGAAGTCGTTCGACAACCAGCCGAAACCGACCGACCCGCCGAATCGGACGTAGCGGTTGTCGGCGAGACGCTCGGGAACGTTGCGGGTCGCCGACGCCATGTCGACGAGATGGGGCGCGAGGTGCAGCATGATCGATGTCTCGTCGGTGCCGCCGTGGATCCCCATGCCCAGTTCGTCAGGCGGCGAGACCCCGCCCTGGTCAGGCGGCACGCCCGGATGGGCGAGAAACGTCATCAGGCCGTGCGCCAGACGGATCTCGCGGTTCGCCACACCAACGAGCGCGGAGTTGCCGCCGTGACCGTTGAAGAAGACCAGCTTTCGGGCCCGCGTGGTCGCCACACAGCGTCCGATGTCGTCGAGCACGGCCAGGAGGGTCGTGGCCGACAGCCAGATCGTCCCGGGCGACCATGCGTGCTCGTTGGACTTCGTATACGACAGCGGTGGGAGCAGCCAGACGTCGAGGTCGGCACCGACACGCTCGACGGCCAGTTCCGAGACCCGAGCGGCGATCACCAGGTCGGTGTTGAACGGCAAGTGGGGACCGTGCTGCTCGATCGCCCCGAGCGGTTGCACGAAGATGCTGCGCTCGGTGACCAGACGAGCGACGTCGGGCGCGCGGAGTTCGGCGAGGTTTCGGGTCACGAAAGACACCTCGGCACGTTACGCCGCCGACCATCGAACTGCGAGAGACTGAGCGAGTGTCGTCCGCTCCCCGTCCTCTCGGATCCACGGCTCGCGATTTCGATGCCATCGTCGTCGGAGGAGGTCACAACGGACTCGTGACCGCCGCCTATCTGGCCCGCTCCGGCATGTCGACGCTGCTGGTCGAGGCCCGCGCCGACGTCGGCGGCACTGCAGCGAGCGAACAGTTTGCCGGAGCGACGGTGAACATCTGCAATTGCGACCATCTGACGTTTCGCACGACCCCGGTGATCGAAGAGCTCGCATTGCGGTCGCACGGCCTGGAATACATCGACCTCGAGCCGGCCCAGCACAACTTCTCATGGGCCAGCGCCGCCGAGGGCAAGGGCTGGTCGCATCACCACGATCTCGACGCCACGCTCGACGACATCGGCCGCCACTTCCCCACCCAGGTCGACGGGTATCGGCGCTACGTCACCGCTGCTGCGCCGGCAGTCCGAATGATCTTCGAGGCGGCCGCCGAGCCGCCGACCGTCGCCGGACTCACCAAACTCGCCCTCCGGCGACGCTTCAGCGGAGCGAGCACGCTGATGCGCTGGTCACGTCGGAGCGCAGCGGATGTGCTGCGATCGTTCTTCGACGACGACGCGATCATGGGACCGGCCGCGCTCACCGGCCCAATGGTGTGGGGAATCAGCCCCGAACTGCCCGGCAGCGGGCTCGGCGCACTCACGCATGCGATGCGCCATGTCGCCACGGTCGGTCGGCCAATCGGTGGCAGCGGCCAGGTGCCGACCACCCTGCTCGCTGCCTTCGAGGGCGCCGGTGGAACGCTGCGCACCAAGAGCCCGGTCGACACGATCATGTGCAGCGGCGACCGCGTGAGCGGAATTGCACTCGCCGACGGCACCGAAATTTTCGCTCCGATCGTGGTGTCGGCGTGCAATCCACACGACACGTTCCTGCGCTGGTTGAAGCACCCACCGGCGTCGGCCTCCGACCTGATCCGTCGTTGGCGGAATGTCCGACACGACGAGGGGTACGAATCGAAGATCGATGCCGTGCTCTCGGAGCCACCCGTCCTGCGCGGCTTCGATCGACCGCTGGGGCCGACCTCGGCGATCGCGCCAGGCCTCGCCGACATCGATCGTGGCGCGGCGATGATGGCCGATGGCCGGATCCTGGATCGACCGGGCCTGTTGGTGAACATCCCCACGCTGCTCGATCCCTCTATCGCACCGACCGGGCGCCACGTGCTGTCTTTGGAGGCGCTCTACACGCCGTTCGGCTTCACCGGCGGTTGGACGGATTCGACCGAACCACGGCGGTGGCTGCAAGCGTTTGCCGAGTTGTGCGAACCGGGCTTCCTCGACTCGATCGTCGAGTGGCGGGCGATGACGCCCGACGTGTACGAGCGCGACTTCCACCTGCCCGCCGGGCACGCGACCAGCTTCGCCGGGGGGCCGTTGGCCGCCCTGCGCAATCACAACCCGGAGCTCACGAAGTACGAGACAGCCGTCGACGGTCTGTATCTCACCGGTGCCGCCACGTTCCCCGGTGCCGGAGTGTGGGGCGCCAGCGGCCGCAACTGCGCGACCGTCATCCTCGAGCAGCGCAGTTGACGCTGGCCACACACGCTCAAGCGATGAGCGAAAAGCCGGGATCCGGGCGCGTCGCTCATCGCTCGGGGTCGACCCGCGCAGGCGATGAGCGAAAAGCCGGGATTCGGGCGCGTCGCACATCGCTACGGAGTGGCACGCTCGGGTGGGACGGACCGGAATAGCCCAGGCACCAGGGTCGTTGTACGCCGTAGACATACCCAATCTCGTGTTCGCTCGGAAGGAGCACTCCCCGCCATGACCACTGGCTCGATCCGTCTCGGCACCTACGCC
The DNA here is from genome assembly GCA_031426215.1 of Actinomycetes bacterium. GTDB lineage: Bacteria > Actinomycetota > Acidimicrobiia > Acidimicrobiales > Ilumatobacteraceae > Sva-07. The sequence continues at coordinate 14,136 of JANPKU010000050.1, forward strand.
GGCATTCCGGTGCGTGCGCACTGGAGCATGGCGCTCGTGGCTCTGTGGTTCGGTGTGATCCTGTCCCGAGATCTCGGGGTGCTCGGAGGCGTTCTCGCCACGACGGCATTCTTCGCCTCGATCCTCGCCCACGAGTTCGGCCATGCAATGGTCGCTCGTCGCTATGGCGTCAACACCGAATCGATCGACCTCTGGGCGCTCGGTGGCGTCGCCAGGCTCGATCGAGAATCGCCGAGCCCGCGTGCCGACGGACTGATCGCCGTCGCCGGTCCCGCGGTCAGCTTGCTGATCGGCGTCGTCGCATTCGGCGCCGGCATCGCGCTCGAGTCCACCGTGCTCGTGTGGATCGGGTTCGTCAACGCCGTCCTGGCAGTGTTCAACATGCTGCCGGGTGCCCCGCTCGATGGCGGCCGTGTGCTCCGCGCTGTTCGCTGGGAGCGAACCGGCAACAAGTATCGGGCGATGCGGGATGCCGGAAACGCCGGCCGGGTGCTCGGGTGGGGCATGGTCGGTCTCGGGTTCGTGATGATGCTCAATGGTCAGTTCGGTGTGTTCATCATGATCACCGGACTCTTCATCGCCCTCAACGCCCGCGCCGAGATCATGACGTCATACGTCGCCGAGCAGCTCGACGGGGTCAAGGTGCGTGACCTCACGTTCTTCGGCATCGCTGAGGCCGGCACCGACATGGACACCGATTCGATGATCTGGCAGCGACAGCGTCTCGGAGCGGCCGGCGCGGTGGCCGTGGTCGGCGACGACGGCGAACTCGACGGCCTGGTACTCGAAGATCAGCTCTGGGCCGTGCCGTCCGAGCACCGCCCGTTGGTGATGTTGACGCAGCTGATGGTCCCGTTCACCAACCTTGCGAGGGCGACACTCGACGAAGACCTGTCCACGGTGCTGCCTCGCCTGAATCCGCTCCGCCCGGTCGTCACCGTCTGGAACGACGGAAAGCTGCTCGGCATCGTGCACCCCAAGCGCCTCGAAGAACGACTGAAGCAAGCGCAGCGCCGGGCATTCCCGAACACCGCCGGCGCCTGATCAGGCGTCCTTGACCGACCAGTCCCGCTTGGCGACCGGGTCCTGGTCGCTCCACGGGAAGTTGATCCACTTGTCGGTGCGCTTCCAGACGTAGTCGCACTTGACCACCGAGTGCGACTTCTCGTACAACACCCCGGTGCGTACTTCGCCGACCTTGCCGTCGCAGAATTCCTGCACCGAGCGCAATGTGTGCCCGGTGTCGGCGACGTCATCGACGATCAGGATCCGAGCGTCGGAGACATCCACGAAGTCAGGTGCGGGCGGCAGGATTCGCGGTACTTCGAGGCGTTCGTCGACACCGGTGTAGAACTCGACGTTCATCGTGTACACGTTCTTCACCGACAGTGCGTAGCCGATCGCCCCGCCGATCAGGAGTCCTCCACGGGCGATGGCGAGCACCATGTCGGGCTCGTAATCGTCGTCGGCGACCATCTGGGCCAACGCCCTCGACGCCGTTCCGAAGATGTCCCAGGTCATGATCTCGCGCTCGTCAGACATGCGCTCGGAACCTAGCCGGATTGCGCCACGAACAGTTACAGGCAGATGTCACTGGGGCGAACGGGGATCCGATCGAGGGGCTTGCCGATGCCGTCGACCTGTCGCAGAGCGTCACGAATTGCGGCGACCACCGCCGGGGTCGACGAGATGCACGGCGGCTCGCCGACACCTTTCGCCCCGAGTGGTGCGTGGGGGTCCGGCTCCTCGATCAGCGTGGCCACCACGTCGGGCATGTCGAGGAACGTCGGCAACAGGTAGTCGGTGAAGTTGCCGTTGCGGATCACGCCGTCGATCTGGATGATCTCCTCCATCACGGCCAAGCCGAGCCCCTGTGCGATGCCACCTTCGATCTGGCCCAGCACGGACAACGGATTCAATGCCCGTCCGACGTCTTGAGCGGTCGCGATCTGCACGACCTTGACCAGCCCCAACTCGGGGTCCACGTCGACCACAGCACGGTGGGCGACGAACGCGAACGCCGTGTGGCAGTTGCCCTGACCGTTCTCGTCGAGATCCTCCGTTGCCGGGTGCCGATACTCGACGGTTTCGTCGATCACGATCCCGGCGCTCGCCTCGGCGACCGTGATCCGCCAACCCGACACGGTGTCGACGACGTCGGTGCCGTCGACCGCCAGGCGCAGTGGATCGAGATCGTGGGCACGAGCGATGTGTTCGAAGAACCGCTCGCGCACGGTGCGGCACGCCGCGTCGACCGCTCCCCCGCTCATCCAGGTCTGACGGGATGCCGACGTCGACCCGGCCGAACCGACCTGGGTGTCGATGCGGTCGAGCCGCACGTCGTCGACCCCGAGAATCGTGCGAGCGATCTGTGGTGCGATCGTCACGAAGCCCTGACCCACCTCGGACGTCGCGAACTTCAGCGTGACCACACCGTCGGCGAGTCGACAGCGCGCGGTCGAATAGTCGTCGAAGCCTTCGGAGTACATCAGGTTCTTGATCGCCACGCCCCAACCGACACCGCGCACGATGTCACCCCGATCGGCGGTGCGACCGGCGCCGCCCGGCAGCCGCATCACGTCGACGGCGCCGTCGGCCATCGGCAGCCCGCCGATCGGCGTGTCCGGCAACGGGATGGCTGCGGTGTCGAGGATGCAGCGCTCGACCGGAGCGACGTTGAGCACCAGCTGCCCGGTGATCAGGGCGTCGCCCGTGCGCATCGCGTTGCGCAGCCGAATGGCGACCGGATCGAGCCCGCAGGCCGACGCCAACTTGTCCATCTGCGACTCGTGGGCGAAACACGCTTGCACCACCCCGAAGCCCCGCATCGCCCCACACGGCAGATGGTTGGTTCGCACGGCGTACCCGTCGACGACCGCGTTGGCGCACCGGTACGGACCCTGGGTGTGCGTCACTGCGTTGATCAGCACGGCGGACGAGGTCGACGCGTACGCACCGCCGTCGAACACCATCCGCGATTCGATCTTGACGATCTCACCGTCGGCAGTTGCGTGGTGACGCATCCAGATCGTGGCCGGATGTCGATGAACATGACCGAGGAAGCTCTCCGCACGGCTGTACGCAATACGAACCGGACGCCCGAGTCGCAGTGCGAGCAGGCAGGTGTGCACCTGCAAGCTGATGTCCTCACGGGCGCCGAAAGCGCCTCCGACACCTCCGAGCACCAGCCGGACCGACTCGACCGGCAGGTCGAGACATGCCGCGATCTGGGCCCGGTCCTCGTGCAGCCATTGCGTGGCGACGTGGAGCTCGACACCCTTGCCGCCGGGATCGGGCACCGCCAGGGCCGCTTCGAGTCCGAGGAAGGCCTGGTCCTGCATGCCGATCTCGTAGGTGCCCTCGACGACCACGTCACCGACGATCGAGGTGTCGCCGCACACGATGCGTTGGTGCCGGATCAGGTTGCCGTCGGGATGGATCGCCGCGTGGCTGCCGTCGATGGCGCGCTCGGGATCGAGCAGCGGCTCGAGCACCTCGTAGCTGACCACGATCGCTTCGAGCGCACGCCGGCACGTTTCGGGATGGTCGCCGGCGACTGCTGCCACGGGCTCACCCACGTAGCGCACGAACTCCGAGGCGAACACCGGCTGGTCATGAGCGATCAAGCCGTAGTTGATCGACCCGGGCACATCGGCGGCGGTGATCACGGTCTCGACACCGTCGATCTTCCAGGCTGCGCTCACGTCGATCGACACGATGCGTGCGTACGGGTGCGGTGATCGCAATGTGGCGCCCCACAGGCAACCGTCGGCCGACAGGTCGGAGGAGAACTCGAAGCTTCCCTGGACCTTGGCGATGCCGTCGGGACGGACCGGCGACGTGCCAATCGTGCCGGGACGACCGGACTCGGTCGGCGTGGTCACCTGTTCGACGACGGTCATGACACGCCACCTCGGCGGCTCACGGCGACCTGCTGCACGGCATCGATGATGCGGCCGTAGCCGGTGCAACGACACACGTTGCCGGCGAGCTCCTCACGGATCTGGGTCTCGGTCGGAGCGGGAACCCGTTCGAGCAGGTCGTGCGTCGCCATGATGAGGCCCGGCGTGCAGAACCCACACTGCACCGCACCTGCGTCGACGAACGCCGCCTGCACGTCGCTGGGCGAACCGGGAGCGGCGATGCCCTCGATCGTGACGATCGCCTGTCCGACCGCCGACGCGGCCATCACCAGGCACGAGCACACGAGGATCTCGTCGACCATCACGCTGCACGATCCGCATTCGCCCTGCTCGCATGCTCCCTTCGCACCGAGGAGTCCGAGACGATCCCGCAGGACATCGAGCAGGCTCTCGCCGAGCCACGAGTCGACGACCTCGCGCTCGTCTCCGTTGACGTGCAACACGTAGTGGTCGCTGTCGTGACCCATCGCCTCGTCGGTCATGCCGCCGCTTCGCTGCTCGAGGCCCTGCGGGCCAGCCGTTTGGCGAGGACACCGACCGCGTGTCGCCGGTAGTCGGCGCTCGATCGGTGGTCGGTGATCGGTCGGCTCGCCGCCGACACCAGCTCGGCGAATCGATCGAGGTCGCGCGGGGCGATGTCGAACGTCGACCAGTCGATCGCTCCAGCCAGATGGTCTTCGGCGTCAGGGCACCGCAGGATGGTCGGCCCGACCGACCCGAGCGCCACGGCGACACGCTGATGCGACCGGTCGATGACGACGCAAGCGCTCGCGATGGCGATGACCATGGCATTGCGGACCCCGACCTTCGCGTAGCCCTGCCAGCCGTCGACCACCGGCAGCGCCACCGACACGATGAGCTCACCGGGCTCCAAGGCCGTCCGCTTGACACCGACCATGAAGTCACCGACGCTCACCGAGCGTCGACCGGCGGACGAGGCCAACTCGACCACGGCGTCGAGTGCGCTGAGCACCGGGAGCCCGTCGCCCGCCGGCGAACAGGTGCCGAGGTTCCCGCCGAGGGTCCCGGCATTGCGGATCTGGGGTGACCCGACCGTACGGGCGGCCTGGGCGAGTGCCGGCACCATCGTGGCCAACGGCCCGTCGAGCATCTCTCGGTAGCTCACCGCCGCGCCGATCGTGACCGTCGCCGTCTGCGGATCGTGGCGCCATGAACGCAGTTCGGGGATGCGGTTCACCACCACGACCGAGGCGTCGGGGCGTCGGTGGCCGTCGTTGACCTCGACCATCAGGTCGGTACCACCGGCGAGCACGGTTGCGCTCGGCTCGGCGGCAAGACGATCCACCGCCGCAGAAACCGTGTCAGGCAAATGGACGGCCATGGCGGCTGACTGTACAAACTGTCAAGCGGCCCGGTGTGGACGTGCGACGATTTCATCGAGCCGAAACGATGCCCAGCAGACTCCCGTACCTCCCCGCCCTCGACGGCTTGCGCGCTATCGCCGTACTCATGGTCGTCGCGTATCACCTCGAATTCTCCTGGGCAGCCGGCGGTTTCCTGGGTGTCGATGTGTTCTTCGTGATCTCCGGGTACCTGATCACGCGTCTGCTCCTCGACGAGCACGCCGATCATGGACGAATTGGCATCGTCAACTTCTGGACGAGGAGATTCAAGCGCCTGGTGCCGGCGATGGTGGCGATGATCGCCGTCACGCTGCTGGCCACCCGCCAGTGGGGACTGGCAGAGCAGTGGCGATCGGTCCGGATCGATGCGCTGTCAGCGATCGGCTACGTCGCCAACTGGCGCTTCGTGCTGGACGAGCAGTCGTACTTCGAGGCATCGCTCGGGCCGAGCCCGTTGCGTCACACGTGGTCGCTGGCCGTCGAAGAGCAGTGGTATCTCCTGTGGCCGATCGCGATGATCGGCTTGTGCGTATGGATCAACCGACGCCCTGGTGCGCGCGAGCGAACTGCACGTGTGGTGGCAATCGTCGTGGCCGCGGCAGTCGCTTCGGCGGTGTTGATGGCGGTCCTGTTCGATCCGTCGGATCCCTCTCGCGTGTACTTCGGCACCGACACGCGCGCCCAGCAGTTGTTGGTCGGTGCAGCACTTGCATGGTTGCTGCATGCCGCTCCACGGATCGG
>JANPKU010000051.1:0-1549 GCA_031426215.1 Actinomycetes bacterium
GATCTCGGTGCGCGCTCAGACCAGCTCAGCTGAGGGATGGACCTGCAGCGAACGCATCCGATCCAACCACCCGAGCAACACCGCAACCGCACGGGGGTCGTGGCGCAGGCGGTGGCCGGCGCCTTCGAACAGACTCAACTCGGCGTTGCCGTGGGCGTTGACCAGCTGGCGGGCGTCGGACACCGGCACGCTGTCGTCCTCCTCGCCGTGCATCACCAGCAGCGGCCGAGGAGCAAACCGTCCCGCCGACGCAACGGGGCGGAAGCGACGGAACTCGCGTGTCCACTCCTCCACCGACGGCGGAAACTCCCGGTGGTGGATCGCCCCGATGTCGCGCGCGTGTTCGAGGAACCGGCGCGGATGCTCCGCCCAATCATCGAAATCGGCACGAGGACTCAATAGGCCCGCAGCCGACACGCGCGGATCATCGGCGGCCACACAGATCGCGATCGAGCCACCCGTGTTCGTGCCGAGCAGGATCACACTCGTCGGCTCGTGCGCCGCCAGCAGATGCGTGATCGCGTTACGCAGATCGTCGACCCAACCCTGCAGCGAGAAATCTCCTTCGCTCTCGCCGCACCCACGGAAGTTGAACGTCATCGACACGCACCCGAGTTCGTTCGCCATGCGATCGATGAGCTGCGGGAACGTCCCACCTGCACGCTGCGCATCGAGCGACGCAATCGGGAACCCGTGGCACAGGATCACCGCTGGTCCCGACTCGAGCGGCCCTGACGGACGGGCGATGTGGCACGCCAGCGACAAACCATTCGAGACGAAGCGTTCGTTCATCCCCGGCATGTCACGGCACCGATCACAAAATCCTGGTCAGGCCCGCGGCTTGCGGTGGCGGCGCCGGGCGCCCGGAGTCGCAAGCGTGTACCCCCGGTTGCGGGCCTCGGCCAGCGTGTCCGGACCGAAGCACAACCCCACACCCTGCTCGACGATCTCGTTGATCGTCGCCACGTCGTCCCACGAGTCGAGGTCGTAGACCAACTGCGTGCGCTTGTCGCCGACGAAACGGCTGTGCTCGAACTTCGGGTGATGCTCCATCTCGGACCAAAGTTACCCGTCGACGCCCTCAGGGCACCCACCAACCATTGAGGTCCACGATCAGGTCGCCGCCGCCGAAGGTGAACGCACACGACTGCAACGACGACAGCGGCACGATCGCACCGTTAGCGTTCGCCTGGCCGACACGCTGGTTGAGCGTCGAGGTGTCACGTCGGGTCACGCAGTCGTAGGTGGTCACGTACCCCGCTACCAGATGGTTCACTGCGGTCACGTTCACGTAGGCCGCGCCGGGTGACCGACCGCCGAGGGAAGCCGCACCCACGCTGTAGCCGACTTCACCACCGGCGCCGAGGCTGCCAGATGCTCGAGTGTCGAGCACACGAATCGGCGGCGTCGGTTGGTAGCCGAGTCCCGTCGGGCCGAACGCGCCGACCAGATCTACGAGCACATCGGTGGCAGCATCGCTGAACACGCAGATCCGGCCGCCCGACAGCCCGACGATCGTGTTGTTGGGGCGCGCTTCGTTGGCCACGTA
>JANPKU010000052.1:0-3297 GCA_031426215.1 Actinomycetes bacterium
TGGCGGACCGCGCGCGGCATCCGATAGGTCTTGATGTCGGTCAGAGGGGTCACCGTGTCGACGAGGTCGTCCCAGATGGAGACGATCAACGTTCGCCCGAACGCCCTGAAGCCCTCCCACTCGGTTGGTGGGGTGTCGCCGTACCGACCACCGAGGTTCACGAGCCATTTGCCGTCAGGAAGCTTCACAATCGCGCCGGCCCGTGAAGCGTGGACTCCTTCGCCCGACGGCATGACGAAGAATACCGAACCCTCGAACGCGTCCCAGTCGGACGGCTCACACACGAGCGACGCGTACGACACGTCGCAGTTGACGTAGGTCTCGGGAGCGGTGTCGAAACCCAGGTCCGGCAGCCAACGAGCGGTGCAACTGTTGCGCCCGCTCGCGTCCACCACGAGGTCGGCAGCGATCGATCCGCCGTCGCTGAGTTGCACACCAACGACCCGATCGTCGGCGGTGATCGGGCCGTCGACCAGGGCCCGGTAACGCAAGTCGACGTTGGCGACCGATGCGACGCGACGGCGGACGTTCAGCTCGAGTTGGGGTCGGGTCTGGACGTAGGTGATCGCACCGCCCTCGACCGGGTCCGGTACGTGCGCCTGGAGACTGTACGACTTGCCCTGCGGTGTGTAGGCGTAGAAGTCGCGACCGAGCTGCATCTCCACCGATCCGGTGTCCACGAGATCGTCGACGAAGCCCGGGAACCACTCCGTCATCGCGTCGAGCCCGCCAGGAAGCAGCACGTGGAAGTGGTGTCCCTGCGGGACGGTGCCGCGAGGCTCGGCCGTCGTCGGCTCCTCGTCGCGGTCGAGAACGATCACCTCGTCGAAGTGGTCCGACAGCACGCGGGCCGAGAACAACCCGCCCATACCGCCACCCACCACGATCGCCCGATCTCCGAGTTGTGTCCCCTGCGCCACGTCCGTACCCCCATGTGTTGGTCACCCCAATGACAGAACCCTCACATGCCGGGGAGGGTTGATCAAGTGGCCTCGGGCACATCCGAGTCGGCTCACTTGCGTCGCCATCACGACGAGGAGGAGGTTGCAACCAGTCCGTCGACGAGCAGTACGGTCTCACCATGAGCGACTGGCATTTCCTCGTTGACCGAGACGACTACCGCACGACCCGCGTCGCCGAGTTTGTCCCCGCTTCCATCGACGACGGAGAGGTGCGATTGAGGGTCGATGCGTTCGGGCTCACCGCCAACAACATCACGTACGCGGCTGCCGGCGACATGATCGGCTACTGGACGTTCTTCCCTGCCCCTGATTCGGGCGACGATGTGAACTGGGGTCGTGTGCCGGTCTGGGGCTTCGCCGATGTCGTCGAATCGCGCTGCGACGGTGTCAGCGAGGGCGAGCGCCTGTTCGGCTACCTGCCGATGTCGACCGAGCTGGTGATCGTGCCCACGCACGTGTCGAATGGATCACTGACCGATGGCACCGCGCACCGCGCTGCCCTGCCGCCGGTCTACAACAACTACGAGCGATGCTCCGCCACCCCTGGCTCTCGCGCCGACCTGGAATCCGAGCAGATGTTGTACCGCCCCTTGTTCTTCACGTCGTTCTTGATCGACGACTTCCTCGCCGACAACGAGTTCTTCGGTGCGTCGACGGTGGTGCTCGCGAGCGCATCGAGCAAGACCGCATTCGGCACGGCGCACCTCCTGAGTGGCCGCGAGGGGCTGACGGTCTTCGGCCTCACCTCACCAGGCAATGTCGATTTCGTTGAGGGGCTGGGCTGCTACGACCGGGTCGTCACCTACGACGACATCGCCTCGCTCCCCTCCGGACCAACGGCATTCGTCGACATGAGCGGAAACGCGGCAGTCGTGCGGGCGGTGCACGAGCACTACGGCGACGACCTCACGCATTCTGCGATCGTCGGACTCACCCACTGGGAGAACCGCTCAGGGAGTTTCGATCCGATGCCAGGCCCTGCGCAGACGATGTTCTTCGCCCCCACCCAGATCGAGAAACGCCGCGAGGAGTGGGGCCCTGGTGTGATCGAGGCCAAACTCGACACCGCCTGGGGTCCGTTCACCGAACGAGTGACGGACTGGATCGAAATCCAACACGGCACCGGCGCCGATGCGGTCAGCCACGTCTACGTCGAGATACTTGAAAACCGCACTCGCCCCGACACCGCCCACGTGCTGCATCCATAACGTGGAGGGTCCGGATCACCCGCATGACCGGCGTTAGGTGGCAGCCGGTCGGTGATCGGCAGCAGTGACGATTGGAACCTGACGGCGGGGTGGAGCGAGATGCGGGAGACTGAGGGAATGGTGGGAGGTGGCCCGGTCTTCGTGGGGCTTCGGCCGGCAGGAGGCCGAACTCATGCGGCGTGGGTGGTCGAGGCCATGAAGGGGCGTGCCGGGGTCGGTCTGGTGGTCCCGTCTGGGTTCGAGGCTTATGCGCGGATCCACCATCGGATCAACACCGGCGGGCGGTGGGCCGACACCGCACCTGAGCACCTGGAACGAGGGGCAGAGCCGCTCGATGTCGTCGGGTCGGTTGAGTTCATCGACGCAGAAGGCAGCCTCGACGCGGATCACGTCGACGCACTGACCACAATGCTGACGGACGCGACGTCCACTCCCGATGAATGCCACTACGCCCTTTGGCAGGGTTGGGGCTGGCTCCACCCCGACGCGGGGCTGATCGTCGCAGAGAACGAGGTGCAGGCTCGAGCGATCAACGACGCTCTCGCGCAGGAGATGGCACCAGTGTGGGAGCTGGTGGCAACCTGCCCGGTGGAGCCGTGGTGGGGCGGCCGCAACATGATCTTGCTCGACGGCACGATCGACGCCGTGGCATCCATCGGGCATCCGTGGTTGGGCGACGGCGCGGTGATTCGTCAGTCTCCGCAGTGGTGGTGGCCAGACGACCGTGCATGGTTCGTTGGCACTGAGATCGATCACCCATGGACCTACGTAGCCGGCAACGCGGACCTCATCGAGACGATTCTCTCGGAATCGCGCTGGGAGGCGGTCAAGGTTTAATACACCGACGCCTGGTAGAGCCAGCAGTACGCCGACGGCCAGGCTGCGCCCTCCGCAGAACAACAGTCACAGAACAAGAGCACCCCACTCCGCTGCTCACTCGCGCATCGACCCGGCGATCGGGGGCAGGTGGCGTCATTGCATCACATCCTCCATCAGGGCAATCTGCTCGGGTGCGCCGTAGGTCAGGTCTCGCGTCGTTCGCCCGGGCGCTGATCGTCTGCGGTCTGGCCGTCGCTGGTTGTTCGAGCGACGGCGAGTTCAACGCCGCCACGACGATGATCCCACCG
>JANPKU010000053.1:0-1885 GCA_031426215.1 Actinomycetes bacterium
GGCTGCCGTGGCGATGACAGCAGTGACGACGAGAACGACGCCGACGCCGACGCCGACACGGATCAGCCCGACGACGTCGAGCCCGACGGCGACCAGCCGGACGGCGACGCCATGGGCGAAGTGACCATCTTCCAGGTCCAGGGCACCGAGGTCGCCGACGGCGCCCCGATCGAGCTCAACGACGTCATCGTCACCGCCGTCGACAAGTACGGCACGCGTACGGGCACCTTCTTCGTCCAGGACCCCGCCGGCGGCGAGTTCTCCGGCGTCCTGGTCTTCGGCGCGTCACCGTCTGACGTCGATGGCCTGACCCCCGGTGACCGCGTCCGCATCGAAGGCGCCAAGAAGCAGGAGTTCACCGGACCGACGTCCGGTCCCTTCCAGGACGGCCAGTCGACGACCGAGGTCGTCCCCGAGTCGACCGGCTCGATGACCGTCACCATCCTCGAATCGGGCACCGTCCCGTCCCCGGCACTCGTCGACGCGGCCGCCATCGCCGCGCTGCCTGACTTCATGGACCGCAACGCCGAGTGGGAGAAGTGGGAAGGCGTCCTCATCAAGGTCGAGAACGTGAACGCTCTCGGCGCTACGGAGTGTGTGGGTAGCGCGTGTCCGGACGACTCCAACACGTCGACGCCTATCACCGGCGACATCGATATCCAGACCTCCCTCGCGCCGCTACCCTCGAGCGTTGCCCTCGGTGACTGCTTCGCGAGCGTCACGGGTGTCGTTGACTATTTCTATGACTATCACATCTACAACACCACGGCGGACGCCGTCGTCACCGGCGGCACCGAGTGCGAACTCATGAACCAAGCGGCGAGTGTTGTGGAGGTTCAGACCGGCGATTTCGACGGGCAGCTCGTGACTCTTACCAATGTCTTCGTGACCGGGCGTGACGAAGCCGGCAGCAGCCAGGGCATCTACGTTGCTGACTCGCTCACGGCAGCGCCGAACAACGGCGTCCTCGTGTACACCGGCAACATGGCGCCGGGGGCCGAGTTCGCCGTGGGTGCGAAGGTGAACGTAACCGGAACCGTCGACGAGTTCGATGTGGGGATGCCGCCCGCGGGAAACACGTTGACCGAGTTCACCAATGCCGCCATCACGCTTGTCGAGGCGCCCGGTACTGCTCCGACGCCGGCGACCACCGCCCCCGCGACCCAGCTCAGTGACATCGGCGCGCCGGGCGAGATGTGGGAGGGCGTGCTCGTGCGCCTCGCCAACATGAAGGTCACGCAGAACAACTCGACCTTCGGCCAGCTCACGCTGACAGACAACACCGGCGTGACGATCATCCTCGACGACGACAGCTACTTCCACACGATGATGGGGAATCCGCCGCCCGCCATCGGCACCTGCTACACGACGCTGACGGGGCACATGAGCGTCCAGCTGAACACCGACATCCGCACGATTAATCCGCGCTCGGCCGCGGACATGGCGGTCGGCGCCGGCTGCAACTAGCCTTCTCGCTACCTAGCGCGGCTTCACCACTACCAGGTCACCGCGGCGCTGAGCCCGGTGGCCTAGTTGCTTTCGAAGCCTGCGCTATCGAGTCTTCACGACCCCGGTCGTTAGGTCGGCGACTTCGAGTGAGTCGCTAGTCTTTTCGTAGCTGCCGTCGACGGTGTTGATGCGGACACGACCGAGACCCCCACCGCCGCCGCCACCGTAGAACCTCGTCGTCGATGCCTGTTGCACGTAGGTGGCATCGACGCCGTCACTCGCTGCGATCCCCGGCACTGCGCCACTTCCACCCGGTCCACATGCCGTCGCCGGTACCGTGACGCAGACCGCTCCAGGAGCTGGCTGTTCGTCTGCCGCGACAGGCACGGTGCCGCTCGTTCCTGAAAACCCGGCTCCGCCCTTGGCGATGAGCCGC
>JANPKU010000054.1:0-4656 GCA_031426215.1 Actinomycetes bacterium
AGTACGCCGCGATCAGCGCCGGCGGCCCGTTCGTGGCCACCGTCGCCGACGGTCACGAGTACGGCGGCGAAGCGGCTTGCCAGATCGCTGCAGCGATGCTCGGTGGCGAGCCCGCCCCGGGTGGCGGCGCACCGATTTTCGCAACGTCGGTGCTGGTCACCGCCGACAACGTGCCTGCCGTGGGTGTTATCGAGCCCACGCCCCGCCTTTTCAACCAACTGGTTTGAGCTATCACGTCGACGGCCACCCCACCACCTGGTGGGGTGCCCCGCGGCGCGACGACGAGCAACAGAAGCAAGACGAGTGACGACCGGAGAGAGCGACGTGGTGGCAAGAAGCGCGGGGAGCAGCGACGATGTGTTCGACAGCGGCATCCCCACACCGGTCGCAATTGTCACGGGTGCCGGTCGAGCGCGGGGAATCGGTCGCGCGATCTGCCGGCGGCTCGCTGCGATGGGATACGCAGTTGTTGTGCACGAACGCAACGCCGACAGTTCCGCACTTCTCGAACAGGAACGACAAGACGGATGGCGCGGCGCGCAGTCTGTCGTCGACGAACTCGTCGCAAACGGTGGTCGGGCCGTCTGCGTTGCCGGTGACGTCTGCGACCCGCAGACGGCCGTCGCCCTCAAAGATGCGGCGGACACACTCGGCGCGCTCGCGGCGTTGATCAACAACCACGGCTCTGCGGGCGAGGCCAACACCCACCACGCACACGAGACGCCATCGTCGCTGTGGGACGACACGTTCGCTGTGAACGTCACGTCGCTGCAGCGCCTCGGCGCCGTGCTCGTGCCAGCACTCATCAACAGCCCGGCCCCGCAACGAAGCATCGTGTACCTCTCGTCCACAGCGGGCCACCGAGCGCTGCGACGTTACGGTGCATACTGCGCTTCGAAAGCGGCCGTCGAGCGGCTGACCGAGCAGCAGGCGATCGAACTCGCACGGTATGGGATTCGCGTGAATTGCGTGGCGCCTGGTCTGACGCCCACCGACATGGTCGACGCAACCCTCGGACGGGCTGCCATGACCGCAGGCGTCCCGGTTGAGCAGGTGATGGAGTCGGCCTTGCGTGCCATCCCCTTGCGTCGAACCGCGACGACCGACGACATCGCCGGCGCAGTTGCATTCCTCGCAGGAAACGACTCGACCTACATCACCGGTCAGATCCTCACCGTCGATGGCGGGATGACCCTCGTATGAACCAAGGAGCCCCCATGGAGCCGGACACCGAGATCGACCAGAACCTGGTCTGCACGGACGCCGTCCGCGATCCACACACCTACTTCGCAGCACTCCGTGAGCACGATCCCGTGTTCTGGAACGAGCGGCATCGAGCATGGGTCCTCACGCGACACAGCGACATTGGCACGGCGCTGAGGAGCACGCTGCTGACGGCAGAGCGGATCACACCGTTCGCGTCAGCGGTCTCCACTGCTGCGGAATCGGACAACGTCGACGTGACGTTCCAGGTGCTCAAGGATTGGCTGGTCTTCAAGGATCCACCTGAGCACACCCGCCTGCGGCGACTCGTCGCTCGTGCGTTCACACCCACGGTGGTGCGCGCGCGCATGGAGGAGATTAGCCAGACGATCCACGAACTCGTCACCGGACTCGACGGTGACACCGATCTCATCCAACAGTTCGCATATCCCCTCCCTGCAGTCGTGATCGCGCAGATGCTCGGTGTGCCGCCCGAGGAGCGGGATCTGTTCAAGGAGTGGTCGGACAAGATCACTGCGCTCGTGTTCGGTGCATATGGCGAGGACGATCGGTTCGAGACCGCGGCTCGCGGAATGATCGAACTGCGCGACTATCTGGTCGACCTCATCGCTCAGTACGAGCGTCGCCCGGGTGACAACCTGATCAGCGTGCTGCTCGAGCACGAGGACGGCGACGGGCTCTCGCGTGAGGAACTGGTGGCCACCTGCACCCTGTTGCTGTTCGGAGGCCACGAGACCACGACCAACTTGATCGGCAACGGAATGCTCGCGCTGCTGAGCAATCCTGACCAGCTGGCTCGCCTGCACGACGAGCCCGACCTCGTCGGTCCGGCCATCGACGAGCTCTTGCGCTACGACGGCCCAGCCCGGGCCACGGTCCGACTGGTGAAGGAGGAGCACACCATCGACGGCCGAACGCTCCGCCCCGGAGAGCGCGTGTTCCTCGTCAATCTCGCAGCGAACCGTGATCCGGACGTGTACGACAACCCGCACGCGCTCGACGTCGGTCGCCGTCCGACGAACCATCTTGGGTTCGGCGTCGGAATCCACTACTGCCTTGGTGCCCCGCTCGCGCGGCTGGAGGGCCAGTTGGCCATCACGTCGCTCGTGCAGACCTTCCCCGACATGCAGCTCGCCGTCGACCCTGACGAATTGAGGTGGCATGCCACCATGCTCTCGCGTGGACTCATCGGCCTGCCCGTTTCACTCGGTGGCTGACCGACCGAGTGTCAAGGCCCGAGCCCAATCAGCACCACAAGGAGAACGACATGGACGTCACCGGATTGATGAGGCAGTCGGCTCGGTTCAATGCCCGCCGGACCGCCGTCGTGCATGGCAACCGACGGTTGACCTACGCAGAGGCTTGGGATCGTGCCGTGCGCGTTGCGAACGGTCTGCTCGCCCTCGGACTCGAGCCCGGCGATCGCGTCGGCGTGCTCGAGGACAACTCGATCGAAGCTCAGGACCTCTTCGCGGGTGCTGGCATTGCGGGGCTCGTGCGGGTACCGCTGTATGCCCGCAACTCCTACGAGAGCCACGAGCACATGCTCGGCCACACGTCGTGTAGGGCGCTCGTGGTGTCGGAGAACTATGCCGGCGATGTCGCAGGGCTGATCGACACTTTGCCCGATCTGGAGCACGTGATCGTTCGCGACGATGGCTATGAGCAGTGGCTTTCCGATCAATCTGACGTCGACCCGTGTATTCCGATCGAGCCTGACGACTGGTACATCATCCGGCACACCGGCGGCACGACCGGTCGGCCCAAGGGTGTCGCGTACACCCATCGGTCGTGGCTCGCAGCCGGGCGCGACTGGTTCTACAACTTCCCACCGATGCAGGTCGGGGACCCCTGCTTGCACGTCGGTCCGATCTCGCACGGGTCGGGCTACCTGTACACCCCGACGTGGCTGTCGGGTGGCGTGAATATCCTGCTCGATCACTTCGATCCGGACGAAACGCTCGAGATCATGGAGACCGAAGGTGTTGCGTACATGTTTCTCGTTCCTGCGATGCTCAGTTCTCTTGCGCGACACCCGAGTGCTGCCGGACGTGACTGGTCGAAGCTGAAGGTGATCCAGATCGGCGGTGCCCCCATCAATGACGAGACGGCGCTGCTCGGACGCGATGCGTTCGGCATGGTGCTGTTCCAGGGGTACGGCCAAACCGAGGCGCTCCCCGTGTGCATGATGGGTCCAACCGAGTGGTTTTCTGAGGTCGTAGGTTCGAACCCTCTTCGCTCGGCGGGCCGAGCACTGCCGTTCGCCTACCTTCAGATTCGCGACCCGGAGAACCCGATGCGGGAGTTGGCACTTGGCGAGGAGGGCGAGATCGCGATCCGCTGCGACGGCCAGATGTTCGGCTTCTGGGAGAACGACGAGGCAACGGCTGAGCGGATGACTGATGACGGGTTCGTCCTGACCGGCGACATCGGTCGCCTCGACGGGAATGCCTATCTCTACGTCGTCGACCGCAAGGACGACATGATCATCTCGGGAGGGTTCAACATCTGGCCGGCCGAGCTCGAGAACGCAATCCAGGACCACCCCGCTGTCATCGAGGTCGCGGTGATCTCGGCGCCCGATGACCGCTGGGGTGAGACGCCGATGGCGCTGTGCGTGATCGGGGAGGGTGCCTCGGTGACCGAGGCGGAGATCGTGCAACTTTGCGTGGACCGGTTGGGTTCGTACAAGAAGCCGACTCGCGTCGAGTTTCGCACCGAGCCCTTGCCGAAGAGTCCCGTCGGCAAGTTGCAGCGCAAGGTCTTGCGCGAGCCGTACTGGGCAGGCCACGAGCGGCGCGTGTCGGGCAACTGACGCTCGAAGGCGTCGGTTGCCCGACGAGTCAGCTCCGGCTCACTTGATCGACCAACCGCCACAGACGGGATAGAGCTGTCCGGTCAGGAAGTCGCCGTCGTCGGAGAAGAAGTGCACCATCATCGCCGCAACCTCTTCGGGGCGGCCGAGGCGATTGATCGCGTGCGCGGCGGCGAAGTCGGCGAGATGCTCGGGCTGCACGCCCGCCAGGATGGGCGTGTCGATCGTGCCGGGTGCGACCGCATTGACGAGCACGTTGTGTTCGGCGTACTCGATCGCAGCCTGGCGGGTGAGCGCCGCAACACCGCCCTTTGCCGCAGAGTAGGCAGCCAGGTTGGGTAGCCCTCGGAGCGCCGCCATCGATGCGACGTTGCAGATGCGTCCCCCGCCCTGCTCGATCATCACCGGGATCACCTCTCGCATGCCGAGCCACACCCCCTTGAGATCGACACCCACGACGTGGTCCCACCTGTCTTCCGTGAGCCCGACGATCGTGTCGGGTCCGTCGAGCGCGACCACACCGGCGATGTTGGCGAGTAGGTCGACACGGCCGAATTCGCCGATCGCTGCTGCGACGGTGCGAGTCCAGTCGTCGGCCTTCGTGGTGTCCATCACGA
>JANPKU010000055.1:0-1709 GCA_031426215.1 Actinomycetes bacterium
TGGGGCGAGTTGGCCGAGCTCGGATGGTTGGGCCTCCACCTTCCCGAATCGGTCGGAGGTTCGGGCTACGGGGTCGACGAGCTCGTCGTCGTGGTCGAGGAGCTGGCGCGCGCTGTCGCTCCCGGTCCGTTCGTGCCGACAGTGATCGCCAGCGCCGTGCTGGCTGCGATCGCCGACGACGACCTGAAGGCGCTCCTGCTTCCGGGACTGGCTGACGGCTCGACGGTCGCCGCCGTGGCGCTTGCAGGATCGGTGACGATCACGGGCGGCACGGCCTCCGGCGATGCGGGGGTGGTGCTGGGTGCCGGACTCGCTTCGTTGATCTTGCTTGCGGTGGGCGACGACATTGCGGTCGTCGAGGTGGGCGACGGAGTCGCAATCGACGCTCCGCCCAGTCTCGACCCGACTCGCCGCAGCGCACGCGTCACGCTCGACGGTGCGCCGGTCACGGTGATCACTGGTGGGCGTCGCCGACTCGTCGATCTCGCTCGGGTGATCCTGTCGGCCGATGCTGTCGGGGTGGCACGCGAGTGCACCGAGATGGGTGCCGCTTACTCGAAGGAGCGCATCCAGTTCGGGCGTCCGATCGCGATGTATCAGGCGGTCAAACACCATTGTGCGAACATGGCCGTCGCGACCGAACTGGCCACGAGCGCGGTGTGGGATGCAGCGCGCGCCGCGGTCACCGGTGGCGACCAGCTCACCTACGCGGCAGCGGTTGCAGCCACGCTTGCAGCGCCCGCCGCTGATCTCTGCGCCAACCTGAACACCCAGGTCCACGGCGGCATCGCCATCACCTGGGAGCACGACGCCCACCTCTACATGCGTCGGGCAACCACGCTGCTCCACTACCTCGCTGCTGCTGACGCCGCTTCGGAGTTGACCGACCTGACCCGGCGTGGCGTCGCTCGCGAGAAGGCGGTCGAGCTGCCACCCGAGGCCGAGGCGATTCGCGACGAGGTGCGCACGTTCGCTCAGAGTATTGCCGACCTGTCGCCCGACGAGCAGCGGGCCCGCCTGATCGAAACCGGCTACGTGATGCCGTACTGGCCGAAGCCGTACGGGCGCGCCGCCGGTGCGGTCGAACAGCTCGTGATCGAGCAGGAATTCGCTGATGCAAAGGTCGCGCGTCCTGGTTACGGGATCACCGCGTGGAACATCCTGACGATCATCCAGTACGCCACCCAGGATCAGATCGACCGGTGGGTTCGCCCTGCGCTCGACCAGGAGGTCATCTGGTGCCAGCTCTTCAGCGAGCCCGATGCCGGCTCCGACGCTGCGGGTGTGAAGACGAAAGCCACCCGAGTCGACGGTGGATGGCTTGTCAATGGTCAGAAGGTGTGGACCAGCGGTGCTCACGTCGCCGGCATGGGCTTTGCCACCGTGCGCACCGATCCTGATGTTCCCAAGCATGACGGGATCACCATGATGGCGATCGACATGCACGCCGAGGGCGTCGAGGTGCGCCCGTTGAAGATGACGACGGGCAACTCCGAGTTCAACGAGGTCTTCTTCAACGATGTGTTCGTGCCCGACGACGACGTGGTCGGCCCGGTCGATGGCGGCTGGACCGTGGCTCGCGCGACGCTCGGCAACGAGAGCGTCAGCATCGGCGGGGGCCAGGGCGGCATGTCCGTGCCCGGTTCGGCACTGATCGCCCCGTTCGATGCCCATCCCGAGCGGCTCGACGGCGGTGCCGCGCGCATCGG
>JANPKU010000056.1:0-29964 GCA_031426215.1 Actinomycetes bacterium
GGGGGTCATCATCCTGTGCACTCGGGCGGCCACGATGTGTCGGTTCGTACCCAGTACTCCTACCGCAACGGCCGCTTCCGTTGTGGCCAACTGAACGTGCTGGTTGCGCTCACCGACATCGGCCCCGGCGATGGTCCGACGATGATCGTGCCGGGCAGTCACAAGGCGAACTTCGCTCACCCGCTAGCGGGTGACTACGCGCGTGGTGACCGGATGGACGACCTCGCGCATGTGGTGCCGATGCACTGCAACGCGGGTGATGCGCTGGTCTTCGTCGACGCGTGCATGCACGGTGGCAGCACTCGAACTGCGGCCGGTGACCGTCGCGTCGTGATCCTGCGTTACGGGCCGCCGTGGGCGACACCGCGGTTCGGATACCGCCTGTCGACGGAGTTCCTGGATCGGCTGACGCCCGAGCGTCGCCGCATCATGCAACCGATCGCTCCGATCGAGCCAGGATCGTCCACCGTCCCGGTCGATCTCCATTCCACCTACCAGTCCACCGACTGACAATCTCGATTGGGGTCAGACCCCAATCGAGATTCGGTCAGACCTGCGAGGTGATGCTGGCGAGGATGTCGTCGAAGGCGGCGTCGGCGTAGGCGATCATCTCGTCGTCGGTGCGGTCCTGGATCGGGTGTGGCGTGAACACGCGTGCCACCGACGCGAACCCGAGCGATGTCGACTGGGCGACCGCCGCATCGACGAATCCCTCCGACGCCACGAAGACGCCAGGGATGCCTCGCAGCTCCAGATCACTGATGTCGTGCACACTGCACGACGTGCAACTGCCTCAATCGGCCAACGCTTCGATCACGACCTGACACTCGACCGAGATCTCGTGACGCAGGTCGACGGGCGCCGGCTTGGTGAACGTCGGCTTCTTGTACCGCTTGACGTTCGCACCGACACCGACCAGTCGCTCCTCGAGCCGATCGAGGAACACGTCGCCACGCGGTTTGGAGATGTCGAGCAATCCGACGGTGAGCCCCGCCAGCGACGATGGCCGGTCGAGTCGCATTCGTTCGGCGACCGTGCGCTCGCTCGTTGGGTCGAGGATCGTGCGAGTGTGGGACATGATCGCGTCAGTATGTCACCGCTCGGGTGACCGGCTTCGACCCGACGTCGCCGTTGGCCCAACCGCCGATGATCTCGGAGAACAGCCCGGTGCCGTTGCCGGCGTAGGCGAGCATCAGACCGCCCGGGCGGAACTTCGGCAGTGAGGGCGCATCGGCGAACGCCACGGGAAGGCCCTCGGACATGCCACCGGCGCCGCGAACCAGTTCCGAACCGGGACGGTTCAGGTGCTCGGAGATTCCCGCCACGATCCGTTCGCGGTCCCACCCGGCCTCTGCGAACACGCGGGCATGCTCGGGGCCCATCACCAAGATCGCGTCGAAGCCGAGCACCAGTTTGGGATGGTGCATGGCTTGCAGACTCGCCGCCAACGAGCGGGCGAGGGAATCCGGTTCGCGCGAGAGTTGATCGACGACGCACCGGGTGCCTTCGCCGGCGAACAACGTGACTGCGTCGACGCCGGGCTCGATGCGGTGCTCGACTGCGAGGGTGCCGTACGGCGAGTCGACGTCGTTCTCGGCGAAACAGAACCCGATCTTGCCGGGGCTTCCATGAGTCGCCCGATCGACTTCGCCGGGTCGACCACCGCCGACGTTTCGTACCACCAACTGCAGTGCGCGGCCGATCGTGGAGTTTGCTCGATTGCCCTGGCCGAGGGCGTTGCCGCCCGAGTTCATTCCGATCGCATGCGTTCCCGGTCCGCTGCACACGATGACCGGACCGACCGGCATCGTGGTGGCGAGCAGGCCGTGCATGTTGAACTCGTGGGTGCAGGCCGCCTCGACCGCCGTGAGCACCCACGGCAGGTACTCGGGTAGGCAGCCCGCCATCACCGCCGCGACGGCGACCTTCTCCACGGTGACCTCGACGAGATCTGGCGGCACCGTGGCCACCACGTCGAACGGGCGGCGTGTCGTGCCGGCGAGCATGCGCATCACGCGCACCTCCGTGGGAGGCACCACGGGGAGACCATCGGTCCATCCCCTGGTGAACATCATCTCCATCTCGTCCTCGGCATCGGCAACGTCGATCCGTCGAGAGGCCAGCACCGAGGCGCCGAAGCGCACGTTCAGTTCGTCGACCAGATCGGGATCAACGCTCATCGACCCGCAGCCGGGTCGCATCAACGGCAGGTCGGGACCGAGTCCACCGATCCCGGTGATGCGTTCCCACTCGTTGCGGTGCCACCCGACCGTGCGTTCGACCTCGACGCCGTCGACGACGCGAATGACGGTCGGCACCGTCTCGATGTGGTGATGCCAGCTGATCGCGAGGTCGGCGTCGTGCACGGGGACAGGCGACTCGGGAAATCCCGGATCGTCCTGGGTGTAGACGGTCAGCGTGGTCGCTTCGTCGAGTTGGCGAAGCACCGTGCTGACGGAGTGACAGGTCGCACATTCCTCCTTGAGGACCACCACGATCCCATCGGGCAGCGCAGGCGATTGGGTCGGAGCGGGCATGGTCCGACGGTAGCAATCGGTTCGCTTGCGCAGCCCAGTCGGCGCCGGTGCTCGATGGTCACGCGAGCGAGCGACGCACGTCACGCGCTCGGAGTTGCGTCCAGGTACCGAAAAGGTTCTATCGTGCGTTCATCGGGGGTTCACTTGACACAGGTACCGCGAGTGACGGAATGGCGCTGACGTTCCACGGCGTCCGTGGTTCCACCCCGTGCAACGGCGACGAGATCGCCCGCTACGGCGGCAACACCTCGTGCGTGTCACTGGCGGTCCCCGGCCACGACCCGATCCTGTTCGATCTCGGTACCGGCCTGCGGTACTTCGGGCTCACCCAGCCGGTCGACCAGCCGTTCAAGGGCACCTGTCTGCTGAGTCATCTCCACTGGGATCACATCCAGGGTCTGCCGTTCTTCAAACCGTTCCTGAAGCCTGGTGCCAACGTCACGATCTACGCCCCGGAGCAGCCCGGTGACACCACCGTCGCGGACGTGTTCGCCGACACGATCAAGCCACCGCTGTTCCCCATCCACTTCTCGATGTTCCCCGGCATGGTCGACATCCACGAGGTCGGCGACGACGAGTTCGACATCGGCGACGTCCACGTGATGACGCGGCTCATCCCGCACGTCGGCCATACGGTCGGTTACCGGGTCGAGTGGAACGGGCGGTCGGTGGTGTACATGAGCGACCACCAGATGCCGAGCGACGGTTCGCATTCTGCGTGGCCCGGTGTGTTCGATCTCTGCAACGGCGCGGACCTGCTGATCCACGACGCGCAGTATACGCCCGAGGAGTTCGCCACCAAGCGCGACTGGGGCCACTGCACTCCCGAATTCGCCGTGTGGCTCGCCGGGAAGGCAGGGGTCAAGCGCCTGGCGCTGTTCCATCACGACCCGGCGCACGACGACGACGAACTCGACTCGATGCTCGCTCCGGTCATCGAGTGCGCCGCCAAGCTCGGCGTCGACGCCTTTGCCGCTCGCGAGCGCACCACCGTCACGATCTGACGTCATGTCCGCCGTCGGGGTGGTGGCATCGATCCTGCTCGGTCTGGTCTTCCTCGTCTCTGGCGGTTCGAAGATCGCTGCGGGACCTGCGTGGCCCGAGCAGGCACGAGCGCTGGGTGCACCGATGTTCGTGGTTCCGGTGCTGCCGTGGGTGGAGATCGTGCTCGGAGCCATCCTTGCAATGCAGCTCGCGCCGATGGTGGCGGCCGCAGCCGCATTGGTACTGCTGGTCGGATTCACGGCGCTGATCGTGCGTCGGCTGATGCAGGGTCGGCATCCTCCCTGCGCATGCTTCGGGTCGTGGTCGGCCAAGCCGCTTGGAGCGGGTCACGTCGCCCGCAACGCCGGGTTCATCGTGCTCGCGATCTTCAGCCTCTTGGCGTGACGGCTACGTGGTGGCGAGGATGAACGCGAGGGTTCGGGCTTCGTCTCGCCACGCGTCGTAGCGTCCCGTCGGGCCACCGTGGCCTGCTCCGAGTTCGGTGCGCAGCACGATCGGCGCCGAGCCGGTCGAAACATCTCGCAATCGGGCGATCCACTTGGCCGGCTCATGGACGCTGACGCGCGGATCGTTCAGTCCGGCGGTGGCGTACACGGCCGGATAGTCCGCAGCCACCGTGTTGTCGTAGGGGGAGTACTCGAGGATGCACGACGCGTACGGCTCGGCGCGCGGGTCGCCCCATTCCTCCCACTCGGTGACGGTGAGCGGCAGGGTCGGGTCGCTCATGGTGTTGACCACGTCGACGAACGGCACCTCGGCGACGACGCTCGCGAAGAGATCTGGACGCTTCGTCATGCATGCGCCGACCAGCAGCCCGCCGGCCGACCCACCACGAATCGCGAGCCGGTCGGGATCGACGATGCCGGCGGTCACCAGGTGTTCGCCGCAGGCGATCATGTCGCCGAACGTGTTCGCCTTGGCGAGGAGTTTGCCGTCGAGATACCAGCTGCGCCCCAGTTCGCCGCCACCGCGCGTGTGGGCGAGCGCCCACACGTAGCCCCGGTCGAGCAGCGACAATCGGGCGACCGAGAACCACGGCGGCAGCGACACCTCGTAGGCCCCGTAGCCGTAGAGGACTCCGGGCGCGGTGGCGTCGAGTTCGGTGTCGGTGCGTCGCACGATGTCGATCGGCACCCTGGTGCCGTCGGTGGCGTCGGCCCAGATCCGCTCGGTGGTGTATGCGTCGAGGTCGACGTTCGGCGTGGGGATCCGTCGCAGCAGGGTCCGCTCGCCGGTGGCGGCGTGCTCGTCGTACAGCGAGGTGGGCAGGGTCAGCGACTGCATCGTGAAGCGCACGAGTTCGGTCGACCATTGGGGATTCGCCGTCGGCTCGACGTCATGAGGTTCGGTCCCGAGATCGATGACGCGCTCGGTGCGATCACGAAACAGGATCCGCAGGCGGGGCTGAGCGTCGACCCACTCGTGGATCAGCAGATGGCTCTCGAATGCGTCAGCGCCGAGGATGCGTCGACCGGGTACGTGGGCAACGAGCTCGGTCCACGAGGCCGGGTCGGTGGTGTCGGCATCGTCGTCGGCGATGAGGAGTCGGAAGTCGACCGCGTCGTCGTTCGTGTGCATCACGAACGAGTCGCCCCAGTGATCGATGCCGTACTCGACGTCGTCGCGCCGTGGCGTCACGACGATCGGCTCATCCGTGGGTTGATCGGTCGAAATGATCCGGGCGTCGGCGCTGGTCCGGCTGGCCGAGTTGATGACGATCCACTGCTCCGACCGCGTCGTGCCGATCCCGACGAAGAAGCGTTCGTCGGGTTCGTGGAACACCAACACGTCGTCGGATCGCGGAGTGCCGACCTGGTGACGCCAGACGGTGGACGGCCGCTCCTGCTCGTCAGGGGTCACGTAGAAGACGTACCGGCTGTCTCGTGACCACGCGATGCCGCCATTCGCCACGTCGTCGAGGCGATCGTCCAGATCGACACCGCTGGTGAGGTCGCGGAACTGCAGGGTGTAGTGCTCGTCGCCGGCGAGGTCGCTCGACCAGGCGAGGAGTCGGTGGTCCATCGACACGTCGAAGGCGCCGAGGTCGAAGAACTCGCGGCCGTCGGCTTCGAGGTTCTCGTCGAGGAGGACCGTCTCGGTCGCGCGATCGAGCGTCGGGCCGCGGTGATGGACCGGGTAGCTCATCCCCTCGGTGGTCGAGCTGACGTACCACCACGGACCGAACTCGACGGGTGTCGACATGTCGGTTTCCTGAACTCGGGATCGGATCTCGCCGAAGATCGCTTCGATCGTGTCGGCGTGCGGATCGAAGAACCGAGCAGCTGCGTCGTTCTCGGCACGGAGGTAGTCGAGCAGCGCCGGGTCGTCGACGTCACGCATCCACGCGTAGGGGTCGGAGACGTCGCCGGTCGGTCGATGCCACGTGTGTTTGCGGCGCTGGGCACTCGGCGGTGGCGGTGTGTTGGTTGTATCGGGGTTGTTCGGTGTGTCGGATTTCTGATCATCTTGTGCTGTCACGGTCGAGCCAATGTAGACAGCCAGCGGTACCGTTCGGTCACCATGCGTGTGTGGATCGACCAAGACCTGTGCACCGGTGACGGGCTCTGCGTGGATCACTGCCCCGACGTCTTCGTGCAACTCGAAGATGGCATCGCGTACGTCGTCGAAGATGGCGACGTGCTCAACGATCCCGGCGGATCGGGGAGCTTGGCCTGGGTGAGCGAGCGGAACATCTCCGACGCGATCCACGCTGCCGAACTCTGCCCGGGCGAGTGCATTTTCATTGAAATCGACGTGCCCGTCAGCGTCGGTGGCGGGGAAGATCTCGACGACTTCGCAGACGACGCCGCCTGACCCCGCACGCGGAGAAACCGGAGGCGAACCCCCGGTTTCTCGTTGCAATGTCGCCGAAGCGACCGGCGTTCAAACGGTGTTGGTCAGCGGTAGTAGCCGAAGACGTCGACGACGAAGTCGGTGCTGCCGGTCTGATTGCCGCAGTACACCCTGATCTCGCGCTCGGCGTCGACGGGCACAGTGACCGAGTTGGCGATCTGGATGTCGCCAGGACCCCAGTTGAGCAGTGACGCCGTCACGGTTGTCTTGTCGCCGGCGGTGACCTGCAGGAAGTTCGGGGCGGTCATGTTGACTGCAGTCAGGTTGATCTCGACGGCGGTGGCGCCGAGAGGCACGGCGTTCCGCCAGGGTGACGGTGCCGCTCTCGTTGCGACCGTCGGCCACGCTGACCACGCGATTGGTGTTGGGCGCCAGCACGCCCTTGACGGTGTAGGCGGCCTGGCGGGAGTCGTAGACGCGCTGCGGGTCGATGGCGTGGAACGCGCCGGCGGTTGGCGTGCCCGCCAACTTGACGAAGCGTACGGCGGTGGCGTCAGTCGTTGTCGGTGCAGGAACCGTGAACCACAACGTGCCCACGGCGTCGGCGTACAACTCGCCCGCGACATGATCGCCCGGGGTCGGTCCGGTCACCGCGCCGGTGAGGGGTACGAACCGGATCTGTGCTCCACCGAGTGATGCCACGGCGAGACCGGTCGGGACGGGATCGGTCGCAGTGGCCGCTGCGGGTGCGAGGTTTGCGGCGACGACGCCGAAGCCGGTGGCCTGGTCGGTCGAGCCGTGGAGCCCGTTCGCCACGTCGGCGTTGCCGTACCCGCCAACCTGGCCTGGGAACGGTGCGTCGGCGGCGGGGACCGCGCCTGCGACGCTCAGCGAGCTCGGCCCTGCCGGCCGTGCAGCCGCCGGGTCGTGAACGAGGGTCGTCGGGGTGACGCTGGTGTTCGTCTGCGCTGCACCGAGTTCGAGAGAATCTTCTGCCTGACCCTCCACTCCAGCGGAGACCCTGCCGTTGCTCAGCAGGACGACGCCGGCTGCGGCGCCGGCGCCACCGATGGCGAGCTTGCGCAGCATGGCGCGGCGGTCGTTGGGGGCCAGATCGGTGTCGGTGGTCTCTGGGTCGGCGATGGATTCGGTCATGGCGGTCACTCCTGTGTGGTTGGCGGAATTCGCTTCACATGACGAGGCAACACCTCGTCGGCTCGTCGTAACGCAACTGTAATACTGCTTCGACCCCGAATACAGGTCGCCCCGAAGCGATGGCCGGTCGTACCGGCGTGCAAACCCTGAGGCACGAGGGTGTCGCAGATCTCGCCGCGTACAATCTGGGCGATGCCGATGAAGATCGAGTGCAAGAACTTCGAGAGCCGCTCGTATCCGAACGGTGACACGGTCCGCAAGTGCAATCTCGATCTTGCCCCGGATGCGCCGTGGCGGTGTCCCGAGAACTGCTCGAAGTACGAGCGCCGGTTGGCCGACGTTGCATGGACGCACGGCACGCTGATCGTGCCGCCCACGCCCCCGGAGCCCCAGGGTCTCGACGATGGCAGCGCTGCGGCGATCCTGGACGCTGCCGAAGACATCTTGAATGCGGCGGGTTCCGGCATTCGCGCCGAGGTCGAAGCCGAACGGGCGGCGGCCGAAGCTGGCTTCTTCAAGCGCCTCTTCAAACGCAAGCGCTGATCGGCACATCACATCGATCGGTGCCGGGCCGGCCGCACCCGCTGTCACCCGCCGGTCCGCTCGTGGCGGGCCGGCTCTTCTCACGTCAGCGGTTGATGGCGATGTCGTAGGCGCAGGTGTGTGCGCCGTTGGTCTTGTGGGTGACCCGGGCAACGGTGGCATCGGGAAGAACGCCTTGGAGGAATTCGAGTTCGCTCGCGCAGGCCTTGCCGAAGCGGCTGGCGACGGTCCAGATCGCGCAGTTGTGCAGGTTGATCCGGAAGTGGTCGTCGCCCAACTGCTCCCAGTCGCACAGGTAGCCCTGGGCGTCGAGGAGTTCGGTGACTCCGGCGATGCGTTCTTCGATCGTGGTGCCGGCGAGGTGCGCTTCGGCATCGTCGACGAGACGTTGCCGACGCCGGTCGAACACCCGGTCGACGAGTTCGGGATGCTCGTCGTCGACGAGTTGGAGCAACTCGATCGACAGATCGTCAGGCGTCACGAACAGCGGGTTGGCCCGCTCGGTTGCGCGATAGCGGTCGGCTGGACGCCCGGTCTGGCCGCGCTCTTGACGGGCCTCGATCAGACCGGCAGATCGCAGTGCGCTCAAGTGCTGGCGCACGGCGCTCGGCGTGACAGCGAGCGTTTCGGCGAGTTCGTCGGCGGTGGCCTCGCCGTGCCGCTTCAGCGCCTCGAGTACGCGCCGTTGGGTGGGCGACGGCGCGGCGTGGACGGTGACCATCGGGCGATCGTAGCCGATTCCGATACTTTCGCAAGGAACAACTTGTGAAATGCCATTTGGGCTGGTAGCAAGAGGTTTCATGGCAACGCAACCCCGACCCGAGACCGTGCGAGCGTCGGTAGCGTTGCGAACGGCCACCGTGACCACCGGCCAGAGAGAGGTACGGCAATGAGCGACACCATGCGCGAGATCGAGGAACTGACCAATGCCGGCTACCAGTACGGCTTCAGCACCGATCTCGACACCGATGTGGCGCCGCCCGGACTGAGCGAGGACGTCGTTCGGCTGATCTCTTCGAAGAAGAACGAGCCCGAGTGGCTCCTCGACTGGCGGCTGGCGGCCTACGAGGCGTGGACCAAGATGGACGAGCCCGACTGGGCGAAGCTGAACATCGCCCCGATCGACTATCAGGCGATCAGTTACTGGGCGGCACCGAAGCAGAAGCCGGTGCTCGACAGCATGGACGACGTCGACCCCGAGATCCGCGAGATGTTCGACAAGCTCGGGATCCCGTTGCACGAGCAGAAGATGATGAGCAACGTCGCGATCGACGCGATCGTCGACTCGGTCTCGGTCACCACCACGTTCAAGGCGACGCTTCTCGAGGCCGGGGTGATCTTCTGCTCGTTCTCCGAGGCGGTCCACGACTATCCCGACCTGGTTCGCGAACACCTCGGTTCGGTCGTGCCCGTTCGCGACAACTACTTCGCTGCGCTGAACTCGGCGGTGTTCTCCGACGGATCCTTCTGCTACATCCCCAAGGGTGTCCGCTGTCCGATGGAGCTGTCGACGTACTTCCGCATCAACTCGCAGAACACCGGACAGTTCGAACGCACGCTGATCGTGGCGGAAGACGACTCGCACGTCTCGTATCTCGAAGGTTGCACCGCGCCGCAGCGCGACGAGAACCAGCTCCACGCGGCCGTGGTCGAACTCGTTGCGAAGGACCGCGCCGAGATCAAGTACTCGACGGTGCAGAACTGGTATCCCGGCGACGAGAACGGTGTCGGCGGCATCTACAACTTCGTCACCAAGCGAGGCCGTGCGCACACCGACGCCAAGATCTCGTGGACGCAGGTCGAGACCGGCTCGGCGATCACCTGGAAGTACCCGAGCGTGATCTTGCAGGGCGACCGCTCCGTCGGCGAGTTCTACTCGGTGGCGTTGTCGAACAAGCGCCAGCAGGCCGACACGGGCACCAAGATGATCCACATCGGCAAGGACACCACCAGCACGATCATCTCCAAGGGCATCTCGGCGTCGCACGGCCAGAACACGTATCGAGGACTCGTCAAGGTGATGCGTTCGGCCGAGAACGCCCGCAACTACACCCAATGCGATTCGTTGCTGCTGGGCAAGGAGTGCGGTGCGCACACGATCCCGTACATCGAGGTGAAGAACCCGAGCGCACAGATCGAGCACGAGGCGTCCACGTCCACCGTCGGCGAGGACCAGCTGTACTACTGCCGCCAACGCGGCATGACCGAAGAAGACGCGATGTCGATGATCGTCAACGGGTTCTGCCGTGAGGTGTTCAACGAACTCCCGATGGAATTCGCCGTCGAAGCTCAGCGCCTGCTGAGCGTGAGCCTGGAAGGAAGTGTCGGCTGATGCTGCACGTCGAGAACCTCACCGCCGCCATCGGTGACAAGCAGATCCTCAAGGGGCTGAACCTCGATGTCGGCGCCGGCGAGGTGCACGCCATCATGGGTCCGAACGGCTCGGGCAAGAGCACGTTCGCTCACGCACTGGCTGGGCGCGACGGCTACGAGATCGGCGGCACCGTCACCCTCGACGGTGTCGATCTGCTCGACATGACGCCCGAGGCGCGCGCTGCGGCGGGCATCTTCATGGGTTTCCAGTACCCCGTCGAGATCCCCGGCGTCAACAACATGTACTTCCTGCGCACGGCGCTCAACTCGGTTCGTCGCGCTCGCGGCGAGACCGAGATCGGCGCCCGTGACTTCCTCGCCGTGGCGAAAGAGGCGATGGAGCTCGTCGAGATGAAGCAGGACTTCCTCGATCGTGCCGTCAACGCCGGCTTCAGTGGTGGCGAGAAGAAGCGCAACGAGATCCTCCAGATGGCGGTCATGCAGCCTCGCCTCGCCGTGCTCGACGAGACC
This sequence comes from Actinomycetes bacterium, assembly GCA_031426215.1. Classification (GTDB taxonomy): domain Bacteria; phylum Actinomycetota; class Acidimicrobiia; order Acidimicrobiales; family Ilumatobacteraceae; genus Sva-07. The sequence goes on from JANPKU010000056.1 coordinate 10,878, forward strand.
GACTCGGGCCTCGACATCGACGCATTGCGGATCATCGCCGGCGGTGTCAACGCGCTGCGCGGCCCCGAGCGCTCGATGATCGTGATCACCCACTACCAGCGTCTCCTCGACTACATCACGCCTGACTTCGTGCACGTACTCGTCGACGGCCGGATCGTGCAGTCAGGCGATCGCACCTTGGCGCTGCATCTCGAAGACCACGGCTACGCCGACTTCGTCGACGCCGACCTGAACGACGCACCGGAGCGTCCGCTCGCTGGTGCCCCGTCACGCCGATGAGTGCTGCTGCAACGACGTCTCCGATCAGGGCGGTCGAGTTGATCGACGGCATCGTGCGGCCGACGAAACGCGACGAAGCGTGGCGGTACGCGCCGCACCGCGAACTCGGCGAGCTGACGTTCGGGCCCACTGGCTCGGTCGTGGTCGATCTGCCCGCCGATCTCGTCGCGCAGATTCCGGCACTCGATGGTCCCCGCATCGTGATCATCAACGGCGCCGTCGACCGGGCGCGATCCGACCTCGCCACACCCGACGGTGTGTACCTGCGGTCGTTGGCCGACGCCACCGAGTCGCAACCCGATCTGGTGAACCATCAGGGCGACCGTGCCGGGGTCGTCGACGCGTTCACGGCGTACAACCTGGCGTACGCCACCGATGGCGCCGTGATCGTGGTCGATGTCGGTGTCGACGTCGCCGCACCGATCCACGTCGTCGACATCACGGCGCCCGGATCGGTGACGAACTCGTCGAGCAGCCGTGTGATCATCGACGTCGGTGCCGGGAGTTCGGTGACGGTCATCGAGTCGCGGCTCGGTGTCGGAACCGAGTTCGGCGGCTCGAACGTGCGCACCACGGTCGCCCTCGGCGACGATGCCACACTCGAGCACGTCGTTCTGCAGGATCTCCCGGCGCAGCAGGTGCACCTCAGCCGAGTCGAGGTCGCCCAGGGCGAGCGCAGCACGCTGCGCACGCGGTCGTTCAACCTCGGTGCGTCGTATGGGCGCCTGGCGTATCACGTCGAACTCGCCGGTGCCGGCGCTCACGCCGAGCTCTCCGGGCTGTTCTTCGGCGACGGCGAGCAGATCCTCGACCAGCAGATCACCGTGGTCCACCGGGCCAAGGACTGCACGAGTCGTCAGTTGTTCCGCGGCGTGCTCGACGACGCGAGCACCGGCGTGTTCAACGGCGGCATCGACGTGTGTCCTGGCGCCGACGGCACCGACGCCGAACAGTCGAATGACAACCTGCTGCTGTCGAACCGGGCCGAGGTCAACACGCAGCCCCGCCTCGAGATCCTCGCCGACGAGGTCGCCTGCAAGCATGGGGCCACCGTCGGCCAGCTCGACGACACCGCGCTGTACTACCTGCGTTCGCGCGGCATCAACGCGGAGGAGGCACGACGCCTGTTGATCAACGGTTTCGCCGACGAGGTGGTCGACGACGTGAGCATCGAGGCAGTCCGCAACTGGATCACCCGCCGACTCGGACACGACCATGACTGACCCGGACACCACTGCTGGCGATCGACCAGTTGCTGACGTCGCCGACGTGGCCGACCAGGCGGTCGGAGTCGGGGTACGCAAGGGTTTCGCACTGCCGCGCGACGCCGAGGTCACCATTGTTCCCGCCGGCCATCGAGTCCTGCTCGCCAAGGGTGATCGGGTGACACTCCTGCAGGCGCTCGGTGGTACCGCCACGGTGAAGACCCGCGACGGCGAGATGGCGCGGCTCAGCCGCAGCGACTCGATCGAGTTCGGCTTCATCGACGCTCCGGCCACCGACGTCGATGTTGCGCCCAGCGATGCACCGTTCAGCGTCGATTTGGTGTGGGAGGCCGCAACCACGGTCTACGACCCCGAGATCCCCGTCGACATCGTCGAACTCGGACTGGTGTACCGGGTCGACGCCGAACAGCTGGCGAGCGGTGGCTGGCGCGTCGAGGTCGACATGTCGGTGACGGCGCCGTTCTGTGGCATGGGCGACATCTTGCGCCTCGACCTCCGCGACGCGGTCGCCGCCTTGAACGGTGTCGACGAGGTCGACGTCAAGCTCGTGTTCGATCCACCGTGGGACGCCTCCCGGCTGTCCGACGTGGCTCGGCTCGAACTCGGCATGATGTGACCCCACCCGACCCCCCGCAAGTGATGAGCCAACCGCCCGAATGCCGGCGTTTCGCTCATCGCTACGGGTTGGACCGGGCCGGTGATGAGCCAACCGCCCGGATGCCGGCGTTTCGTTCATCGCTACGGGTTGGACCGGGCCGGTGATGAGCCAACCGCCCGGATGCCGGCGTTTCGCTCATCGCTACGGGTTGGACTGCGCCGGTGATGAGCCAACCGCCCGAATAGCGGCCGTTCGCTCATCGCTCGCTGGTGAGTGAATACCGCTACCGTCGTGGCCGATGACCGACGAGCTGCATCGCAACGTGACCCGGGTTGTCGAGGCCGGAGCCGGACTTGGGCTCGACGTGCGGCCGGTGCGGTTCCCGGAGGGAACCAAGACCGCCGCTGATGCGGCGAACGCGATCGGGTGCCACGTCGGCCAGATCGTGAAGAGCCTGATCTTCGCGGTCGACGGCGAGGTGGTGCTTGCGTACGTCAGCGGATCGAACCAGCTCGACGAGACCAAGCTGGCGCTCGCCGCCGGTGGAGCCACGTGCAGCCGGGTCGACGCCGACACCGTGCGAGCCGCAACCGGATTCCCGATCGGCGGCGTTCCCCCGTTCGGGCACGACACCGAGCTTCGGGTGTTCGTCGATCCCGACTTGCTCCAGTACGAGGTGGTCTGGGCGGCAGCCGGCACCTGGCATGACGTGTTCTCGCTCACCCCGGATCAGCTCGTCGCTGCGAGTTCCGGCGTCGTGGTCGAGCTGGCGAGGGATTGACGTGTTCGATCGTTGGCGACGGTCGGCGCCTGAAGATCAAGGTGACCCGTGGGTCGGCATCCTCGCGCTGCTTTTTCCGGACGGTCTCGACGACGTGCAGCATCACATCGTCCGACATGCGATCGGCGACGCGCCGCCGACATTCGCTGCAGCACGACAGCTTCTCGGTTCACTCGACCGCCAAACCATCGCATCACCGGTGAGCATCAGATGGGGCCTTGGTGACCTCGACCTCGTCGACGTCGGGGGAGTCCGAATGGCGCTCGATCGTGCCGACGCGTCGGTGTCGGTCCAGATCGCCGAGGGGGCATACGAACCGCACGTCGCTGCGACCCTCGATCGCCTGCTGGGGCCGGGCGACGTGTTCGTCGACGTCGGAGCGAACGTCGGATACCACGCCTTCCGTGCATCCACGCGTGTCGGACCGGACGGCCGGGTGATCGCCGTGGAAGCGAATCCCGAGAACGCCCGGCTGATCGCTCACACGATTGCACTCAATTCGCTGACGAACGTCGAGTTGGTCCCGCTGGGGCTCGCTGCGGGTCGCGGGTACGTGAACTTCGGCACGCATGTCGGATCGAACGGCGGCTTCCTTCCCGACGACGAGCACACCACCGACTCGGGCCGGGGCACGATCGTGCCGACGACGGCACTCGACGACCTCGACCTCGATCGAGTGTCGGTGGTGAAGATCGACGTCGAGGGGGCCGAGGGGATCGTGATCGACGGCGCCAACGCCACCGTCGAGCGGCATCGTCCGTCGTTCGTGATGGAGTTCTCGCAGGAGATGACGAAGCGAGTGTCGGGGCGGACACCGCACGAGCATCTCGACCGGTTTGTCGACTGGGGCTATTCGATCGCGATCATCGATCGATCCAGCCACGAGGCGCAGGCGGTGGGATCGGTCGATCAGCTGCTCGACCAGTGGGGGGACTTCCTGCGCATCGAAGACCTCCTGATCACCCCGCTGTGACCGCTCGGCCCTGTTTGCCCGAGTTGTCGAGGGCGTCGATCAGGCGTGGTCGAGGGCGTCGGCGAGGGTGCTCCAGCCGAGCACGGCGCACTTGATCCGCACCGGGAACTTCACGACGCCTTGGAGGGCTTCGAGGTCGCCGAGATCGATGTCGTCGTCGCCGGGCTGCATCTCGATGTCTTCGATGCCCATCATCGAACGGAACCTTCGGATCATCGCTCGCGCTTCGCCCACCGACTTGCCGATCACGGCCTGGGTCATCATCGACGCCGACGACTGCGAGATCGAACAGCCCTGGCCGCTGATCTTGACGTCAGCAACGAGCGCATCGTCACCGTCGCCGTCCACGAGGAGGAACAGGGTGATCTCGTCGCCGCACAGCGGGTTGTGGCCACGCGATTCGACAGCGGGCGGCGACTCGAGTTCACCACGATTCCGCGGGGTGCGGTAGTGGTCGAGAATGATCTCGCGGTAAAGGTCTTCGAGGCCGGCCATCAGAGTCCGAAGATATCGGTTGCGCTGTCGAGCGCATCGGCCAGGGCGTCGACATCGTCGGTGCCGTTGTACAGATAGAAGCTTGCACGGGTGGTCGACTGCACGCCGAGCACCTGCATCAGCGGCTTGGCGCAGTGGTGGCCGGCACGCACGCACACGTTGCGTTCGTCGAGGATCTGGCTGACGTCGTGCGGGTGCAGGTCGCGGAAGGCGAAGCTCAACACGCCACCACGCACCGCAGTGTCGTCAGGGCCGTAGATGGTGATGTCGTCGCCGAAGCGGTCGTTCAACGTGTCGAGGGCATAGCGGGTGAGGTTGATCTCGTGTTGGCGGATGTCGTCCATCCCGAGGTCTTCGAGGAACTCGACGGCGGCACGCAGACCGACGGCCTCGGCGATCGGCGGTGTGCCGGCCTCGAACTTCGCGGGCACCGGTGCGGTCGTGTAGCCGTCGAGGGTGACGGTGTCGATCATGTTGCCGCCGCCGAGGAAGGGTGGCATCGCATCGAGCAGTTCCATGCGGCCCCACAGCATGCCGATACCTGACGGCCCGCACATCTTGTGGCTGGAGAAGGCAACGAGATCGGCACCCCAGGCTTGGACGTCGGTGGCGTTGTGCGGCACGAACTGGCAGGCGTCGACAACAGCCAGCGCACCGGCGTCGTGGGCGGCAGTGCACAGCGTGGCGACCGGGGGGAGTGTGCCGAGCACGTTGCTCATGGCGGTGAACGAGAACACCTTGGCGCCGTCGAGCAGTTGGTCGAGATTGGTCAGGTCGAGCTGTCCGTCCGCCGTGAGCGGCACCCAGCGGATCTCGATACCGAGCTCGTTGCGCAGCATCTGCCACGGCACGATGTTGGCGTGGTGCTCCATGTGGGTGAGCACGACCACGTCGCCCTCTCGCAGGTTGGTGACGCCCCACGAGCGGGCGATCAGGTTGGTCGATTCGGTGGCGTTCTTGGTGAAGATCACCTCGTCGGGCGACGGGGCATTGATCAGCCGGGCGACGGCGCAGCGGGCGCCTTCGTATGCCTCGGTGGCTTCGCCGGCGAGACGGTACGAGCTGCGGTTGATCGGGGCGTACGAGTTCTCGAGGAAGTCGGTCATCGCGTCGATCACTCGATGAGGCTTCTGGGAGGTGTTGCCCGAATCGAGGTACACGATTGGCTTGCCGTCGATCTCGCGGGCCAGGATCGGGAACTCCTTGCGCACCATGTCGAGATCGAACGCCATCGCCAGATTCTACCGCCGCGAAATTCCCCTCTCCCCAGAGGAGCCCCGCCGTTCTCGTGAACAAGGTGCGCTCGTATGACGCATGTTGTTCACGAGATGCTCGGGTGATGGCGTCAAGGATCACCAGCCGCGTTCGATCCACTCCTCGAGGTGGGGGCGTTCGGTTCCGATCGTGGTGTCGAGGCCGTGACCGGGGAGCACGATCGTGTCGTCGGGGAACGTGAAGAGCTTCGAGGTGATCGAGGTGATGATCGTGTCGAAGTCGGCGTTGTCGAACGAGGTGTTGCCGGGCCCACCTGGGAAGAGCGTGTCGCCGGTGAAGAGCAGTGGTGTGTCGGCGAGTGCGAACGAGATCGATCCCGGTGTGTGACCCGGGTTGTGGATCGCGTGGAGGCGCAGCCGGCCGACCTCGATCACCTCGGCGTCGTCGATGAACACGTCGTAGCCGACGTCGCTGAGCATTGGCGCGTCGAGCGCGGTGACGGCGACCTCGTAGCCCGCTTCGCGCATTGCGGGGACGGCTTGGATGTGGTCCCAATGGCCGTGGGTTTCCAGCACGCGCTTGACGCCGAGGTGTTGGCACAGCTCCAGCAGTTGCTCGTGTTCGTTGGCGGCATCGAGCAACACCGCCTCGCCAGAGGCACGACATCGCACGACGAACACGTTGTTCTCGTACGGGCCGACCACCACCTTGTGTACCTCGACGTCGGTGTTCGACCAGTGCAGCGTGTCGGTTGCAGCCATGTGCGCAGTCTGGCATCTCGCTCATGTGACGGACCGCCCGGGTCGTTACATTCAGCGAGGTGAAGGCGGTGCTGTGTGTCGACATCGAGCCCGACTCCCGAACACCGGAACCTTCGATGCCGGTGGACTGGCTGGGCGCCGAACGACTCTTCGAGAATCACGACTGGCTCCGTAGCCGTGTCGGTGGTCAGGTGCTCAACTGGTATCTCCGCCTCGATCGTCAGGTCGAACATCTGCACGGCGATGCTGGTTGGCCGGCGGAGCAGTTCGAAGCAGCACTGGCAGACGTACTCGGTTCCGGTGACGAGGTGGGCACGCACCCGCACAACTGGCGCTGGACCGGGGAGGGTTGGTTCCCCGACGGGACGACAAGTTGGGTCGTCGAGAATGCTGCGCTCTCGATCGAGGCGTACGCAACCGTGTTCGGCGTCGCGCCACCGAGTTTCCGCTACGGCGACCGTTTCGTGAGCGACGAGGTCGTTCGTCTACTTCTCCTGCATCCCGACATCAAGGTCGACCTGACGACCGAGCCAGGTGCTCGGGCGTGCCGCGGTCTCGTCGAAGCGGAAGGTGCCACTGGTATCACTCGGCACGTCGACCATCGGCTGTCTCGCCGCTACCGACCCGACGGTGGCGCGGTCGACATTCCATCCGAGACCGAGGGTCTGACGATGGTGCCACTGACCGCCGGCGCGATTCCCGGTACCGGTGTCGTCGACACCCTGACCTTGTGGCGCCAGCCTGAGGAGTTCGATCGGATGCTTCGTGTCCGGCTGCTCGATCGGGAGCTCGATCATCTCGCCTTCGCGATCCGCTCCGACCTCGCGTTGATGCCCCGGGCCGTCGAACACGTCGAAGCGAATCTCGACACGTTGGCGCGATGCGTCGACGACCTCGAATGGGTGCGTGCGTCGAGCCTCGCTTTGCAGCCGAACGAGGAGAGCGACCAAGGTCTCGGATTGGTCGGCTCGTTGGCCACGGTGGTCGACGACGTGATCCGGGTGATACATCCGGAATCACCGATCGTCGTAGCGCCAGTTGCCGATGCTGTCCGTGAAATCGTCGAACGCAACGACCACCTCGCCGGGCAGTTGGCGGCGAGCTCGGCGGCCCACGCTGAAGCTGAACTCGCACTCGTCGCCCAGCGCGCCCGCGCCGCGGAACTCGCCGATGCCGTCGACGCCGAGCGCACCCGTGCCGACGACTTGCGCCGTCGACTCGAGGTCATCGAACAGACCAAGCTGTGGCGTATACGGACGCACCTGTTGCCGGTATTGCGGCCGTTGGCGAAGACACATCGGTGCGCGATCAAGCGGTGGCAATCGATGCATCCGAGCGACCGGTCGGGCGCACCGATGTGACCGCCTGTCGGCCGGCGAGTCGTTAGCCTGCCCCTCGTGTCTGCGTCGGATCCTCCAGCTCGCTCGTCGTTCGATGCCGATTCGGTCGACGCGACGCTGGCGTCGACGCTCGACTCGCTCGACGATGCGGTCAACTACCGCACATGGATCGTGGATCTGTGCGCGCCGCATCTCGTCGGCCCGATACTCGAAGTGGGTGCCGGACACGGGACGTTCACCGAGAGCTACGCCTCGTTCGGTGACGTCACCGCAGTCGAACCCGGTTCGTACGCGGCCGGATTGCTTGTCGATCGGTACGCCGACGATGCGCGGGTGACCACGATCGCGGGGGTTGTCGGCGAGGTGGTGGCAGCGCCGCTGTTCGGCTCGGCGGTGATGATCAACGTGCTCGAGCACATCGAGGACGATCAGGGCGTGTTGCGCGAGATCTACGACCGTCTGGAGCCGGGTGGGCGGTTGTGCATCTGGGTGCCGTCGTACGAATTCCTCTACAGCAAGTTCGATGCGAAGCTCGGCCACGTCCGCCGCTACCGCAAACGTCAGCTCGAAGCGGACGTCCGCCTCGCCGGGTACGAGGTGGTCGAGGGTCGCCACGTGAATCTTCCGGGCTGGTTCAGTTGGCTGATCCTGTGTCGGTTCCTGAGCCAGGAACCGACGTCGCCGACCACGGTGAAGATCTTCGACAAGTGGATCGTGCCAGTGGTGCGCTGGGTCGAGACGAGGGTGCGGGTGCCGTTCGGGCAGTCGGTGTTCCTCGTCGCCCGCAAACCGTCCTGACCGCGCCAGCCAGACGGGAGCGGTGAGCGAGAGGCCGGTATTCGGGCGGTTGGCTCATCGCTTGCGGGTGTGCAGCGGAGGTGATGAGCGAGAGGCCGGTATTCGGGCGGTTGGCTCATCGCTGGCGGGTGTGCAGCAGAGGTGATGAGCGGGAGGCCGGTATTCGGGCGGTTGGCTCATCGCTGGCGGGCGTGCAGCGAGCGGATTGATGGCGGGTCAGGAACCGGTGAGGCGGGCGACGATCGGGCTAGCACGGCGAAGTCGCAACTTCACGCCGGGCGGTGAGTACGCAGCGATGCAGAACACGGCGCGGACGCCGTCGCGCCAGCCAATCTTCTTGCCGTCGTCGTAGGTGCGCCCGTAGTAGCTGATGCCGACCTCGTACACCCGGCAGTGCATCGCTGCGACCTTGGCCGTGACTTCGGGTTCGAATCCGAAGCGGTCTTCCTCGATCGTGATCTGCTGGATGATCTCGCGTCGGAACGCCTTGTAACAGGTCTCCATGTCGCTCAGGTTGAGGTTGGTGGCCATGTTCGACGCCAGCGTGAGCGCCCGGTTGCCGAGCGTGTGCCAGAAGTAGAGGATCCGTCGTGCGTCGCCACCGCTGAACCTCGATCCGTACACGACATCGGCCTCGTCGGACAGGAGCGGGGCGAGCATGCGCGGGTACTCACCCGGGTCGTATTCGAGGTCGGCGTCCTGCACGATCACGTATCGCTTGGTCGCCTCGGCGAACCCTCGTCGCAGCGCGGCTCCCTTGCCCTGGTTGACCGGCTGGGCCAGCACGCGCAGTCGAGGATCGGCGTAGGCCGTGAGGATCGCCAGGGTGCGATCCGTCGACGCGTCGTCGATGGCGATGACTTCGCCGACGAGGGGCGAGTCGAGTACCCGGTCGAGGATCTCCTCGACGGTCTGCTCCTCGTTGAAGCAGGGCATGACCACCGAGAGCACCCCGGTCGGGTTCGATTGGTCGGTCGTCACGATCGCCGAGACTACCGAGGTCGCGGTTCCCGGCCGGTCGATCCGAACGCCCCGCGCCTCACATGGGGCGTCGAGCGAGCGTGATCGCCGACAGCCCGAACGGGAGATCGGCTCGTCGCAGCAGTGCTCGTTCGCCGCGAGCAACCGTGGCGAGAACCCCACCGAGGCCGTCCGCATGCCCGTCGAGATCGCTGGCGACCTCACCGCGTTCGAGCAGCGCCTTCACCATCGCCGGCGGCACCAGATACGAGTGGGCGCCGGTGGAACGGACCACGTCGAGCCCCGCATCGGTGGCGCACCGTGCGAGATCGAGCCGCGAGAAACGGCGCCCGGTGTGCGTGACGCGGTCGTGGGCTCGCCGCAGCCGCCGGACCCCAGGCTCCCACAGGCACACGATCCCACCCGGTCGCACCACGCGGGCGAACTCTCGAACGGCCGCCGTCGGCGAGTCGATCGACTGGTGACACAGCACGGTCACGCAGAGCACGGCGTCGACGCTGGCGTCGGCGATCGGAAGCGCGCAGGCGTCGGCGTTGATCGGGAGCTGCAACGGGTGGCGCTGGGCTGCCATCGCGAGCGCCTCGTGCTCGAAGTCGAGGGCGACCAACGTGCCGAGATCCGCCAGCCATGCGCCGGTGGCGCCGGTGCCGGCGCCGACGTCGAGAAATGTCCCGCCGGACGTCAGTTCGGGTTCCAACAGTTGGCGCAGCAGGGCGCGCGTGGCTGCGTACCACCAGTGCGTCTCCTCGGTCTCGGCCATCCGCCGGTACTCCGCCATCTCCATGGCCTACGCACCTCCTAGTGTTGGGCTTCGTGACGTTAGCGCCGGGGGTGGAGGTGCCCGTTGAACACCCGTCGTCGGCGGGTCGGATACGCAGTGCGTTTCCGTTTCGTGCGGTGGTACTTCCCTGGATCGTGGTGCGTCTCGTGGTGGTGCCGACGCTCACCGTCAACATCGGGGGTGATCGTTTCTACGCCGGTGCGCTGCTCTGGATGGATGGCCAATGGTTCCGGCTCATCGCTCGCGACGGCTACGACGTGCCGTACGTGCCCGGGAACTGGAGCGAGTACCCGTTCTTCCCCCTCTTCCCGGCGCTTGCGAGCTTGCCGATGCGGTTCGGCGCCCCCGAAACGGTGGCGTTGACGGGTGTTTCCTGGCTCGCCTCGTTGATCGCATTCGCCGGTCTGTACCGGCTGGCGTCGTCGCACCTGCCCCCGGCGACCGCACGGTGGGCGGTGTGGATCTGTGCGCTGGCGCCGGGAGCGCTCAGCCTGGTGATCGGGTACTCCGATGCGATGTTCCTCGCGGGGGCCGTGTGGGCGCTCGTGGCAGCCGACTCGCGTCGTTGGGTCGTCGCCGGGCTGATCGCGGCGTGTGCCACCGCGAGCCGTCCGAACGGAGCGCTGATCGTGGCGGCATTGATCGTGGCCGTGTTCTTGGCTCGGGCGGGTTGGCGGGCGGTGCTGGCGGTGTCGGTTCCGTCGGCGGTGTTCCTGCTCGGATGGATGGCGTACCTCGATGCGCGTACGGGTGATCCTTTCGTCTTCTGGGCGGCCAAGGACGCGTGGGTCGAGTTGTCGGTGGTCGATTTCGTGACCGACCCGGTCGGTTCGCGGTTGGCGCTCACCCATGTGATCGTGTTCGCGATTGCCGCCGCTGCCTACGCCATGCGGGTGCGACGACATCCACCGACATGGTTGGTGCTCACCGTGCTGGTGGTGGTTCCGCCGTTGATGCTCGGTGTGGTCGGCCTTGCCCGATACGCAGTGCTGGCGTTCCCGATGCAGTTTGCAGTCGCCGACGTCCTTGCGTCGAAGGGTCGGTCATGGGTGATCGGGTACCTCGCTGCGTCGGCGATCGTGTTGGTGGTGTTCACGCGTCTGGTGATCACCCGATCATGGGTTCCGTGACGCCGCTCGCCTCGGCGCGCCGTGCGTAGGATGCGCACGCCATGAGCACCGAGCCGTCGACCGCCGAGCGCCCGATAGCGGGCGTGTTCACGGGCGCTCGATGCGTCGTCACGGGCGGACTCGGCTTCATCGGCTCGACCCTGGTGCATCGTCTCGTGGCCGAGGGCGCCGATGTTGTCGTCGTCGATGCTCTCGTTCCCGAACATGGTGGCGACCGTCGCAACGTCGAGGGTCTCGATGTGGACGTGTGGGAATGTTCGATCGGCGCCACGGAAGTTGCCGACGCCGTGCGTGGATGCGAGTTCGTGTTCAACCTCGCTGGGCAGGTGAGCCATCTTGCGTCGATGGAGCGCCCGCTGCGCGACATCGAGTTGAACCTCACCGACCACGTCGCCTTCCTAGAGACGTTGCGTGCCGAGGCGCCCGAGGCGATCAGTGTGCTCACGTCGACTCGCCAGGTGTACGGGCGCCCGCAGTATCTGCCGGTCGACGAGCTCCATCCGACGGCCCCGGTCGACGTGAACGGCATCGACAAGTTGGCGTGCGAGCAGTTCCACCTCCTGTATTCGCAGGTCCACGGCTTGCGAGCGTCGATCCTGCGGCTCACCAACGTGTACGGACCCCGGCTCCATCTCGATCGGCTTGATCAAGGGTTCCTGTCGGTGTTCATCCGCCGGGCGCTGCGTGGTGACGACATCGAGTTGTTCGGCGACGGATCGCAGCAGCGCGACTGCGTGTACGTCGATGACGTCGTCGACGCCTTGCTCGCTGCCGCCACTCACGAGGCGGCCGTCGGGGAGGTCTTCAATCTCGGCAACTCCGAAGTGCTTGCGTTGTCCGACATCGCACGTCACGTGGTCGAGGCGGCCGACTCCGGTACGACGGTCAGGTGTGTGCCGTGGCCGGATGGCCTGGAACGCATCGACATCGGCAGCTATCAGGGCGACTTCTCGAAGTCAGAGCGGATGCTCGGTTGGGCCCCGCGCACCCGCTTCGCCGACGGGATCCGCGCCACGATCGACGAACTGCCGTCGCCGAGATGACGGTCCCCTTCATCGACCTGACGCGTCGCTATCGGCGATTCGAACCCGACCTGTTGGACGTGGTGCGTCGCGTGACCGCATCCGGTCGGGTGCTCTTGGGTGACGAACTCGACGCGCTCGAAGGCGAACTCGCTGAGGCCCTGGGCGTGGCGTACGTGATCGGCGTGGCGAGTGGCGCATCGGCGATCGAGCTCTCGCTCGTGGCCTGTGGGATCGGTCCCGGAGACGAAGTGATCGTGCCGGCGTTCACGGCAGTCCCGACGGCGTCGGCGGTGTGCGCAGTCGGAGCGGTTCCGGTTCCGGTCGACGTCGACGCGTCGACCGCCGGTCTCGACGTGGATGCGACGCAACGTGCGATCACCGAGCGCACTGGAGCGATCATCCCGGTGCATCTTTACGGGCGAGCGGTCGACGTCGAGCCGTTCCTCCGCCTGGGTCCGACGGTGATCGAGGACGCGGCGCAGGCGCAGGGCGCGAGGTGTGGTGTCAGCGGTCGCGCCGCCGCTTTGTCGTTCTACCCGACCAAGAACCTCGGGGGAATCGGCGACGGCGGTGCCGTGCTCACCGACGACTCGTCGCTGGCTGCCGACGTGCGCATGCGGCGCCAGCACGGGATGACCGAGCAGTACGTGCACGAAGCGATCAGCCAGAACTTCCGGATGAGCGAGATCGAAGCCGGTTGGCTGCGGGTGCAGCTTGCCGTGTTGGACGAAGCGACGCAGCGACGCCGATCGATCGCCCGGCACTATCGATCTGCGGCTCCGTGGCTCGAGTGGCAGGACGACCACGACGATCACGTCTACCACCTGTGCGTCGCGAAGGTCGCCGACCGTGAGGCGTTCCGCGAGACGCTGGCTGCAGCGGGCGTCGGCACTGCGGTGCACTATCCGCTCTCGATCGGTTCGCAGCCGGCGTACCGTTCGTTCCAGCGCGAACCGACACCGATCGCCGACGACTGGGCGGCGCGTTGCGTATCGCTGCCGTGCTTCCCGGAGATGACCGACGCCGAGATCGATCGTGTCGGCGAGGTTCTCGCGGCGAGCGGGTCGTGAGCGTGCTCAACCCGGCCGTGACGTCGGTGTCGGCGTTCTTCCCCTGTTACAACGACGAGTTCTCGATCGCCGGGATGGTCCGTGACGTGCGTGGCGCGCTGGTGGACGCAGTCGACGAGTTCGAGATCATCGTGATCGACGACGGTTCCACCGACGGCTCGTTCGCCGTGCTGCACGCCCTCGCCGACGAGGTGTCCGAGCTGCGCGTCATCGTCCACGACATGAACCGCGGCTACGGCGGGGCGCTGCAGTCGGGGTTCGCTGCGGCGACGAAACAGTGGATCTTCTACACCGACGGCGACGCCCAGTACGACGCGACCGAGATCGTGCGGTGTCTTGCCGCGGCTGGCGACGATGTCGATGTGGTGCAGGGATTCAAAATCGGTCGCGGCGACGCCTGGTACCGCCGCCTGATCGGTCGCACCTATCACCACGCCGTGAAGCTGCTGTTCGGTCTGCGGGTTCGTGACACCGATTGCGACTTCCGGTTGATCCGGGCGTCGTCGATGGAGCCGATCGCTCTGACGTCGACGTCAGGGGTGATCTGTGTGGAATTGATGCACGCACTGGCCCATGCCGATGCGCGCTTCGTCGAGGTCGGGGTGTCGCACCACTGGCGCCCGCACGGTCGGTCGCAGTTCTTCCGACTGCCGCGCATCGCCCGTTCAGCCCAGCAGCTCGCAGTGCTCTGGTGGCGTGTGCGGGTGACGCCTCTCATCGGTCGGCGGTGACGATCACGAACTGATCACGTCGAAGCCGAGCCCGAGAGCGACGCCGATGTGGGCGGCATCGAAGGTGACGAATCGGATCGGTCCCGGCATGCGTTCGGCGGCAGCGAAATGGATCGCATCGCTGAGCCGCACCGGTTGGGTACGCGACAGCGACGCCGCTCGATCGAGGCAACGTTGATCGACCGGGACGATGTGGAGGTGATCCCACACGAGCCGCACGGCATCTTCGAGATCGAGACGAAGGATCGTCTGGTCGCTCAGCCGGTCGATCGCCGGAAGCGCCTCCGTCAACGCCATCGCGGACGCCGCCCACACCGGATCGGCAGCGAGCGCGTCCAGTGCGACGGAGCGCATCGGCCCCTCCACCGCCAACGCCAACAACGCCGAAGTGTCGAGCGCCACCGTCACCGCGCCCCCCATCCCCATCTTGTTTGGGTTGCATTTCGGGTGGCCCGCACCACCGGCAATGCCACACAAACGTGGTGGGGGAGCGTGGTGGAACGCATCAGCCGCGGAGCTCTCGGAGGATCTGGTCGAGGCGGACGCCTGCCCAGACGGGGACGGGCTCGGGCGGGCGCCACTCGCTGGTGCGTCGGGGCGGGATCACGGCGCCGGAGCCGATGAGGCGTTCGAGGTCGGGCGCGTCGGCGTCGAGCGGCCCGAGCTGTGCGACCGGCCGTCCGCCGACGGTGACCACCGTGCGCTCGCCGGCCTCGGCGACTCTGATCGATTCGGCCAGGCTCGCCCGGAGTTCTCGGATCCCGACGGTTCGATTCGAGGAGGTGTCCACATGTGTACACAAGCAGACTTGCACGGTCGTGCGCAACCCGTGCATGATCTCGCCCATGAACTTTGCCTTCACCGACGAACAAGAAGAACTCCGCAAGACCGTGCGCTCGTTCCTCGAGAACAAGAGCTCCGAAGAGGCCGTGCGAGAGCAGATGGAGACCGAGGACGGCTACGACGGCGCCGTCTGGAGCCAGATGGGCGAGCAGATGGGCCTCCAGGGCCTGTCGATTCCCGAAGAATTCGGTGGCTCCGGCTACGGATTCGTCGAGCTCGGCATCGTGCTCGAAGAAATGGGTCGCGCCCTGCTGTGCGCCCCGTTCTTCTCGACCGCTGTCCTGGCTGCCAACACGCTGTTGCAGTCGGGTGACGAAGCCGCCAAGGCGAAGTACCTCCCCGGGATCGCTTCGGGCGAGACCATCGCCACGCTCGCCTACGTCGAGCCGTCGGGCAAGTGGGACGAAGCCGGCATCACGATGGAGGCCACCAAGTCCGGCGAGGGTTACACGCTCTCGGGCACCAAGTCGTTCGTGCTCGATGGCAACGCCGCCGGCCTGATCATCGTTGCCGCCAAGACCGGCGCCGGCACGAGCCTGTTCGCCGTCGCCGGTGACGCCTCCGGCCTCACCAAGACGAACCTGTCGACGATGGACCAGACCCGCAAGCAGGCCAAGCTCGACTTCGCCGACACCCCCGCCGAGCTGATCGGTGAAGAGGGCAAGGGTTGGGACACCCTCGAAACCGTGCTCGACCTCGCCGCTGTGGCGCTCGCCGCCGAGCAGGTCGGTGGCGCCCAGAAGGTGCTCGAGATGGCGGTCGAGTACGCCAAGGTCCGCGTGCAGTTCGGCCGTCCGATCGGCTCGTTCCAGGCGATCAAGCACAAGTGCGCCGACATGCTCCTCGAAGTCGAGTCGGCCAAGTCGGCCGCCTACTACGGCATGTGGTGTGCCAGCGAGATGAACGACGAACTGCCGTCGACCGCCTCGCTCGCCAAGGCCTACTGCTCCGAGGCGTACTTCCACGCCGCCGCCGAGAACATCCAGATCCACGGTGGCATCGGCTTCACCTGGGAGCACCCGGCCCACCTGTATTTCAAGCGGGCCAAGAGCTCCGAGCTCCTCTTCGGTGATCCCACGTATCACCGCGAGCAGCTCGCCCAGCGAATCGGCATCTGACCACCACGTCACCCCGGCTGCGGTGAGTCTCACCGTGGGCAGGGAGCGCTGAAACTCACCGCACACACGTTCACTCGGACTTCGGTGAGTCTCGGCGCGCAGGGGGTGCGCTGAAACTCACCGCACGCAGTACCGAGCCGCGTTCACTCCGGTGGGCGCGGCTCGGACGCGTTTCACGGCAGGTTCGTAGACTCCTCGGCTGATGGATGGCATCACGATCGTGTTCGCAGTGGTGGCGGCGGTGCTGGTGTTCGTCATCGCTGCCGTGATCGTCGGGCGTGAAGCGCACCGCCTCGATGCGGTGGCTCCCCGGGCGGTGTACATGCTCGACGAGGCGGTCGATTTCGTGTGCGATCGGCTCCCTCCGGTCAGCCAAGCCAGGCTCACACCCGACGAGGTCGAGCAGCTCCTCGTGTTCCACATGCGTTGGCTGCACGAGCAGGGCCTCCAGCCCGATGGTGTGGTCGATCAGCCGCAATCGATCTCCGAACCGGTGGTGCTCACCGAGGATGCGCTGACCGCGTATCTGATCGGTGAGGCCGAGGCGAACGACATCGACCTGCGCGACGACGTCGACGCGGTGAATGTCGTCGAGGCGCACCTGCAGTACTTCGACGCAATCGGTGCCGTTGGCCCGCAAGCGCCACTCGACGACGTCATCTGATCCCCGCGCGGCCGCTGCTGCTGCGTTCGTAGCGGAGCAGCTTTGCCAAGATGCGGTCATGGCATCGAACATCCCGAAGGATCGGACCGTGGCAGCCCTCGGTGAGGTGTGGGCCAGTCTCGGTGAGCTGCTCGGCGAGCTGACCGATGATCAGTGGCGTGCGCCGTCGCCGCTTCCCGGTTGGAACGTGCAGGACAACGTGTCGCACATCGTCGGCACCGAGGCAATGCTCGCTGGTCAGCATGGTCCCGACGTGGAGATCGACCGTGACGTCAACGACCACGTCCGCAACGACATCGGAGCCTTCAACGAGCAGTGGGTCGAGTCGCTGCGTGCGGTGCCGCCCGGTGAGGTGCTTGAGCGTTTCCGGGAACTCACCGTGGCGCGACTGTCGGTACTCGAGGCGATGAGCGTCGACGAGTGGAATGCCGAGTCGTTCACGCCGGCGGGAAAGGACACCTTCGGACGGTTCATGCAGATCCGGGTGTTCGACTGCTGGCTGCACGAACAGGACATTCGCGATGCGGTCGGCATGCCCGGTCACGAGACAGGCCTTGCGGTGGAGGTCGTCCTCGACGAGATGGCCACCGCGCTTGGGTTCGTCGTCGGCAAGAAGGCGGGTGCGACAGCCGGCCAGTCGGTGACGTTCGCGCTCACCGATGGTGGCGCAGTCGTGCGGAAGTTCCACGTCGAGGTCGGGGAACGTGCGGCGGTGGTCCCGACGCTGTCCGGTCCGGCCACGGTGGTGCTCACGATGCCGGTGGGGGTGATGACCCGGCGATGCGCGGGTCGGGTGGGTCCTGACGATCTGCTCGATCAGGTCGTCATCGACGGCGACTTGGCGCTGGCATCGAGCATTCTCGACAATCAGACCTACACGATCTGAGTCGGCTCGCCGACGCCTGCACGATCTCTGAAATTTTCTTCGATATCGGCTGGCGAGGCGTTCGATCGGTCTTCTATTCTGATGCCACCAGAGAGAGGAGGTGGTCCAAACACATGCCAGAGAATTTACATGGGACCCTGGAGGTGGTTGGCCGCTAGGCCGACAGGCTGGACCGCCTGGCGAATCCCCGCCAACCCCCGCTGAACGTCATTGCCGCAGCTGGTCCCCGCGGTGTCCGAGTGTCACTCACCTGAGTGACGAGTGGTCGTGATGGCTTCAGTCCCAACAGTCCGTGCAGTGCCGGGATCGTTCATCGGTCCCGGCACTGTCGCGTCCGGGCTCGGGTGCGGGTCAGCTGGTCGAGGTCTGCGACAGATGCCAGTTCCACGCGCTCTCGATGATGTCGTCGAGGCCGTGGCGAGCAGTCCATCCGAGGGTGTTGCTCGCAACGTGCGGATCGGCGTAGGTCGACACGGGGTCGCCCGGTCGTCGACCGACGATGTCGTACGGGACGGCTCGGCCACTGATGCGCTCGGTGGTGTTGATGACGTCGAGCACCGATGAGCCGACACCGGTGCCGACGTTGATCTCGACGGTCGCTCCGCCTTGCGCAAGGTACTCGAGTGCTCGCACGTGCGCGTCCGCCAGATCCACCACGTGGATGTAATCGCGGACGCAGGTGCCGTCAGGTGTGTCGTAGTCGTTGCCGAACACCGACAGTCGGTGATTGTCCAACAGGATCGCCTTCATCGCGAGCGGCACCAGGTTGATGCTGAACGTCCAGTCCTCTCCGATGCGACCGTCGACGCTGGCGCCCGCAGCGTTGAAGTAGCGCAGGCTCACACTGCGCAGGCCGCTCGTGACGCCGTACCAGCGCAGGATCCGTTCGACACTCGCCTTGGTTTCGGCGTACACGCTCTCGGGGGCGAGCGGTGCCGATTCGTTCACCGGCACCTCCGCTGGCGTGCCGTACACGGAGCACGACGACGAGAACACGACCTGGTCGACCCCGTTCGCGAGGCAGGTGTCGAGCAACTCGACGGTGCCGGCGACGTTGTTGCGCCAGTACTTCGTCGGTGACGTCATCGATTCGCCGACCGACTTGTACGCGGCGAAGTGGACGAGCTGGGTGACGCCGTACTCGCGGCAGGTGGTCGCGACGAGGTCTCGATCTGCGATGTCGCCGACCACCAGAGGTGCGTCGATGACGGCCTCGGCCCGCCCGAGTTCGAGCGAATCGAGTACCACCACATCCTGCCCACCCTCTCTGAGGGCGCGAACGGTGTGGGATCCGATGTAGCCGGCACCACCGGTGACGAGAACGCTCATGTCTTGACTATGTCATGCCGCTCCCTGCCGAGCGGACGTCGCTCCCGCTGGGTACTTTTGTGT
>JANPKU010000057.1:0-25463 GCA_031426215.1 Actinomycetes bacterium
GGGTCATCTCGGCGTGCTCGATGGTGATGGTCGTCCGACGGACATGCTGCCCCGGCTCGGCCTCGGGTTCGTCGGATTTCGCGTCCCGCTGACGGGAACCCTCTGGGCGATCGACCGTGACGCCCACACGGTGTCCGACGCAATCGCCGACCAGCTGCGCTGAGCCGGCGTCGCCCACTTACTCCAGCCGTCGATCGTCCGGCAGTCGAGTCCGAGGTCGGCCATCGAAGCTCAGATGCCCGGGCTCCCTGCTCAGCAGTCGGCGAGCGCACTGAGCGCTTCGCAGATCCGCATGCGTGGATCTCGGAGCCGACCGATTCGGCGGGAGAGCATTGCAACGGGCTGGGAGCCGAGGTTGTCGAACGAGGCTGCACAGACGACGTCGAGCCCCTCGTCGGTGCCGAGCGCAATCTCGGTCGGAATGCCGCGCACTGTGCGGGTGATCGGAGCGACGATCACCCGGTTGAGGTGGAGCGCCGAGATGTCGCGACTGACGATCAGTACGGGTCGGCGTTTGTCCTCGGCTTGCGCCCACCACACGTCGCCCTGCCGCGGGCGCGTGGTCCTCTCGGGAGGTTTCCGCGTCACCATGGTTCGTCGTCGATCATGGCTCGGGCGGCCAGTGCGGCCTGTTGGAGTTCGTCGGGCGACTCGGGGAGGCGGTCGTATCCGGCGATGATCCGGTCGCCGATCGCACGGCGGCGGCGCTCGTCCACCAGCTGGGCGACGCCTTCGCGAACCACCTCGGATCGCGACGCGAACTCGCCGGAGGCGATCAATGCGTCGATGGCATCAGCCATCTCGGCGTCGATCCTGGTGACGAGTTGCGACATGACATCAGCATAGCGGTGTGCATTGCGTAACGCATTGCATTTCTGGCTGATGTCTCCCCCTACGCACGGCCAACACGCCGAAGCCGAGATCGATGACGTCAACGGGCCCGCCCGCATCGAGGTCCCATCGGCGGCGTGCAGGTGGAGTTCGCATCGAGTGTCGGCGGTTCGGGCGAGCCGACGATCGAGGTGACGAGCGGAGCATCGAACCCCTCGGCGAGCGCGAGGTGCCACCGAAGGTGTGGAGACCTGCACGACGGAGTGGTCACGCAGTTGGCGGGCGGCCCGGCTGCACGCCCAGGCGCGATTCGCAGCGCAGCCAAGTTGCTGAGATGATCGACGAGTGAGTATGCGTAGGCTCATACTCAGGTAGTATTGATGTATGACGACGAGAAAGCATCGGCTCACCGTGACGGTCGACCCGGTGCTCGTCGATGCTGGTCAGCGCGCCGTGGCGGCAGGGGAAGCGGATTCGGTCAGTGGGTGGGTGAGCGCTGCCCTCGAGGAGAAGGTGGTGCGAGACCGCAAGCTCGCCTTCCTCGCTGCTGCGATTGCGAACTACGAAGACGAGTTCGGTGAGATCACCGCGGAGGAAATCGCCCGTCAGCGACGAGCCGACAGCGAGGATGCAACGGTGGTGCGCCGTCGCCGTCGGCCCGCATCACGCGCCACGAAGTCGGCATGACCTACGTACTCGACAGCGGGGCGCTCGTGGCGCTCGAGCGCAACGAACGCCAGATGTGGATACGACTGAAGGCTGCACACGCCAACGGCGAGTTTCCGGTCACCCACGCTGGCGTCCTCGGACAAGTGTGGCGCGGCGGCCCGCGTCAGGCCCGCCTGTCACAGGCACTCCAGGGCATCGATGTCGTCGCGCTCGACGAATCGCTCGGTCGAGCGGCTGGGCTCTTGCTCGGCACTGCGGGCATGTCCGACGTCATCGACGCTGCCGTGGTGTTGCTCGCGATCGACGGAGACGAGATCGTCACCGCCGATCGTTCCGACATCGAGGCGCTGGCGTCCGCGTCGGGACGCCACGTCGACGTGATCCATCCCTGACCATTCAGTCCATCCGCCGTTCGATCACCATCACCCGACAGGCAGCCCCTTCGTCGTCGGAATAATCGCCGAGGATCCGGAAGCCGGCGCGCCGCAGCACCCGCCACGACGCCTCGTTCGCCACATACGGCCCGGCGGACGCCTGGGTCCATCCGGGGTGCTGGCCGAAGACGACGGTGTCGACGAACGAGCGGATCATTGTCGAACCCAGTCCCTCGCCGCGTCGGGTGGCATCGCCGACGAGGTAGTCGATACCCGCCGCCGAGGGTTCCACGCCGATCGCGAAGTGCGCTCGGGCCTCGTCCTCGTCGGCGTAGTCCGCCCACGCATAGCACTGGATCCAGCCGACAGGTTCATCATCGATCAGCGCAAGCCAGTGCTCTCCGGGGTCCTGGTTCGCCGACCCGTAGTCGCGAACGACACCCTCCCACGACACATCGTCGCCCTCCCACCAGCGAACGACGCCCGGCTCGTTCAGCCACCCGTGCAGGACCGCCAGGTCGTCGTCGGTGAGACGGCGGAACGTCACGTCCATCACGACAGCGTCGCCGAGTGAACCGACCGCCCGCAACCGACAATGCTCGCCGCCGGCGTCAGACCCTGGCGATTTGCAGTTCGGCCAGTCAGCGAGCGTCGAGCGGCGAGCGGCAAGTTGCAAGTGGCGAGGAACTGGTTTCGTGGGTGTCGCTGGCGGTTACTGTTCGTTCACACCGCCTCGTCCGGACCCGCGTGATGGTGCTCTTCTCTTCACGCGAGGTCGCCATGCCCGTTGAGCACAAGTTGTCCGAGGTACTCAGCGAGTTCGCTCGCACCGTCGCTACTGACTTCGCGATCCAGTCGATCCTCGACCGACTTGTCCGAAGGATCGTTGATGTCTTGCCGATCACGGGGGCGGGTGTGGCGTTGATCTCTCCCGGTGAACCACCTGCGTATTTCGCGGCGTCGGATGATTCGGCTCTTCGTTTCGAGCAGTTGCAGACCGAGCTCGATGAGGGCCCCTGTTTGGGTGCGTACACCAGCGGCGAGGCGATCTTGATACCGGATCTTGCCGTCGACGACCGATTCCCGGTGTTTGGTCCGAGCGCGGTCGATGTCGGCCTGAAGGCGGTGTTCACGTTTCCGCTCCGTCACGGCCCTGAACGGCTTGGTGCTCTCGACTTGTATCGCAACGTCACCGGAGCCTTGAGCGGCGAACAGATCGTCGCGGCGCAGACACTCGCAGATGTCGCCGCCGCCTACCTGATCAACGCCAGCGCCCGTGCTGACATGGAGGCCTCAGAGGCTCGCTACCGATGGATCGTGGACACATCCCAGGAAGGCATCCTGATCCTGGACCTGGATGGCGTGATCACCTTTGCCAACCCGACGATCGCCTCGATGTTGGGCACCGGTGTCGCAGAAGTCGTGGGCAGATCCCTGTTCGAGTTCGTCGAACCAGCAGAACTGGACGCTGCGCGCCACAGACTCCTGCAACACCGCAGGGGCGTGTCAGACCCGTACGACTTCGCGTTCCGTCGAGCCGATGGCACTCAGCTGGATGTGATCGTGTCCGCGAGCCCGCGCCTCGACGCCGGCAGCATCGTCTCCGCGGTGCTGATGATGGTCACCGACGTCAGCGCCCGCAAACGCGCCGAAGCGTCAAGTGCCAGACTCGAGCTCGAAGGCGAGCGAGCTCAGCAACTGGCCGGCCTCGGACAGCTCGCCGGGGGCATCGCCCACGACTTCAACAACCTGCTCGGCGTCATCTCCAACTACGCCGCGCTGATCAAAGCCGAAGTGAGCGACGAGCAGACCCTGTCAGACCTCCAAGAGATCGACAACGCCACCATCCTTGCCACCGCGCTCACCCGCCAACTCCTTGCGTACGCACGCCAAGACGTCGTCGAACCATGCCTAATCGACGTCAACCGCCTGCTGAGACGGTTCAACCGTCTGCTCCATCGCACCCTCGGCGCACAAATCCGGCTCTACCTCGACCTCGACGAGAGCACACCGGACGGACTCGTCGTGCTCGTAGACCCGAAACAACTCGAACAGGTCCTGTTGAACATCGCGATCAACGCACGCGACGCAGTGCCCGACGGCGGCGACCTCACGACCACGACACAGCTGTGCACCCGCGACCATCACGACGGCGCCCCCAGCGCATGGGTGCGGATCCGCATCACCGACACCGGCTCCGGCATGCCACCGGCCGTGGTCGCGCAAGCTTTCGAACCGTTCTTCACGACCAAACCGCTCGGATCCGGAACCGGACTCGGACTCGCGACCGCCTACGGGATCGTCACCCGCGCCGGCGGCGAGATCACGATCAACTCCGTGCCGGGCCAGGGCACGACCATCGAGCTGATGTTCCCATTCTCGAACGAACCCGCCGACGTCGGCCCACAGCAAGACGCGCCGATCCCCCGCAAAGGCCAGGAGCGCATCCTGCTCGTCGACGACGAAGACGCCCTGCGTCGCGCGACCGAGCGCGTCCTTGCGTCATTCGGGTACCAAGTCGTCGCGGTCAGCGACGGCGACGAAGCCCTCGCCGTGCTCGATGCCTCCGCCCTGGAAGTCGATCTCGTCCTCACCGACGTCGTCATGAAGCGCATGTCCGGCATCGACCTCGCCCGACAGGTCGCCGAACGGCACCCTGACCTGCCCGTCATCTTCATGTCCGGCTACGCGAACTCCGACACGATCCCCGACGGAGCCGTCGTCCTCCAGAAGCCTGTACGACAAGAAACCCTCGGCAACGCCGTGCGCGACGCGATCGAACGCTCACACGCTGAACCCCGACCGGTTGCGCCGATCGAAGCCGTGGAGCGGTTCTTGCAGCGCGATTGAGCGCCGGTCGGCGCGACCTGTGCCGGCTCGGTCCTGGTGTCTGGCACGATGGTGTCATGACAGACCTCGCGAATCGGGCTCAGCAACTGCTCGACCTACATCATTCGGGCACCACGCTGGTGCTCCCGACAGTGTGGGACGCATGGTCGGCCAACGCTGTCGTCGCCGCCGGATTTCCCGCGTTGACGATCGGCAGCCACCCCCTCGCAGATTCTCGCGGGCAGGGCGACAACGAGGCAATGTCCCTCGACGACGCCCTCGACGGGATCCGTCGCATCACTGCCGCGGTCGACGTGCCGGTGAGCGCCGACATGGAGTCCGGCTACGACACCGCCGCCACCGAGCTCGTCGAGAGGATCCTCGACGCCGGCGCTGTGGGCATCAACATCGAAGACACCGTCCACAGCGAGAAGCGTCTGCGCTCGACTGCGGAACACGCCGACTACATCGCGGCACTTCGATCCGCGGCAGACGCCACCGGAGTTCCACTCGTCATCAACGCCCGCACCGACGCCTTTCTGGGGCGAACCGAGGTGTTCGACGACCCGCTCGCCGAAGCGATCCGTCGTCTGCGGGCGTGCGAGGAGGCGGGCGCCCGCTGCGTCTACCCGGTCAAGGCGCCGGATGCCGCAGCCGTGCGGACACTGCTCGACGAGCTCACGGGACCGATCAACGTCATTGCCCACCCCGTCAACGGTTCCGCTGCCGGCTCGCTCGACGACCTGCGCGCGCTGGGCGTGCACCGTGTCTCATTCGGACCGTTGCTTCAGATGACACTGACCGAGTCGATCACCGATCTCGTCACGCCCTGGATGACCTGACCGTTGTCCCATACCGTGGGGTCGGCGACGGTCAGCTGGCGCGCCGCTACGAGCGGAGGAACTCGAGGAGCGCAGCGTTGAACTCGTCCGGATGGCTGACGTTGCACCCGTGGGGTGCGTCGCTGAGCACGACCAACTGACTGTGGGGAATGGCCTCGTGGGTGCGCGCGCCTGACCCCTCGAACGGAACCGTTGCGTCGCCGCTGCCGTGGATCACGAGCGTGGGAACGGTGACGGTTGGGAGGTCGTCGCGGAAGTCTTCGCTGCCGAACGAGTTCATGCACGCGAGTGCGGCCTTCTGGTCCGCCTGCTGACACATTGCAATGGCCTCTTGTCGTTGTGCCTCGGTCACCTTCAGTGCTCCGTTCACCGAGAAGAAGTCTCTGGTGAACTGATCGAAGAACGCGTCGCGGTCGGCCGTGAGGTCGGCGGTCATCGTTGCCGCCAGCTCTTTGGTGAGTGGGCCGTGCGGGTTGTCTTCGGTCTTCCGCATGTACGGCGGCACAGCGGAGGCGAACACGACGCTGCGCAGTCGGTCTTGTCCGTACTTGGACACGTAGCGGGCGACCTCACCACCGCCCATCGAGAATCCGACCAACGTCGTGTCCTGCAAATCGAGTTCGCCCATCAGGCCGTCCAGGTCCTCGGTCAACGTGTCGTAGTCATAGCCACCCGACGGCTTGTCGCTCTGCCCGAAGCCGCGACGGTCATACGCCACCACGCGGTAGCCGGCATTGGCGAATACCGGAATCTGCGCCTGCCAACTGTCCTTGGACAGCGGCCACCCGTGAATCAGCACGACGGGACGCCCGGAGCCACCGGTGTCTTCGACATGGACACCGATCTTGCTCAAGAAGCGGGAGTTGACGTTGATCTCAGACATTTGGTGCACCTTCCGCCGAGCGACCGGGTTGCCGCGCTGACACGCCGCAGTACCCGTCAGTGTCGTGAACAAACGTTCATGAGCATCCTGAAGCACGCCACACATCGTCGAAACCCGAGTGTCGCCTACCGCCGCTTCAGTGGGGAGACGGACTCGAGGAACTCGTCCATCGATCGACGAGTCCTCAGCTCGACCACCTGAAGATGATCGTGTCGCTGAAGGGCAGCGTCGAGGCGAGGCCGGCTGTCACGCCCGTAGTTCCAGATCCATCGGTAGAACGCAAACTGGAACCGTTCGGGGCAACCCTCGGCCTGCACTGCCTTGCCATGGTCGCGGGTCGACCGCCCGACCGCGGATGCAACGCACGCCAGCCGGGAGCGAGCGACGATGATTACCGTGTCAGCGCGAGCGAACCGTTCGTCAAAGGTGCCGCCGTAGTTTCCGTCGGCGATCCACCGATCACCGGCGAACAGCTCCGTCTGCCGTTGGCGCCACTCATCTCGTGGACTCTCGACCCACCCCGGCTTCCAGAAATGGTGGTCCAGGTGCACCACCGGCAGTTCGATCCGCTCGCCGAGCGCGCGAGCGAATGTGGACTTGCCGGCGCCGCCCGGCCCGACAATCGCGACTCGCTTCATGACCCCCAGCTTGCCTCACCCCAGTGCAGCCCACGCCGACCCGGCGTTCCCATAAGGTCGCTCCTATGCGGATCGTTGTCGTCGGTGCTGGTGCAGTCGGCGGGGTCGTGGCCGCGAACCTCGCACTGACGGGCACACCGGTCATCGCTGTCGCCCGAGGCGAGCATGCCCGAACGATGCGCGAGTCGGGGCTTCGCTACGAGTCGCCAGCGGGCATGCAGGTCGTCGAGTTCCCGGTGGCGACGTCGGTGGCCGAGGTCGACTTCGCCGCCGACGACGTGATCATGCTCGGCGTCAAGGGTCAGGACACCGTGGGGGTGTTGCACGAACTCCGCTCAGCCGGTGTCACTGGCCAACCCATCGTGTGCATGCAGAACGGCGTCGACAACGAGCGCCAGGCGTTGCGTCTGTTCCCGAACGTGTACGGCATGTGCGTGATGCTCCCTGCCGACCATCTCGCCCCGGGCGTCGTTCGCGTGTGGACCTCACCGAGCTCCGGTCTGCTCGATCTCGGCCGGTATCCCCACGGCGTCGATGACCTGTGCGTGCAGCTCGCCGCAACACTCGAAGCGGCGACGTTCGGTTCGATCCCACGCCACGACATCATGAGCTGGAAGTACCGCAAGCTGCTGATGAACCTCGGCAACGCCATCGAGGCGGTGTGCGGCACAGAGGCGATCGCCGGACGCCTCGGCGAGATGGTCCGCGCCGAAGGCAACGCCGTGCTCGCTGCGGCCGGGATCGCTGCGGTCAGCGTGGAGGACGACCTGACCCGACGCGGTGACGCGCTGAAGATCCAGCCGGTCGGGAACGAACCGCACCGCTCGGGAGGCTCGTCGTGGCAGAGCCTGCAGCGCAGCACCGGGACGATCGAGACCGACCAACTCACCGGCGAGATCGTCCTGCTCGGCCGCCTGCACGGGGTACCTACCCCGGCCAACCAGGCACTCCAGGAGATCGCAGCGCACATGGCACTCGCTGGCGAACCGCCCGCATCGCGCTCGGAAGCCGACGTGCTCGAATCGCTCCGAGCGAGCTGACGCTCGTCGCCGACCTGGGTGCACGGCCGTTCAGGCAAGTTCGTCGCGGAGCGCTTCGAGCAGTGGGAGGGTGGCGAGGTCCTTCGGTCGGCCGGCGGTGCGCTTGGAATGGATGATGTCGTCGAGCGACGCGACACGGACTCGGACGGCTCCGATATCGAACGCGATGGCGCGTTCGAACAGGTCGTCGTAGCCGCCTGTGCCGATCGGGACGAACGAGATGTCGAGGTCCCCGGCGACGGTCGTGGTGTTCAAGAGCTCGACCAGGGCGAGGAACTCGGGTGCCCGATCGAACTCCAGCCCATCGGGTTCGGACTCGGTTCGGATGCGGGCGTCGAGTTCCACGAGGGCTGCGGCCAGTCTGCTGAGGTTCTCCGGGGTGCGCGCCGGACAGATGTCGGCGTCGTTCGTCGCCGCCGGAGATCCGTGCAGCGCGCCGGCCAGTCCGCCGATCAACACGAAATCCACCTCGTGGCCCACGAGGGTGGCGATGGTGCGGGCGGGGTCGAACGGGGCCGCCATCACTGCACTCGTCTCGACGACTGTCGAAATGCCGCCGCACGCCGCTGCGCTTCGAGTCGATCCGAAGGTGTGAGGGCGAGGTGCTCACGGATCTGCGCGCGGTCGACGTCGTCGTGGCGACGGAAGACGAGGTCACCCTCGAACCCGCAGGCCCGCAGAAGCGAAGACAGCGTGTCGACCCGCGGCGACTCGGCGCCGGCCTCCCATCGCGCCACAGCCGACTGCGTGGTGCCGACTCGTTCGGCGAGTTCACGCTGGGTCAGTCCGGCCGCCCTCCGGGCGGCACGCACCACCGCACCGGAGCGGAGCGAATGCAACGGGGTCGTGGTCAGCGTCGCATGCATCATCGCCACCATACCCAAGATATAGCGAAGTCGCTATGTCTGGGCGAGTGGCCTTCCAGCAGTGCCCGCGTCCCCGCATCGTTCCGGCTCCTCGGCGTCGCCTGAAACCTGGGGTCGCCCATCGCGTGGGTCCGACACCGAACCCGGCGATACTCGAACGCACGATGGTCCAGCACCCGGTTCCGCGAGCACCCAACAACGAGCAGCCCGGTCAGTCGACCAAGGTGGCGTCCGAGCAACCGGCGCTCACGCCGAAGCAGCAGCAGACGCTCGCACACTCACGAGGACGTATCTGCAAGAAGCGGGGCTGCGAGATCTGCGCACCGCTCCGAGAGAATCGCCGTTTGAAGAAGGCGCAACGCAAAGCCGACGCACAAGCCCAACTCCACGCGAAGGGCGAGCCGTGCGGCAAGAGCAACTGCCCGGTGCCGATCTGTGTGAGAGAGCGCCACGCCGACGCTGTCACCCCGGCTCGTGCGATGCCCGGCGTCGACGAGTCGAAGGACGGTTCCGCCGAATCGCCGCGCCGACAGCACGGGCGCCACCGGGCCGGGTTGCCCTGCGGAGTCGAGAGCTGCCCGAACAAGGAGTGCGTCGATGCGTTCGCGCAAGAACGCGCCCGGCGGCACCGGGCACGCCGACCCTGCAGGTCGCTCGACTGCGTCAACCCGATCTGCGTGTCGAGCCGAGCGGCCGGCTGATCGCCACCGTGCCCGACACCTCACGGCCGATCAGCGCGGTCGACCGTCTGCGTCCGGTGCTGCGGTGGCTCCTTGGTGGGGCCCTGATCTTCGCCGGAATCGCCCACCTCACCACCCAACGCGCAGAGTTCCAGGCACAGGTCCCCGACTGGTTCCCGATCGACGAAGACGTCGTCGTGATCGTGTCCGGCATCGTCGAGATCGCACTCGGTGCCGCCTTGCTCGTCTTGCCACGCCACCGGGTGATCGTCGGCACGATTGTGGCCGCGTTCTTCGTCATCATCTTCCCGGGCAACATCGCCCAATGGGCCGAGGGCGTCGACGCATTTGGCCTCGACACCGACACAGAGCGGCTCGTTCGGTTGTTCTTCCAGCCGGTACTGGTGGTCTGGGCGCTCTTCGCAACCGGCGCCTGGCAGGCGTTCCGAGCCGGAACCTGGCCGCAACCGTCCGACGGCTGACACCGACTCGACCCTTCGCACCGACGGCGCGGAGCGCGCCGGTGATCCTGCGAAGCTGGTGGGGTGCTGATCGTGCGGGGAACCAAGAAGCTGCGAGATCGGGCCTCGGCGCCGCCGCCCGGCATCGCTGACGAGTCGACGACGGTGCTCGGTGACTGGTTCGCGACCGCCATGTTCTGGCGTCCGCAGGTGGTGATGTTCGTCAACGAACGCACGCTGCTCCCGGTGTTCGTGTCCCTCGCGCCCGCAGCCACACTGTTCGAGCGGGCACCTGCCGCGATCGGCTCGGTGCTGCGACGCCACGGAGTCTCCGATGCCGTGGTCGCAGCGGAGGTGGCGGCGATGCACGACGTCCGGCTCGCGCCAACCAACAACCGCAGCATCCTCGGCGTGATGAACGGGTTCACCGAGCACAGCGAGCGGCGCTTCCAGGCCGGGCTCGTCGACCTGGAGGAGCTGTCGATGGCGGTGTCCCTGCTCCCCGTCAGCCCCCTCATGCAACGCGAGGTGGCCCCTGATCGGGAGCTTGCCGCCGTGTTCGGAATCGGAGACAGGACGCCGCTGCCGTCGAACGTGATCGCATTCCCCGGCACGTATCGGCCCGACGGTACCCCGGCGCCGGCCCCGCGTCAGCGCGAGTTCGGGGGCGTCTACCAACTGAAGATCACGATCCAGAACATCAAACCGCGGGTCTGGCGGCGGGTGCTCGTCAACGGCTCCAGCACCCTCGATCAGCTCCACCTCGTGATCCAGGCCGCGTTCGGTTGGTGGAACTGTCACCTCCACGAATTCGAGTTCGACGGCATCCGCTACGGCGCGTCCGATCCCGACGACGACTGGGGGATGCCGACACGCGACGGACAGTTCACACCGCTCGACTCGGTCGCCACCGAGGGCTCCACGTTCGACTACACCTACGACTTCGGTGACGGCTGGACCCACAGGGTCGTCGTCGAAAAGGTGATGCGGGCGGCCGGACTCACCGTGCCTGCGTGCACCGGCGGGCGGCGGGCATGCCCGCCCGAGGACTGCGGCGGACCCTGGGGCTACCAGGAGCTGCTCGACATCCTCGCCGACCCGACCCACGAGGACCATCGTGAACGGCTTGAGTGGATCGGCCACCCGAGCGATCCGGAGGCGTTCGATCCGAGCGATTTCGAAGCCAAACTGCGCGAAGTCAGCAACGTCCGGTTCGAGCACTGACGGCCGAGGCGGAGCGAGCGCACGGCTACGGTGCCGCCGTGGAATCCGACATCCAGCAGTCGCCGACCATTCGTTCCCAGGTGCTCGCCGTCGATCGGCAGCCAGCGACGAAATGGGCCAACCTGGCGGTCAAGGTGGCGCTCGTGGCCAGCTTCGCAGTAGCGATCGGGCTGTCACCGGACACCGTCGAAGGCAAGGCGATGCGCTTTCGTGCCCCACTCTTCCTCGCTCCGGTGGTGATCGTGCCACTGATCGCCCGGATGCGACGCTGGGACCCGTACCCGCACACCGCCGACGCGCTGCTCGCCGCACCGTTCCTCCTCGACACGCTCGGCAACCTCGTCGGCGTGTATGACGAGTTCCCCCAGACCGACGACGTGCTGCACGCGATCAACTGGGTGCTGCTCGTCGGAGCGTTCCATGCGTTCCGATTCCGCAACGTCGACGATCGGCGCGACGCCGTGCTGCTCGGTTACGGCTTCGGCGCAATCGCGATCGTGTGGTGGGAGATCATGGAGTGGGCGGTGTCCGAGGACGGGTTCGGTGGCGCCGGTGGCCTGGCGCTCACCTACGAGGACACCATCGGTGACTTGTTCCTGTCGTCGACCGGCGGGCTGATCGGCTCCCTCCTCGCCGTTCGATGGCTCGGACCGAGACGATCGGCGTAGACACGTCTACGGTCGACCGGGATGCACGACGACCTGACGTTCCTCGACGACGTCGAGGCGTACTGCGCCAAACTCAGCTGTCCACCCGGCGGAGCGGTTCAGCTCCACGTGTCGACCCGGCACCCGCACGTGGACATCACCGTCGAGCGTTGGGGTGCCGAACGTGAGCTGGTGTGGAACGCGGACACCGTTGCGGCCACGTTCACGCCGCCGCCCGACGACGCCGACAGCGTGGGGTGCCGGTGGCCGGTGACGCTCGAGATCCAGATCGGCGACACCTGGCGATCCGGGTTCCATCTCGTCACCGTCACCGCACCCCACGGCACCCCCGACCGCAACGTGGCGCACGCCTGCTTCGTCGTCACTGCCGATCGAGCCAACCGCGAAGCCGTGCTGTTCGTGCTCGCCACCAACACCTGGAATGCGTACAACCCGTGGGGCGGGTGCAGCCTCTACACGGGCGGCAAGCAGGTGAGCTTCCGACGCCCGTTCGCCCGCGGGATGCTGTGTCGACCCGAGGTCGAACGTGACGACCGCAAGTCCCGCCCCACCCGATGGGGCGAGGAACCCGACGTCAACGGCGACCGATTCCAGGCGTACCGAACCGCTCACGGCTACCCGGCGGCGATCGGGTCGAGCGGGTGGTTCAGCCACGAACGTCGCTTCGTGGAATGGGCCGAGTCGGCGGGCTACCGGTTCGACTCCTGCATCTCGAGCGACCTCGACGACGATCCGACGATCGCCGACGGCTACGACCTGATCGTCGACGTCGGCCACGACGAGTACTGGTCGGCCGGTCAACGGGCCACGATCGAATCGCACCTCCGACGCGGCGGGAACCTCGCGAGCATGTCCGGCAACACCTGTTTCTGGCAGGTGCGCCTCGAAGACGGACCTGGCCCCGGAGATGTGCTTGGTGACGTGCGCGGTGACGTGATGGTGTGCCACAAGTACAGCGCGCACGACACCGACCCGGTCATGGCGAACGGCGAACCGGAGCGGATGACCGGCATGTGGGCCGACCCCGTCGTCGGGTTGCCCGAATGGTCGCTGCTCGGCGCCGGATCGCGCTGGGGTCTCTACAGCCGGTTCGGTCAGGCGACGCCGCGCGGGGCGGGCGCGTTCACGGTGTACCGCCACGATCACTGGCTGTTCGACGGCACCGACCTGCGCTACGGCGACCTGCTCGGAGCAACACATGGCGTCGTCGGCTACGAGACCGTCGGCCGCCCGATCGACTTCGACGACTACCAGCTCCCCATCGCCCGAGCGATCGACGGCGCCCACGGTTCCGCCGACATCGTCGGGTTTGCTCCGTCGAGCAACATCGGTGTCGGCGAATACCCGGCGTCGATCTCGGCGCTCAGCGACCAGGGCGACATCGAGTTCATCGCGTCGCGCATGTTCGGCGAGGTCACCGACGACACCCTCGCTCGCTGCCGCTACGGCAATGCCGTGATGATGGTCAACCGACCGTACGGGCCCGATGGTGGTGAGGTCGTCGTGATCGGCACCACCGACTGGGTGTTCGGTCTCGCCGACGACCCGGCGGTGTCGCAGGTGACCGCCAACATCCTCGACCGGTACCTGTGACGCAACAAGAACGCCGCCCGCTGAGCACTCCGACCGTCAGTCGGCGATGTCGAACGCGGCGGTGACCTTCGACGGGTGCAGGCGCACGATGAGTTCGCCGGGCACACCGTTGCGCTCGCCGTACTCCTCGCCGCGGTCGGAGCCCATGTAGCGACCGCCGATGATCGTCGCCAGGCGTCGCACCTCGTCGAGGTCGTCATGAAGTGTGATCGAACCGTCGATCTTCACGAACGAGTACGGCGGCACCTGATCGTCGACCACCAACGACGCCCTGCCCTCGCGGGCGAGCGCCCGACCCTTGCCGGTGTCGGCGCCGGTGTTGAACACGATGTCGTCGCCGTCGATCACGAACCAGATCGGCGCGACGTGCGGCGCACCGTTCGCTGCGACCCACGCCACCTTGCCGGTGCGGGTGCCGTGCACCAGGAAGTCGCGAACCTGGCCGTCGGAGAGCGAAGCCACGGTTCAGTATGCATCGGTCGGTCGGGTCAGGCGATCGCCGTGCCGAACAGCGAGCCGATGCCGTAGGTGACGAGCGACGCGACGAGCACGATAGCGAGCTGGCGTGATGCTCCCTGGATCACCGGCCGGTTGGACGACCGGCTGACCCCTCCGCCGACCACCAGGCTCGCCAGCGCGGTAGCGGTCACCGACGCGATGATCGCCGCAGCGCCGCTCGTCAAGAACCATGGAACCAACGGAACGATGGCGCCGGCGGTGAAGAGCCCGAACGAACTGACCGCCGCGACCGTCGGTGAACCGACCTCTGCAGGATCGAAGCCGAACACGGTCCGCGCAGTGAAGTCGACGAAGCGGTCACCTTCGAGCGGAAGTTCGGTGGCGACGCGTTGCGCGGTGTCGGTCGCAAGACCACTGTCCTCGAGCTTCGAGGTGAGCTCGTCGAGCAGCAGTCGCGGATTGCGCTGCGCGAGTCGGTTGAGTTCACCGACGATGCCGTCGAACAACTCGACCTGGCTGCGCACCGAGATCCATTCGCCCGCCGCCATCGAGAACGCTCCGGCGATCAGGCTCGCCAGCCCGGCGATGCGAACTTCGGTGACCCCTGAGCTCGCTCCGGCGACGGCGAGGATCAGACATACGTTGGTGACCAGACCGTCGTTCACGCCGAGGACAGCGGCGCGAGCACCGCCGCGGGTGACCGAGGTGACACGGGCCTGCAGCTCCTGCGCGTCCCTCCCGGAGTCGTCGGGCCGGCTGGCAGACGTGGTCGTGAACGGTGCGGACGTCATCGCTGTTCGCGCTCGCGTTGCACGTCGGCGATCACCTGGTCGGCGTGGTTCGCCACGGCGGTGACGTCGTACGCACGGGCGATGATCCCGTCGGGATCGATCAGGTAGCTGTAGCGGCGCGGGTACCCGGCGAACTTGTCGCCGGCGTCGCGGGCTGCTCCGTAGGCGGTGGCGACGCTGTGGTCGGGGTCGCTGAGCAGGCGGAACGGGAACTGCTGCGCCTGCGCGAACGCGAGGTTCTCCTCCGGTGTGTCGTAGGAGGCGCCGAGAATCGTCACGCCGAGTTCGTCGAATCGCTCGGCCCTGTCACGCAGGGCCTGTCCTTCGACGGTTCAACCGGGGGTGGCGGCCTTCGGATACCACCACAGCAGCACCCAGCCTCCCCGCAGGCTTGCCAGGTCGACGGGGTCGCCGTGCTGATCCGCCAGCACGAACCCGGGGGCCAGTTGTCCTTCTCGAAGCATGCACCGAGTGTGCCATCCGCCCCGCCGACTCCCGCCCGCTGACCGGACGGGTCGCGTCGTGACAGGATGTGCCGATGCTCGATCATGTGGGAATTCAGTGTGCGGACATGGAGGCGAGCTCGGCGTTCTACGACGCAGCGCTCGCCCCGCTGGGCGTCACCCGGCAGATGGACTTCGGCGTTGCGATCGGTTACGGAACTCCCCAGCGACCCGACTTCTGGATTGGGGTGTTCGACTCCGGCGAGGGGTTCCGGGAGTCACACATCGCGTTCGCTGCACCCGACCGCGCAACCGTCCGGGCATTCTTCGATGCGGCGGTCACAGCAGGAGCGGAGGTGTTGCACGAACCGAGAGTGTGGCCGGAGTATCACCCCAACTATTTCGGCGCGTTCGTCCGTGACCCCGACGGGAACAACGTCGAGGCCGTCTGCCACCTTCCGGTAGACGAAGCCTGACCACGCGCGACTGGGCGAGCCCGCAGCCGCCTGACGCTCGTGGCCGGACAGGTAGCGTCGGGAACGTGCGAGTGTTCCTCACTCACAACGCCGAGGACCGCGATGCCTACTACGGGCGGGCACTTCCGTTGCTCGAACAACTCGCTGACGTCGTGCAGAATCCGCTCGATCGCGACTTGTCGACGACGGAACTGATCGACGCCGCCGCTGGTTGCGACGTCATCGTCGCCCACCGATCGACGCCTGGTGAGGCCGGCATCTTCGAATCGGCGCCGCGCCTGCTCGCGTTCTTGCGATGTGCGGTCGACACGTCGACGATCGACGTCGACTCGGCGTCGGCCAACGGCGTTCTCGTCGCGCGGGCCGACAAGACCTTCGTGGCATCGACGGCAGAGTTGGCGCTGGGCCTCCTGCTCGACGTGGCCCGCAACATCAGTGTGTCCGCAGCGGACTACGCCGACGGCCGCTCACCGGCACAACGTCCGGGGCGCCAGCTGCACGGGCGCACGGCCGGCATCATCGGCTACGGGTCGATCGGATCCCACCTCTCCGGGCTGCTTGCCGCACTCGGGATGGAGGTGCTCGTCCACGACCCCTTCGTGCTCGACCCGCACGTGGAGCACGCCACGTTCGTCGGACTCGACGAGTTGCTGGGTCGCTCCGACGTCGTGTTTCCGCTCGTGCCCGGATCGCCCGAGACGGAGAACCTGATCGGGGCGCCCGAACTCGCGTCGATGCGGCGCGGAACGCTGTTGATCAACGTGGGGCGAGGCGAGTTGCTCGACGAGGTCGCTGTTGCGGACGCACTCCGCTCGGGCCATCTCGGTGGCCTCGGGCTCGACGTCGGCCGCGCAGCCGACCAGCGTCCGTCACCCGAACTCGCGGCGATGCCGGGCGTCGTCGCCACTCCCCACCTGGGGGGCCTCACTGCCGAGAACGCTGATGCGCAGGCGGCCAGCAGCGTCGAACAGGTCGCCGAGTTGATCGCCGGGCGCATCCCTCCGAGATCGCTGAACGCCGAACACGCCACACGTCTGCGAGCTCGCGGAGGACGAATCTGACGCGCACGCAATCGATCCACGGCGACGGACCGGTTGGGTCCGTCCGTTTGTGGGTACGTGAGGCTGCATGTCGATTTCGAATCACCCCGCCCACACCCGAACGTCTTCGTGGATGCGCCGTGGCGCGTCGGTGGTCGCGGTCGCCGCGCTGGCAGCGGGGTGTTCGAGCAGTGCGGACGACGTACCGAGCACGACGGTTGGCGGACCGGGCGTCTCCATCCTGAATCCCGAAGCCGAAGCCCCGCAGGTCGGTCTGGAACCCGGCTCCAACTTGCCCCCTGGCACGAACAACGAGAACGACTTGTCGCCCGACTCGACCATGCCCGGGGTGGTCGGGGGCTGAATCGTCGCCGACGGATCCCGGACGCTATCGCTGGGCGAAGTGCGCCCGGGTCACGAACCGAGCCGTCAGGCGGTGGTGTCGATCTCGGGCGTAGTTGTCGTTCCGGGAGATTCCACCTCTGCCTCGCTCATGTCGATGGCAAGCGAGACGTCGCCATCCTCCGGCGACGCGTTCACGCCGTACGTGAGGACGACGGTGCCGCCTGCGTCGCAGACCGGGCACGTGGCTGCCACAACGTGAACCATGTCGTCGGGATCGGACGCACCCTCGAGGCGTCGGGAACGTCGAGCGACGAAGTCCGACGCCGGTGAGATGTTCCGGCACGCGAGGCACTCGATCTTGACGCCCTCTCGGACGATGAACTGGGCGCCGAATCCGTCCTCGTCCAGACTGGCGAGGATCGCAGTCAGGGTGGTGTTGTCCGATGGGGCTCCCGGAACGGACGGGTTCTCGACCGCTTCGCCCTCCTGGTCTTCGCTGAGGTTGTGTGTCGTCATGTTGTCGGACTGCCCAGCGCGTCCCGTTTGCACACAACCGAGGGTGCGAGGCATCACACATCGCTCGGGGTGTGACCGCTGCTCAGAACGGAACGATCGTGGTGAGCAGCCCTGCGCGCTCGCCGCGTCCTGCCAGCACGCAACAGAACTCCACCGCATCCATCGCCGTGTCCACCACGGTGGCGTCGCCGGTGGAGCTCGCGGAGGTGAACCTGCCGCCCGCCGGACCGGTCAACTCGAGCGTGAACGGTTGTCCGTGGCGACGGGCCCATTCGGCGACGACGTCGGAGACGATGCGGCCGTCGTGCTCGGACGTGAGCACCAGGTCGTGTCCGGTGGCGTGCGCGGTGTCGATGCGATGCATCCACACATCACGTAGATAGATCACGTCGATCAGGTAGCCCAGCCGCCATTTCTCCACCACCGGTGCATCGACGGGGATCTTGATCGCTCGAAGGACTCGTGGTGTCCGACGGCGACCCTTGATCGTCTTCGGCGCGATCAGAGCGAGGCGATCGAGGAGTTCGCCGGGCGTCACGTTCTCGCGTTCGGCGACCTGGATGGCCGACAAGCTCGCCTCCAACGGCGTCGCGTGCTGCTTGCCGTACGTGCGGGCGGCGCGCATCTGGTGCAGGTTCTCGCGCAGTGTGGCGCCCGCCTCGCTCGCACCGAGCACGTGTAGCCACATGCGACGCACGTCCCAGTCCGGGCACACGGTCTGGATCGTCCAGTCGTCGGTGTCGAGTGAGCGCAGGAGTGCGACCGCCCGATCGAATTCCGTCGCTTGGAGTCGCATCGCCTCGTGATGTCCGATCGGTGCGATGGTGGTGACGTCGATTTCGGTGGTGGTGGTCATGTGGTCTCGCCTTCGTTCGAGGTGGTGCCGTGCCTTCGGGTTTCGATGAGCAACATGTCGACGGCACGATCGACGAGTCGGATCCATCGGGTGCCGCCGGGGTCGTTGGAGATCTGCTGGTCGGTGAGACCGGTGAGTACCGCCGTCCACAGGTCGATCATTTCCTCGCCGTGCACGCCGACGGCGGCGAGTTGTCGGCTCATCTGGTCGTAGACCTGGACTGCGATGG
Organism: Actinomycetes bacterium; assembly: GCA_031426215.1. Lineage (GTDB taxonomy): Bacteria > Actinomycetota > Acidimicrobiia > Acidimicrobiales > Ilumatobacteraceae > Sva-07. The sequence continues at coordinate 18,754 of JANPKU010000057.1, forward strand.
CGTAGCTGGCGGGCGACGGGGTGAAGCCGGGGATCGTTCGCTGGAACAGCAGCTGGTAGCGAACCGGGTCGCTGACGCAGAAGTCGACGAACGCCCGTGCTGCAGATCGTGCGGCCCCAGGGGGATCGGTGGCGAGATCGTCGTCGGAAACGGCGCCCTCCATCCAGTCGGCGAACGCCTGGTAGCCCTCGAGGAACATCGCGTCGTAGATCTCGTGCTTGGAGGAGAAGTACGAGTACACCGACTGCGCCCGCATCCCGACCCGCTCGCCGAGGTCGCGCATCGACAACCCGGCGAGACCGTGCTCACGCACCACCTCCCAACAGGCCGCGACGATCTCCGCCCGTGTTGCCTGACGACGTGCAGTTCGCCTGTCAATGTTCGCAATACCTGACACTGTTAGGAGTATGGCTCTCGATGGGTCCGCCGTCAAGGGTCTCTGTCGAACGTGCGGAACGTTGGAGCGCACGTCTGCGGCCGAGGCCCAGACAAGCAGTCCGCTGATCGCCGGTCGGCTCCACCCGAGGTGGCGGCGCCTCACCGGAGCCGTTCGATGACCCGCTTGGTCTCGGCGGACGGCTCGACACCGAGTTCGTCGCGGAGGATCCGTTCGCATCGGGCGAACGCCCGAAGCGCAGCGCCACGATCACCTCGGGCGACCTCGGCATCGATCAGGCGGCAGTGTCCGACTTCGCGCAGCGGATCGAGCCCGATGGCCGACTCCGCCATGGTTGCCGCGAGTTGATGGTCGCCCAACTCGTTCCACGCGACAGCGAGGGTGATGTACGACCGGAAGAGCGTGTCGGCTTGACGTTGTTGGACACCCTCTACCCACAACGACTCGACACCGGCGAGCACCGGTCGTCGCAGGATGCTCGCTGCGACCGTGGCGTGGCGTGTGGACGCCTGTGCATCACCGTGACGCCACGCACCCTCGGCACGGTCGAGCTGCAGGAAGGCCTCCTCGAGATCGACCCACGATCGCGCGGGGAGCACCAGCGCGTACGCGCCGCCGGATGAGTGGATGACGTCGCGGCCGTCGAGACCGACCGAGGTGACGAGGCTGCGGATCTTCGACACCACCGCTGCGAGCGACCCCTTCCAACGGCTCGGCAGCCGGTCGCCCCACACGATCTCGGCGAGCTCGTCGTGGGAAATCGGACGACGTTCGATCGCCAAGGCGACGAACGCGATGCGCCCCTGGTTCCCGGGCAGGTCGGCGTCGACGAAGCTGCCGTCGGGGCCGTCCACTCGGATCCCGCCGGCGAGGTACACGCGTGCCAAGGTTGCTCCAATCATTTGCCAATGACTGATACGTAGCGTGCCACGTTGGGAGGCCAGTAATGACCGGACACACCATCGAATGCCCGTGTGGGACCGTTCTGCGAGCATCGGACGAGGACGAAGTCGTCACGATCGCGCAGGAGCACGCCCGGTCGGTTCACGACATGGAACTGACCAACGACGATGCCAGGGCGATGGCGCGGCCGAGCTGACCTCCCTCCGTCCCGCCCGTCGAGGGCGACAACCGTGAGGAGTGGATCGTGAAGAAGTTCGAATGCAACACCGTGGTGTCCGGATGCGACGGCGTCGTGACCGGCGAGACCGATGACGAGGTGTTGGCCGCAGCGGCCACGCACGCAGCGCAGGCTCACGGCATGACCGAGGTCCCCGACGATGTCGTCGCCGCGATCCGGTCGGGTATCACCAACGCCTGACGCGGACCGGCGCTGATCGTCGCGAACAGCGGCTCGACGACCTCGAAGCAGGCGTCGCGGGCTGTGGTATCTTCGCTGCGCCGGCTTGCGAGGCGTACAGCCGATCGATGGGGTGCCGGCGGAGCACGAGGGGGTCGACATGACCGATCAGAATCTCGACTGGACGCCGCCCGGGCCCGGTCCGTGGATGCAGGATCGCGCGCATCTGCCGGCGGCGGTCACGCAACTGATGCAGTCCGCGTACCCGCCGGGCATGATGCGCGGATTCTCCGAGACGTTGGAGCCGTGGGGCTCGTTGCTCGACGAGATGCGCGTGCACTACGTGAACGGCTTCGCCTACATGCAGCCCGTGCCATTCGACGCGCCGGGTCCGGACGGAGAGAAGTCGCCGGAGCATCTCGGAGCCGAGATCGGACGCCGCACGGGGATCGCCGCAGCATCGTTCGAAGATCGGATCTGGCGCGACGCCCTTCGACGGTGGGACGACGAGAACAAGCCGACTGCGATCGCGAGGCATCGCGAACTGGCAGAGGTCGACCTCGCCGCGCTCGACGACGACGCGCTGGGTGATCAGCTCCACCAGCGCACCGCCTGGCTGACCGAGATGGCCTACCAACACCACCGTTTCAACTCGATGGCGATGCTGCCAGTCGGCGACTTCATCCTGCACGCGGTCGGCTGGACCGGGCGTGAACCCGTCCCGATGTTCGCGGTGTACGACGGGTGGTCACCGGTCTCCGGCGTCGTGTCGCCGGAGCTTGTGCCCGTGGTCGATGCGGTGAACACCGACGCTGACGCCCGAGCCTTGCTCGAGGGCGACGCAGCGCCCGAGGAGCGGCTGGCGGAACTCTGCAGTCGTGTACCTGCGGTCGAGGAATACCTGGCAGCGTGCGGCTTCAGGTTGGCCGCCGGATTCGATCTGACGAACCCCACGATCGGTGAGCGTCCCGACATCCTTCTCGACCGGATTCGCGCCGGCCTCGGCCACGATCGCGACGCAGCGATGGTGCGGTCGGAGTCGGTCGGCGCCGAGCTGCGCGCCGCCGTCCCCGAGGAACACCGCGACGAGTTTGACGACTTACTCGCGGAGTCGCGTCTCGTGTACCGGTTGCGTGACGAGCGCGGTCTGTACAGCGACACATGCGCCGCCGGGCTGTTGCGACTGGCCCTGATCGAGCTCGGTCGGCGGTTGTTCGAACGTGGTCGCATCAACTTCATGTACGACGCCCTCGACCTCGGAGCCGACGAGATCGACGAGGTCCTCGGCGGGTCGGACTCGCCCACCGCTGACGAGCTGTCGGCGCGGGTCGCTCACCGCAAGGCGATCAGCGCAGAGGGTGCGCCGCCGCTGCTCGGACCGCCACCGCCGGAACCGCCGCCGGTCGACCAGCTCCCGCCACCGTTGGCGAGGGTGATGTCGGCGCTCGGCTTCTACATCGATGGCGTCCTGGGCGAACTCAAGACTCCGGTCGGTGACGCCAACGTCGTTGTCGGCGTCGGCGGGAGCGGCGGGGTGTACGAAGGCCGGGCGCGCCTGGTTCGGAACTTCGACGATCTGCTCACCATCGAGCAAGGTGACGTGCTCGTGACGACGGCGACCGGCGAGTCGTTCAACGCGTTCCTGTCGTTGCTCGGTGCTGCGGTGACGGACCACGGGAGCTTCGCGTCGCACGCCGCGATCAAGGGTCGCGAGATGGGCTTCCCTGCGGTCGTCGGCACGGTTGACGCCACCCACCGCATCGCGAACGGTGTCATGGTGCGCGTCGATGGCGACGCTGGCACGGTCACCATCCTCGGCGCCTGAATCACACAGCTGATCTGGTGGATGGGGCTGGGCCCTGGACATTCGCAGTCGCGTTCCTGCCAAGATCGGACCCGTGACGGCGGACGACGAACTCTTCGTGGCGGTCACGACGATGGAGGAAGGGTGAACTCGCATCGGGTGTCGGCGGTTCGGGTCAGCCGACGATCGAGGGTGACGAGTGGAGCCTCGAGGCGCTCGGCGACGGCGAGGTACCACGCGTCGTACGGCGACACGGAGTGGCGAAGCGCCCAAACTCGTGACGCGAAGGGTTCGAACGGGTAGAGCTCGACGCCGAGGTCGACCAGATCCTGGTGGATGAGCGCAGTCTGCCGAGGCGTGAGGATCTCTCGGCGTTCTGCGTTCCGTAAGGCGCTGGTCACCTCGACCGGCATGAGATGTGGCGCGACGAGATCCGCTCCGTCGATCAGGTCGTTCGCCCACGTTGTCATGGGATCATCGCTGTCGGACAGCAGTGCCATGACGAACGAGGCGTCGACGACGAGGGTGGCGGTCACGTGCGGTCAGCGCGCCCGGCGTCGAGTAGTTCCAGGATCTGTTCACCGTTCAACCCTCCACCCGCCTGACGAACACGGTCCTGCGCCCGGGTGACGATGGCGAGGTTGTCGGGGCGTTCAGCGAGTCGGATCAGTTCGGCCCGGAGGTATTGCTGAAGCGACCGGCCCGACGCAGCCGCTCGCTCCGCCAGCAGGTCTCGGGTGTCGGCTGGGACGTCTCGGATGGTGATCGCCGGCATGCATGCATTTTGCAGCTGGTCCCGCCCGTTTGCAAGAGGGTTGTGTTGGGCGCTCATCGGTGACTCGCCGCAAAGAGCAGAGCAGCATCCACCAGATGGCCGGGCGACACGCCATGGCCACGCCGACTCTTCGAGTTGCTCGAACACGTCCTTCGGCAGGTCGATCGTGAGTCGCATCATCCCGTCAGGGACTGGTCCGCACAGCGGCGTCGGCGACCGGCGTGCGCAACATCAGGTCGACCATTGCGGAGGCGTCGATCACGGCGCAGGGGTCAGGCATCGCCCCACAACTCGTCCCTGGCCTCTTGCGACCGAGCGCGCAGCGGTCTCGTGGTCGATGCCGATGGGGTCGAGTGCGGTCAGTCCGGAAAGCCAATTGTCGCCTGCGTGATCGCCGACACGTTGGGCCGAGCCTGTTTGGCCTGGGCCGCCAGGTCGTCGGGGAGGTACACGTTCACTCTCGCCATGCGTGTATCCAAACACGCAGTGCCTGTCGACCGATCCAAGGGGTTTGGTCACGCGTTGTCCCCGCCGCAGGCGCCAGGTCACCGAAGCGGTGCACGGCGCAAGTATCCCACCATCACGAGCGGGGCGATCGCGGCGATGCTCGATCAGACGCTGGAAAAAAGATCGACGTGCCTGATGTGGTAACGGCGTCCGTCGCATCGATTTCCGGCTGCGTCAGGCGAAGCCGGCTCGTGCCCATGGACCCCAGATGGCGATCGAGTACCCGCTGCCCGACTGGATGTTGACGAACAGCGTCTTGTAATCGGGAGAGAACGTCGCACCGGCGAACTCCTGACCGGCCTGGGCAGGATCGGCGTTGCGGGCGAAGTCGAAGATCGTCCCGTCCGGCGTGAGCCCTCGCAGGAAGTTGTCGCCACTCCCGTCCTCGCACAGAAGCAACGTGCCGCTCCTACTGGCCACGACGTTGTCGGGCAGGTCAAGCGTCGCTGCGGCGGGTGACTCATAGACGAGATGCAGCGTCGACGAGGCGATGTCGTAGGCCCACACCTGTCCGCGACCGTCGCCGAATCCCGAGGGAGCGCTATCGGGCGGATTTTGGGCGCCGCCCTGGGTGGACACGAAGTAGACGCGTCCGGCGTCGTAGTAGGCGCCTTCGAGGCGGGAGAAGGTGGCTGCTCCGGCCTGTCGGCCTTCGTCGCCGACGGCCCTGATGGCTTCGTCGTTGGTTACGGTCGGAATGCCTCCGACCATAAGGAACGTCGGATCGGGATCGGTGATCTCCACCCAGATCACGCTGTAGCTCGTGCCGGGCGTCTGACCGACCGAGAGATCGGCGTTCGCCGTGCCGGACACGGCGAGCATCCACAGCATGCCGCCATCGCCGATGTGGCCGTCGGAGACCGGGTTGTTGGGCGGGTCGTACCGGTAGAAGCCCGACGGGAAGCCGAAGTTGTCCTCGGTCATGTAGATCTGCCCGGTGTTCGGATCGGCGACGGCGGCCTCGTGAGCGAATCGGCCTGCCGAGCGGATCGGCGCGAGGTTCGACGTGCCGTAGGCGGGCACCTCGAAGATGTAGCCGTGTCGCTGCTTGAGCTGAGCGTTCTGGATGTATGTCCTGTCGCCGTCAGGTGCGGTGTTGGGCCGGATGTTGCGGGTGAAATCGTCGAAGACGTCGGGTCCGTTGACTGTCTCCTCGCACGAAACCCACGAGCCCCATGGCATCGCCCCGCCGGCGCAGTTCATCTGCGTGCCGTTGAGGCTCACCACGTCGCTGGCCACCTTGCCGTGGCGATCGACGACCACAGAGATGCAGCCCCCCTGCGCCTTGATGTCGTACGCTGGGCCCGGACCGATCGGTGTGCCGGGATTGTTGATCTCGTGGTTGCGGACCAGGCGGTACTGGTTGGCCCGAGGTCCGGGGAAGGCGGCCATCCCGTCGTGCCGCCCGGGCACGGTGCCGGCCGAAGACGCCATCGAGCTGCCGGCCATCTGGAACGAGCGGTAGTTGAACCCCTCTGGCAGTTCGAGGCGCACCACGCCGTCGCGGGCGTCGGGAACGCCGATCAACGGGCCGTAGTCGACGGCGCCCGGTTTGGCGGCTGACGCCGTCGCGGCGCCCAGGAATCCCTGGAACGGTCCGGCGAGCACGGCCCCGCCGGCGGCTGCGATCGCCGATCGGCGGATGAAGCCCCGGCGGTCCATCCCGCTGGAATCGTTGTGTACGTCGTATGCGGTCATGGCGTTCCCCCATTCGTGACCCACACGGACATCAGGGTCACGCAACGTTGAGTCGAGATGCCCGCGAATCTCGACCCTAGTCGACTCCGCGCGAGCCGAATTCACGAGTGTGGTGCGACCACTTCGATGGTGGTCCGGATCTGGGAGCTCCGCCACACATGTCGCCGTACGACGCGATGTACGTCGCAGCCACTGAGCAGTTGCACTCGGACCTTGCGGGAGAGGTTGT
>JANPKU010000058.1:0-34738 GCA_031426215.1 Actinomycetes bacterium
ATTCTTCTAACTTTACGTTATAAGCCGGTTGCCCTAATTCGCTATCCCGGTGGGTTTTTGCTTGAGCCGGTTCGGCTCATTTCATGACTTACGCCTCCCCGTCTTCCAAGAACCGTACGTTCAGCGACTCTAGTACAACCAAGCCACTGAACGTACGGTTCTTCGACGCCGGGTCGGCTAAGGTCTGGAACTGAGCCGACCCGGCTATCGCAAAACCCCTCGGGAATCGCGATTTCGCGCACCCGGCTTCTAACGACTCGTTAGAAGAATCGTTAGAAGATTGCTTGCGGGAACAAGAAAGCCCTGGCGGATCTTGCGATCTACCAGGGCTTTCGTAGTGGCGGGGGCAGGATTTGAACCTGCGACCTTCGGGTTATGAGCCCGACGAGCTACCGAACTGCTCCACCCCGCGTCGTGGTGGAGCATCACAATACGCCTCCCGGCGACTGATCACAACGCTCGACTCCGGCTGTGATCAGCCCCGGTCGATGAACCGGGCGTTCGATGCCACCGATATCGCTCGACTGCGAACCTCGACGCCGGCCCGCACCGCTGCGGTGCCGATCAACACGCCGAGCGCGATCGCCAGCACGGTCACCATCGTTGCCGTGAAGTCGGCTGGGGCGAGTCGCGAATTCGTCCCGACGATCGCTGTGACTCCGATCAAGCCAGCGGCGCCGGGCACGAGTAGCCAGAACGCCGAACGAGGGTCGAGGGCCGATTCGCCATCGCCGGCCTGCACCATCAGCGCCGTCGGGAACACCAGGATGTCGACGTGGTGAGCCCCGTAGTGGTCCGCGATCGCCGATAGCTGGTTGCGCACGATGTCGACCGCCTCGCCCGAACGGATCAGCGCCACACCCGGCTGATCAACAACGCCACGAGGAGGTGGTGGTCCACCTCGCCGGCGCTCTCACCCGCACGTCGGTCATGAGGGATCGCAAGTTCGACACACCCGACGCCTAATGTGCGCCGATGGGTGGCGACAACTCGGACATTGCGGTGTTCCTCGTGGTGCTCGCACTTCGGTTCATCGTCCCGCTCTTCATTCCACGGTTCCCACTCCCGGCGATCATCGCCGCCCTCGTCCTCGACGCGGCCGACCAGACCATCTTCCAGCAGTTCACCGACCTCAATCTCGCCGGCTACCAGAACTACGACAAAGCCCTCGACATCTTCTACCTCACCATCGCGTTCCTTGCCGTCTACCGCAATTGGACCAACACGACGGCCATCAACGTCGCACGCTTCCTGTGGTACTACCGCCTGTTCGGGGTCTGGCTGTTCGAGGTGCTCCAAGAGCGGTGGCTCCTGTTCGTGTTCCCGAACACCTTCGAATACTTCTTCATCGCATATGTCGCCATCGGAACGCAATGGGACCCGCGGCGCCTCACCGACCGGACAGTCATCGGGCTCGCCGCATTCATCTGGATCTTCGTCAAGTTCCCCCAGGAATGGTGGATCCACATCGCCCAGAACGACTTCACCGACTTCATGAAGGAGACCGTGTTCGGAGTGGACGGCACTGACTCATGGAGCACCGCCGTGAGTAACCGGCCAGCGGTGACGATCGCGCTCGTCGTCGCAATCGCTGCGCTGGCGGCCGCTGCGGTGTGGGGGTTGCGCAAAGCTCCGGTTCGCGACTGGTCGTTCCGCGTCGACGTCGACAAGCCGACTCCGCATCTCGACCTCCCCGATCGTCTGCAGGCTCCGCTCTGGATCGCTCCGCCATTCGCCGAGAAGCTGCTACTCGTCGGGTTGATCGCAGCGATCTACACCAGCGTGCTGAACGTCGACACCCCGATCTACCGGATCGTGATCGGCACCGCGTTGATCATCGCCGCCAGCGTCGGGGTCAGCGAGTTGCTCGCCCGCCGCGGTATCGAATGGTCGTCGATCGGCGTGGAGTTCATCGTGCTCGCAGCGGTCAACAGCGCGGTGATCGGGCTCTACATCGCTCTGCTCGGCAACGACGTCAACCGATCGCTCGTGCTGTTCTTCGGGCTCCTGCTGACGATGATCATCGTGCTCTACGACCGTTTCCTCGGCGAACGCGCCGCCCGCTCCTCGATCTCGTGAACAAGGTGCGTCACAGGTGCGCACCTTGTTCACGAGAAGCCGGGTCGGTTACTCGACGGGGGCCTTCCACCGGTTCAGGTAGGTGACGTCGTTTGCCGGGCGTCGGGGGGCGGGGCTGAACGAGTCGCCGGTGTAGTAGCCGACGGCGAGCAGGCACACCTGGGTGACCGACGCCGGGATGCCGAGCAGTTCGGCCACCTCGGCTTCGTGCTCGAGGTGGAACGTGGTCCACGCCGAACCGATCCCGCGGGCCCGGGCTGCGAGCTGAAAGCTCCACACGCCCGGCAACACCGAGCCGTAGTAGCCGGCGTAGGCGCCGGTGGACGATCCGTCGGGCACACGGTCGAGGCGCATCGAGAGCACCAGCGCCGGCACCTCGTGCAGGTGGTCGACGAGGAACATCGCAGAATCGATCACCTTGCCGCTGCGATCGTCGGAACGCACCTCGGCGTTCCCAGCGAGGTACGGACGCCCAACCGCTCCGAAGTACTCGGAGATCTTGGCCTTGGTATCGACGTCGTCGATGATCATCCACCGGTTGCGTTCGAGGTTCCCACCCATCGGAGCGTGACTTGCCACATCGATGCACTCGAGCAGATCCTCGTAGGGAACCGAGCGCGTCAGGTCGAGCCGCTTGCGTACCTGCTTGGTGGTCTTCAGGAGGCGATCGGTCTGTTCGAGATCGAAGCCGGTGGTCGGGTGCTGTGCCATCGGCCCAGGATGGCATCACGGGCTCGCTGCGGCGCTACGTTGCGCGCGTGACGACGACATCGACCGGCGCCCCGAATGCGTCCAGCTCACCGGAGGCCGTCGCACGCGACATGTCACACGGCCTCATCGGTGCGGGCATCGCCGTGTGCGCGTGGTCGACCGGCACGATCCTCGCGAAGTACATCGACATGGGCAGCCTGGCGATCGGCTTCTACCGATTCGCGTTCTTCGCCCTCATGCTCGTCACGTGGATGTACCTGCGCGGCACCCCGTTCCGCCTGCGTGTGATCCGCGACTCGATGTGGGGCGGCATCGCCTTGGGCGCCGACATCGCACTGTTCTTCTCGGCGGTGAAGCTCACCAGCATCGTCAACGCCACGATCATCGGCTCGATGCAACCAATCGTGGTCGGCATCATCGCCGCGAGGTTCCTGGGTGAGACGATCAGGCCACGCGATGCGCTCTGGTCGCTGGTGGCCCTCGGCGGCGCAGTGCTCGTGGTGGCGGCGTCGGCCGGAGACGAGGTCACCGACATCCGTGGCGACCTCCTCGCCGCTGCGGCAATGCTGTCGTGGAGCGCCTACTTCATCACGTCGAAGAACTCGAAGAAGACGATGACACCAACCGAGTTCACCGCCGGCACGTCACTGTGGACGATGGCGATCTGTGCGCCGCTCGGGTTCGTGTTCGGCCAGGACATGTCGTGGCCGTCGGCCACCAACTGGGCCTGGCTCGTCGCGATGGCGCTGGCGTCGGGTCTCGTCGGCCACGCCATGATGAACTGGTCGCTCGTGCGGATCCCGCTGTGGGTCGGATCCACCTTCACCCTGCTCATCCCAGTCTTCTCGGCCCTGCTCGCCTGGGTGGTGCTCGAGGAACGGGTGAACGCACTCCAAGCCGTCGGGATGGCCGTCGTGATCGGTGCGCTCGCCGTGGTGGTGCGCAGCCAGTCGTCGGCCTGAGCCATGTTTGCGTGAGGTTTTCGGTGGACCGCTCCACCGAAACCGCAACCCAAACGAAGTGGTGTGGCACGGCTACCCTGCGGGCGTGTTCGAACTGAGTGGCGTCGAGGTGCTGGGCTACGTGGCCTCGGCGCTGGTGGTGGCGGCGCTCACCATGACCTCGGTGGTGCGACTGCGGGCAGTGTCGCTGTGCGGGTCGATTGCCTTCTTCGTGTACGCGACACTGATCGATTCCGTGCCGATCATGATCACCAACGGGGCGATCGCGGTGATCAACGTCTGGTTCCTCCGCAAGGAGTTCTCGTCGGGAGGTCCACACGGACGCGACTTGGGCGTCTCGCACATCCGCGCCGATTCACCGTTCCTCGCCGACTTCGTTGCGTTCCACCTGACCGACATCCACCGGTTCCAGCCCGACTTCCACCTGCCGACCGGAGATGACGTCGTGACGTTGCTCCTCAATCGCGACGGCCTTCCTGCAGGCCTGCTGATCGGCCGTCGAAGCGACGACGTGCTCACGATCGACCTCGACTACGTGCTCGGGCCGTACCGCGACTCGCGCCTCGGTGACTGGCTCTACGGCCCCGGAGCCGGGGTCTTCCGCGCCGACGGAATCGTCGGCCTCCGCAGCGCCGGAACGACCGACACCCACCGCAAGTACCTCGAGCGCGTCGGTTTCCGTGCCTCGTCGGCAGAACCGGACCTCTACGAACTCACCCTCTGAGACCCACCGAAACCCACGTTTGTGTGCGGATTCGGGTGGGGCGGGCCACCCAGACTGTCACCCAAACGGAGGGGGGGTCAGGCGATGACCGGGACCGACTGCATGGCGTCGGCGATCACCGAGTCGGGCAGGTCGTAGTCGACCATGTTGCCCGACAGGTACGACTCGTAGCTCGCCAGATCGAGGTGACCGTGCCCGCACAGTGCGGTCAGGATCACCTTCTCCTCGCCCGACTCCTTGCACGCCAGCGCCTCGCGGATCGCCGCTGCAATCGCGTGCGTCGGCTCGGGCGCCGGCACGATCCCTTCGGTGCGAGCAAACTGCAGCGCCCCGGCGAAGCACTCGCGCTGCGGGATGGCGATCGCCTCGACCATTCCGGTCTCGTAGAGGTGCGACACCAGTGGGCTCATGCCGTGATAGCGCAGGCCACCCGCGTGGATCGGCTCGGGGATGAACGTATGGCCGAGCGTGTGCATCTTCATCAGCGGCGTCATCCCGGCGGTGTCACCGAAGTCGTAGCGGTACTCGCCCTTCGTGAGTGTCGGACACGCCGCCGGCTCGACGCACCGGATGGTCGGGTTCATGCGGCCGGCCAGTTTCTCGCGCAGGAACGGGAACGACAAGCCGCCGAAATTCGACCCGCCGCCGGTGCAGCCCACGAGGACATCGGGCACCTCGTCGACCATCGCCAACTGCAGCAGTGCCTCTTCGCCGATGATCGTCTGGTGCATCAGCACGTGATTGAGCACCGACCCCAGCGCGTACCGGGCGTTCGGATCGGCGACGCACATCGCAACCGCTTCGGAGATGGCGATCCCGAGCGATCCCGGATGGTCGGGATCCTGGGCGAGCAGCGACCGTCCGAACTCGGTGAGCTCCGATGGGCTCGAATGCAGCGTGGCACCCCAGATCTCCATCATCGTCTTGCGATGCGGCTTCTGCCGGTACGAGGCGGCGACCTGCCAGATCTCGCACTCCATCCCGTACTGCGCCGTTGCGAATGCCAGCGCCGTGCCCCACTGGCCGGCGCCCGTTTCGGTCGTCAGCTTCGTGATGCCCTCTTGATGGTTGTAGTACGCCTGCGGCACCGCGGTGTTCGGCTTGTGCGATCCGGCCGGACTGACGCCTTCGTACTTGTAATAGATGCGCGCCGGGGTGTCGAGCAACGCCTCGAGACGATGCGCCCGGAACAGCGGGCTCGGGCGCCACAGGCGATACACGTCGAGCACGCCACCGGGGATGTCGATGTAGCGCTCGGTCGTGACTTCCTGCTCGATCAGTGCCATCGGGAACAGCGGCGCGAAGTCGTCGGGGCCAGCCGGCTGATGGGTTCCGGGATGCAGCGCCGGAGGTGGCGGCGTGGGGAGATCGGCGACCACGTTGTACCACTGGGTCGGCATCTCTGATTCGGACAAGTGGATCTGGTGCGGGACGTGAGGAGCCATGATCGGCTCACCGTAGTCAAGTACCGTTCGGGCACGCCCAGACGAACGAGGACAATCCGTTGTTCAACAGCAAGAAGAAACAGGCGGCCGCCGAAGCCGAGCAGGCACAGCGAGCCCACATCGATGCCATTCGGGCACAACTCGACGAAGTACGAGACGAGCGTGCCACCCTCGAGGCCCGCATTGCCACGCTCGACAAGACGAACGAAAGACTCGACCTCCGACTCCGCTCACTCGACCAGGGCGTCGCGGGAGTGGGCGAGCAGCTCGTCGCGTTGGGGTCGTCGAACGCCGAGACGAACCGTCGGCTTCTGGCGATCGACGAGCGGATGCAACTGGCCGACACCAAGGCCGACGAGATCGACCAACGGCTCGCAGGGTTCGAGACACTCAGTTCCGAACTCGACGCCATCAACCAACGCCTCGAGTCGTTCGATGTCTCCGCCGCGAAGTTCTCACCGACGACGCCGCCTCCACCGTTGCCGACGACGGCGCCCGGAGCGGAGACGGCCGATCGCGTCGACGAACTCCGCGAAGCGCTCGCCGAACTGGCGCAGCACACGTCATCGATCGACGCCCGAATCACCAGCGTGTCAATGGAACTGGCCAACCAGCTCACCGAACTGAGCAACGACATCGACGAACTCAACCGACGCAACCTCGATCCTCTCGACGGCCACCCCACCGATGCCGTCGACGCCGCCGCACTCGAAGCGCGCATCACCGAACGGCTCGACGTTGCGATCGACGACGTGCTCGACGCCACCGAGCGACTCGCCGCCGAACAGGCCCGCTACGAGATTCGATTTCGCGCCGACCTCGCGGAGTTGGCCGAGCGAGTGCGCCGCCCCGGCACGGTCTGACACACGGATTCGACGCAGGCGTCCGACGCCAAGCAGGAGACGATCAGGGTTGGTCGAGCAGGGCGAATGCGTCGTCGATCAACTGGCGGGCGTCGGCGATCTTGCTCTGGTACAGGCCCAAGTCGCCGTCAGCCAGGGCTGCGTCGGCTTCGGCGAACGCCTGATCGGCCTGTTCGAGCAATGCGACGGGGTCGTCTCCCGAGACACCGGTGTCAGGATCGGGCGGCGTCGTCGAAGGATCCTCTCCGCCACCCCCGGCGTCAGGTTCGGTCGGCTCGTCGATCGTCTCGTCGATGCTGCCCTCGAAGCCCGGGAAGAGCGAGATGAGGGCATCACTGACGGTGTCTTCGAGCACGGCGCGGTCGTTGTACGACACGAGGACGCCGCGATACTCGGTCACCGAGGTGACCTCAGCGGAGTTCTGCGGCACCGACACGTAGTACGGACGCACCCACACCAGGCCTTGGGCGACCGGGATCAACTGCAGGTCGCCGAAACTCACTTCGGTGCCACCGCCACCGACGTTGTCGAGCGAGATCCGGCGAGAGATCTCCTCGGTCGACTCGGCCTGGCTCGCCACCCGCAGTGGACCATCGGGCAGACGGTTGCCGACCTCTTCGACGGTGTAGCTGGTGAGCTTCCCGTACGTCTCTGGGGCACTCGACGCCGTCATGTAGGCCTGCAGCTCGGTTCGCGCGTCGTTGGTCGAGAACGGGACGAACGGTCTGAGAATCACGAAGTCCTCGTTCGCAGGCTCACCAGGCAACGATGTGTCGAGCATCGTGTAGTACGGAATGAAGCGGTTGGTGTTCGACTCGTCGGCGAACGTGCTCTGTGCCGCAGTCTGCGTGCCATCGGCAGGAGCCCCTGCCCCCGGTGCTGCGACCTGCGACGGCTGGGTGCCCGGCGCCTGCGCCACCGACCATGCGCCGACACGCTGGAAGAACTGATCGGGCGCGATGCGGTACTTGGAATACACGTCGGTCTGGATGCGGAACAGGTCCTCGGGATACCGCAGGTTGTCCTGCAGCTCCACTGGCATCTCCGACAACGGCGTGAACAGATCGGGGAACGCTCCGCGCCATGCCTGCAGGATCGGATCCTGCTCGTCGACGACGTAGAAGGTGACATCGCCGGTGTAGGCGTCGACGACCGCCTTGACGCTGTTGCGTACGTAGTTGTCGGTGTTGTCGAGACCCGATTCGGGCGAGCGCTGCACGTTACCGATGCGCTGGCCGTAGGGATAGTGAGACGAGGTCGTGTACGCGTCGGTCACCCAGACGGTGCGGCCGTCGACCGCCACCGGATACGGGTCGGCGTCGTAGGACAGGAAGGGTGCGAGCTTCTGAAGCCGATCGTTGATGCCCCGAACCCACAGCATCTGCGAGTCGTCCTGGATGCCCCCGAACCCGATCACGTTGTAGTCGAGGAACGCCAGAGCGAACGCCGCCCGCCGCGTGAAGGAGCTCATCTCGACACCCAACGTGCCCTCGTACTGATGCGGCTCGGAGCACTCACGCTCGGTCGAACTCGTGTTGGCGATCGCGTAGCCGGTGAGGATGGGGCTGAAGTACAACTCGGGCCGTTCCAGTTCCACCGTGCGGTAGTCGGGACGCTGACTCTCGAGTACCCGCCCCGTGGGTGCCAGCACCAGGCCGCAACCGCGTGTGTTGATGAGGTGCAGACCCTGCCAGCCCGTGTTGGTGACGCCACTGAGCTGGAGTTCGCGAGCGGCGACGAGCACCTGTTCGGGTTGCGCGTCGACGGAGTCGTCGAGCACGTAGCGGTCGACGTCGAGGTCGTCGATGGTCAGACCGGCGACCTCACCGCGGTCGACCTTGAACCGGTTGACCATCTGCGTCGGATTCAGCAATCGCACGTTGTCGAGTGGAGCGAGATCGTCTTCCACTTCGGCGACAGACAGCGACCCGAAGTCGACGGTGCGGGCGTCGACGTCGGTGAGGTTCAAGGCCTCGCGGGTGGCATCGACGTTACGAGCGATGTACTCCTGCTCACGTTCCTGCTGGTTGGGGTTGACCACCAGCGCCTGCACGACAGCCGGATAGATCACGCCGCCGACCAGTGCGACGACCAGCCACAGCGCCGATGCGATCAGCGGCATCTTGAACGAGCCGGTGCGCACTACCGACAGGTACAGCCCTGCGGTGAGCAGCGCGATGAGGATCAACAGCATGATCGCCGGCAACTGTGCGTTCACCACCGAGTACGTCGCGCCTTGCACGATGCCGGTCTGGCTGTTGGTGACGTTGTAGCGATCCAGCCAGTAGTCACCCGCCTTCACGACGGCGAGCACGGCGAGCAGCACCGCGAGATGCGCCTTGGTCGACTGGCGCACCACAGGGACGGGCGACACGAACACCACGCCGCCGTTGAGGATGTGCGCCGCCGCAGTCAGCAGAAGGATCACGATCAGCGCAGCAAAGAGCCAGTTCAACACGAACGACAAGAACGGCAGTTGGAACAGGTAGAAACCGATGTCGGCGTTGAACTGAGCGTCGGCGATGCCGAAGTCGCGGGCATTACGGAACAGCAACCAGTCCTGCCAGAGCGCGACCGCCGGCAGCGCCAACAACAGAGCGAACAACAGGGCGATGCCGTAGCGCACCACCCGCAGCCGTTGACCGAACAGTTCGTGGAACCGCTCGACGTACGGATGCACGTTGGCGGGGAAGGTGGTAGGCGCGGCTCGATCCGCGATGAACAAGTTGAGACCTGCGATCAGCGCGAAGGCCAGGAAGAAGGCGCCGAACAGGCTGAGCTTCGCCTGCAGCACCCCCCAGAACACATCGCTGCGGCCGAGGGCATCGTGCCAGAGGAAGTCGACGTAGAACCGAGCGATGGCGCGCCCGAAGATGAGCACGAACAGGAACAGCGCACCGGTCCCGATCAGGATCCCGCGCCCGCTGAACCGCCGACGTGGACGGTCGACCGACAGGTCAGATGAGCGCCGCATTGGCGCTGAGACTAACGCTCAGTCGGCAGCAAGAGACATCGGCACCCGAGGTGAGCGGGCGGAAAGAACTGGCCGGTGGGAAACACCTCACCGGCTGCGACCGCTCCGCCGAGGGTGTTGTCGTCGCAGTCGGCGCAGGCATGACGCGACGGGTCAGCCACCCACTCGACGGCGGTGCCCTGCCCGATCGCCGAGAAGACGCCCTGTCCGTGAGCGGCGCAGATCACGTCGTCGAGTTGCTCGTCGATGTGCTGGGTCTTCCATTCCCGATAGACCGCTCGAACCCGCTTGGCGATGGCGGCATTGTCACCGTCACCGTCGATCACGCATCGATCGAGACGCTCGCGCAACGGCACGATCAGCCACTCGCCGAGAACGGCCTCGCCGGCGCCAGCGGCCTTGGCGGCGTCGGCCTTCTTGAGACGCGCCACCCGACCGGGAGTCACCAGCGACGCCCCGGCATTCGCTGCGGCGAGCAGGTCGTCGATGATCGCGACCCGATACCGATCGAGATGTTCTGCCGGCTCCGGCAGCAGATCGCCGAGCATGCGTACCGGTTCGCGACGACGCAGCCCGTCGAGGACCTCGTTCTGTTCGTCGGCGAGCACCCGCTTGAGCTTCTTGGCGCTTGCGACGATCAGCGGCGTGATGTCGATGTCGCGCTGATCGAACGGTGTCACCTCCCCCACCTCGTACTCGTCGCTCGGGGCGTCCGCTCCGGCTGTCGGTGCTCCGCCGGTCGCTCCGCTCGATTGCGGGGCCGGTTCCGGCACGGAACTGAGATGCGCGATCGCCTCCGGCGCGTCGACCGGATCGACCATGACGTCGGCTGGATCGTCGACTGCAGTGAGCGAGGCATCGGCGCGCAGGCGGGCGAACAGATCGACCACCACGTCGTCGCGAACCTCGACCGTCTGCTCGACCTCGCCGGCCACGTCGTCGGCAACGTGGTCGACTTCAGCGTCGACCGCCCCCGCGTTCGGGTCGATCCCCTCGCTGTCGGCGGCGTCGTCGTCGATCATCTCGGTGACATCCACCGTCACGTCGAGTTCTTCATCGTCGGTATCCGCAGCATCACTGACCACGGCCTCGGTGTCGTTGTCGTCGGCCGGCCGATCGGATGGGCCGGTCCCGGCATCGGTCCCGGAGATGTCTTCGATGTCTTCGGTGTGTTCCTCCGGGAACTCGGACGGACGCGGGCTGTTCGGCAGCATCATCGGCACCGGGCCGGTCGTCGGTGACAAGTTGACGTACTCATCCGGTTCGCCGAGCGGTTGCAACTCGGCGACCACGTCGACGGCCACCAAACGGGCGTGTTCGAACGACTGCATCAGGCGATCGCGGCCGATCAGCAACTGCTCGATCTGCTCACGTGCGAGCTCACGACGGCGCGCAAGCTCGCTCAACACGCGCTCGCGGTAGGCGCGAGCCTCGTTGACCATCTCGCGTCCCTGCTGCTTGGCCATCGACAGCTCGGCCTCGGCGTCCGACGCTGCATCCGTGCGCCGGCGCGACGCCTCGACCTCGGCATCCTCGCGCATCCGGGCGGACTCGTCGCCCGCCTCACTCAGCAGCTGCGCAGCGCTTTGCTCGGCCTTCTGACGAATCTGTGCGGCACTTTCGCGCGCCGTGGTCAAGACCCGGGCGGTCTCCTCACCGAGCAACCGGGTGATCGTCTCCTCGTCCAACTCCACCGACTCGAGATCAGGGTTCGACTTCGCGGTGCGCAACTCGCGCTCGAGGAATCGCTCGCGTTCCTGAAGGCGACCGAGTTCGGCGGCGACCGTTCGGAGGAACTCGCGGACCTCTCCCTGGTCGAAGCCTCGGCGACTGGTGCCGAATGCTGCGTCGGCAACCCACGCCGGAGACGACGGATCGGGGCGGACGAAGGACATGGCCATGGCGCAACGCTACGCAACCGGCGGTGTCAGATGGTGGCAATCGGTGAGTCGGGCATCCGGAGCCGAATCAGGACGCAGTCAGGACACGGTCACGAGCGGGTCGCCACCGAGCGCCTCGAGTGCAGCGAGCGCCTCGTCGAGGGTGGCAACCGGGATGATCTCGACCTCGCCGCGTCCGGCGTCCTTCAGTCGCTGGAGGCGTTCGGGATCGTCGAGTTCGGCCTGCGACGCCGGCACCAGGAACACCCTGATCCCGTTCTGGTGAACGGTGGACACCTTCTGCGTCAGACCGCCGATCGCTCCGACCGAACCGTCGAGGGCGATCGTTCCGGTCACGGCCACGTCCTGGACGCCGGTGAGATTTCCGGGCGACAACTCATCGATCATCGTCAAGGTGAACGCCAGACCCGCCGACGGTCCACCGATGTCGTCGGTCTGGATGTCGACCTCGAACGGCAACGTGATCGCGGCGGTGTCGAACGGGACGAATCCGATGATCGTGCGATCGGGATCATCGGGTGATGCCGACAGCTCGACGGTGACCTCTTGCTTGCCGTCGCCCGGACGGTCGATGCGCAGATCGACGGTGTCACCCGGCTGCTTGTCGGCGAGGACGGCGCTGAGGTCGTCGACCGAATCGAGGGCGACGCCGTCAGCTTCGAGAATCCGATCGGCCGGGTCGATCTGCTCGTCCGACGGGAAGAACTCGTCACACTCGCCGTCATCGCCCGGCGTCTTGCAGATCACGTCCTGGACGATCACCTCACCCGGCGTGATGCCGACATCGAAGCCGAGCGTGGTGAGCGCCACGTACTGGGCCTCCTGCTCGGCGGTGCGCATCATCTGCAGGTTGAACTCGCGCCGCTGGTTCGCCGTGCGCACACCGAACTTGTCCTCGTCGGTCAGGAACTCGATCGCTGGATCGTTGCGACCGGCGAACCACGAGAGCACCGACTGGTTCGGAGAGGTCACCGTCACGAAGTGAATGTCGTTCGTGGTGTCGAAACGCTCGACGCCGTCCGGCAGATCACCGAAGACGATGCGATCGTTCACCGTGTCGGCCGACGCCGGGGTCAACGCGTACGGCGTGGGCTCGATCTCACCGGTGCGCCGATTCTCCTTGTCCGACACCAACGTCGAGGGGAGCAGCGAGGCGACACCGATCACGGCGAGCACCAACAGTCCGATCACCGCTGCCGCCCAGGCCCACCACCGAGTGCGGGGCTCTGTCAGCACCGACGCGTCCGATTTCGACTCGCTCGGTACCATGGTCTCTGTTGTGTCGGTCACGGATCTCACCACTCAGGCTGCCTGGATGGCCGGACTTGCGATACTCGCGCTCGTCCTGGCGGGGTGGCGCAAGAATGCCAGAGCAACGGTGAGAACACCACGCGGCGAACCGATTCTCCGCCGTCAGTGGGACCCGGTCCCCATCGCCGAGACCACCACGTCGCTGTACAAGCGCGCTGGTGTGTTGCGTCGGCTGTGGGCGGCTGTCGCAAGTTCGACCATCGCCATCGCGATTGGCGCGGTGCTCGCCGTCGTCATCGCGTTCGGCAGTGCACTCCTCGTGATCACGCTCACCGACTTGTTGAAGCAGTGAGCACGCCCGGGCCTCGCGACGTCGCCGTTGCCGGGCACACCGGCGACGTCGACACCGCTCGGCTCGGATGGCGGTCCGCCGACCCGGCGGTGCGAGCCATCGCACTCGGTGCACTCGAACGGCTCAGCGAACTCGACGACGACACACTGGCATCGGCGCTGCGCGATCCGGACGTGGCCGTGCGCCGACGGGCGGCGGAACTGGCGGCCTCGCATCGATCGATCGACCTGCTCGTCGGCCTCCACGACTCCGATGATCGTGTGGTCGAGGTTGCGGCGTGGGCATGCGGCGAACATGAATCGAATCGCAGCGCAATCGTCGAACGACTCATCGAACTTGCCGCAACCTCCGTCGAGCCGTTGGTACGAGAATCTGCCGTCGCTGCGCTCGGGGCCATCGGTGACGAACGTGGGCTCGCGGCGATCATCTCTGCGTGCGACGACAAGCCGGCGGTGCGTCGGCGCGCAGTGCTGGCGCTCGCCCCGTTCGACGATGAGCAGGTCGATGCGGCGATCGAGCGGGCGCTGGTCGACCGTGACTGGCAAGTCCGCCAGGCCGCCGAAGACCTCCAACGCGCCCGGGCCTGAACGTCGCCGCCGTGTTCAACCCGTTTGGGTTGCATTCCGGGTGAGCCGCCCCACCGAATTTCTCACGCAAACATCGGTTGGTCAGAGCGTGTAGCGGTAGACGTTGGTCTCGCGAGGCTCGAATCCCATGCGGCGATACAGGCGATTGGCCGCCTCACGAGAGGGTCGGCTCGTCAGGCTGACGTCCTTTGCGCCCCGCGAGCGGGCTTCCTTGATCGCCGCCGCGGTGAGCAACTCACCGAGGCCCTGTCCGCGGGCGTCGGCGTCGACCACGACATCTTCGATCCACGCCTTCGTCCCGGTGGGGATCCGGTAGCACGCAAGCGTCAGGCTGCCGAGGATCCGCCCGTCGACACGAGCGACGAACAATGCGATGTCGTCGCTGTCGACCAACCCGACCAGATGATCGCGAGACGGCGGAGGCGACGACGACGTCAGCTGCAGAATCAGGCGGTGGAGCGCCTCGACGAGTTCGTCGTCGACGGTGTGCACCGCGACCACCACGGTGCCGCTGTCGTGCGGCTCGGCCCCGTCGACTTCTGAAAATGTCTGCTCACTCACTCCCTCGGACGCTAGTGCCTGCCGCCGGTAGCGTTGAGCCCGTGGGAACCGAGCACGTCCGTTGGCTGGCGGAACCGAACCTCAACCGTCCGGTGCTCGTCGCTGCCTTCACCGGCTGGAACGACGCCGGGGACTCGGCGTCGATCGCTTTACGCACCATGATCGATGCGTGGGGTGCCGAGGCGCTCGCCGAGATCGATCCGGAAGCGTTCACCGATTTCGCCACGGTGCGCCCCCACGTCCGCCTCGACGAGTTGCATCACCGTACGATCGTGTGGCCCACCGTCGGCGTCTGGTCGGCATCGCTGCCGGGCGGCGACGTGATCCTCGTTCTCGGCCCCGAACCGGCGTTGCGCTGGCGACTGTTCTGCGACCAGATCGAGGGCATCGCCGACGCGTTCGACACCACGATGGCGATCTCACTCGGTGCGCTCCTCGCCGACGTCCCGCACTCACGGCCCGTCCCGTTGATCGGCACTGCCACCGACGATGCCCTGATCGAGCGGTTCGAGCTGCGTCGCTCGCAATACGAGGGCCCGACCGGCATCGTGGGTGTGCTCCACGAAGCCCTCCATCACACGGGGATGGCAACGGCATCTCTCTGGGCGGCCGTGCCCGGCTACGCCTCGCAGATCCCGTCGCCGAAGGCCGCGATGGCGCTGGTCGAACGAGCGTGTTCGATGATCGGAACGCCGGCGCCGCTCACCCAACTCGCTCGCGATGCCGCCGCCTACGACGCTCAGGTGGCGGCGATGATCGGCGACGACGACGACATGATCGAGTATCTGTCACGTCTCGAACGAATCACCGACGACGAAGCCGACGACAGCGACGACCTCTCGTCAGCTGCACCGCTCGACCCCGACGCACTGGTCGAAGAAGTCGAGCAGTTCCTGCGCGACCGCGATCACGACTGAGATGAAACTGAGGGCCCTGACCCTCAGGTCATTTCGGGTCGGTGCGCCAGACGGGCGAACGGACCGAGTCGAACGTGGCCGGTGACTCGACACCGCCGATCGCCTCGAACGCCATCGTGCCCCACCATTGAGCGCCGGCCGTCGGTTCGGGCAACGCGTCAGCGGCGAACCAGCCCACATCGGCGGTCTCGAGCGGATGAGGCGTCAACTCGCCGCCGGTCGGCCGACAGTGGAACAGCAGCATGTACATCCCGAATCGGCTGAAACCCATCCGTTGACCATCGACCACACCGAGCAGCCGCAGCGGCTCGCACTCGATCCCCGTCTCCTCGCTCACTTCTTTCACCGCGACCTCTGCGGGCGAGTAACCCACGTCGGCCCATCCGGTGGGATACAGCCAGACACCCGAGTCCTTGCGCTGGACCAACAGGATCTCGCCGGCGTCGTTGCCGACGATCGCCCCGACGGCAACCTTCGGCGTGACGTATCCAGGCACGCCTTCGCCGATCGACTCCAACCATTCCTGCACGAAATGGTCGGTCTCGCGCTGGACGGCAATCGCGTCGTCGCGGAGGTCGCGAGCCTGATCGAGTTCCTGCGCAGCGGCCTTGATGTCGGCTGCGACGTGGAGTACCTCCTCGTACCGCTCACGCTCGTACAGGTTCTCGGTGAAACCCATACCGGTGCGTGCGATCGCCGCCAACGACTCGCTCCATCTGGCCAGATCACGCGCATTCGCCGTCACGTCGAACACGTTAGGGCAACGAGCTTCACGTCACCGCGTGGAGCAACGCCCGCAGGATCTCCTTGCGGTAGGCGCTGTCGGTCACCAGCTTGCCGTCGGCGCGCACGTAGAACGTGTCGACCACCTCCATTCCCATGGTCTGCACGGTGGCATGGCGGATGTCGAGGCCAAGTTCACCGAGGGCCTTCGAGATTCGGTGGAGGATGCCGATCTTGGTGACGGCGCGCACGACGATCACGGTGGCATTGCTCGATGCGTCGTCGTCGAACACCACCGACGGCGGCCCGGGCGCCGCCGCCTGGGTGCGACGGCGACGGCGGTACGTGGCCGCCCGGTCGGCCAGACGAGCTTCGATCGCCAGCCGGTGTTCCAGCGCACGGCTCAAGTCGGCCTTGACGCCACGCCAGTTCAGACCGCCTTCCGGGACGACGATGCGGAACTGCGATGCGGCCATGCCACCCTCGTCGGAATGCGCCTGGGCGCTCACGACGTCGAGTCCGTGCAGCGACAACACCCCGGCGATCCGACTGAACGTTCCCGACGCATCCGGGCTCACCACGGTGATCACGTCGTCGGTACGAGAGATGTGCACCTCCCCACCGGCCATCACGGCAAGCGTCTCGGCGTCCGGAAAGAGCCGCCACGTCACCTCCGCCACATCGCCTCCACCGAGCACGTGACGGACCCGGGCGACGAGTTCGGTCACCAACCCTTCCTTCCAATCACCCCACGCGGACGGTCCGGTGGCCAACGAGTCGGCCTCGGTGAGGGCATGGAGCAGGTCGAGCACCTCCACCGTGCCGACGGCCACCGCCACTTGCTCGATCGTGGCCGGATCGGTGAGGTCGCGGCGCATCGCGACGTCGGGGAGCAGCAGGTGCTGCTCGACCATCGTCACCAAGATCTCGACGTCAGCGGGAACGAGACCGAGCTTGGGCCCGACCGTGCGAACCAGCTCCATCCCGACATCGGTGTGGTCACCCGGGTACCCCTTGCCGAGATCGTGCAACAGTGCCCCGAGTACGAGCACGTCGGGACGCGTGACGCGGTGGACGAGTGCAGCTGCATTGGCGGCCGCCTCCCAGAGGTGACGATCGACGGTGAAGCGGTGATACGCGTTGCGCTGCGGTCGAGATCGCACCGGCGCCCACTCGGGCAGCAGGCGGGCAATGAGATCACGCTGGTCGAGCGACTCCAGCACCGGGATCGCCCGGTGGCCTTCGAGGAGCAAGGCAATGAGGTCGTCGGTTGCGCCCACGGGCCACGTGCCCGGCCACCCCTCGACGTCGTCGTGCAACCGGTCGAGCGTCTCCCGGTCGATTCGGCAGTCGTGTCGGGCCGCAGCGACTGCGGTCTGCAACACCAGCGTCGCGTCGGCGGCCGGATCGGCGTCCGCTGCCAACGTGATCTCCCCGCCACGCAGGATCACGCCGGGCGCAACCGCCCGATCGGGCACGACCGCCACCGACTCGACTGCGCGGCCCCAGTTCTCGTCGCACAGCCAAGCGATGGCACGCCCCGCCGCTGCGACGTCGGCCATCAAGTCGTCGGCATCGCCCCATCCGCCGACATCGGCCGCCGCATCCTGATCCTCCAACCGAAGCACGTCACCGGCGCGTCCGGTCGACAAGTGCAGCGCGACCCGGGCCCGCATGAGCACGTCGTAGGAGCGGCCGAGTTCGATCACGTCCTCGGCGATGAGTTGCAGTCCCGCAGATTCGGCCCACCACAACGACTGCACGTCGCGCAGCCCACCGTGACCGTCCTTCAGATCGGGCTCGAGTCGGTAGGCCACATCGCCTGCCGACTCCTGACGCACGCGAACACGCTGTCGCAGTTCGGCCAGGTGACGGACACGATTGCGGCGCCACAGCGCCAAACCCTGCTCGACGATCCGCCCGGCCAGTTCGTCGTCGCCGGCGAGCGGACGCGCCGTGACGATCGCCGTTGCCGAGTCGAGATCGGTCGCCGCGAGCTCGAGTTGCTCGTCGATGCGGCGCACGGCGTGACCGAGCTTCACCCCCGAGTCCCAGAGCGGATACCAGATCGCGCTGGCGAACGGCTCGATCTCCTTGGCGACCTTCTTGGGCTTGACATCGTGGACCAGCAGCAGATCGAGATCGCTCTGAGGGGCGAGTTCTCCGCGTCCGTACCCGCCGATCGCCAGCAGCGCCACCCGGCCAGCGGGCACTCCGAGCCGACCGAGCGCCTCGTCGAAGATCGCCACCACCCAGTCGTCGGTGACCTCGGCAAGCGACCGGCAGTACTCGCGGCCGGGGCGGGCAGCGGTTGCGGCGACTTCGGCGAGGTGCTCGGCACGGACCGGGGACGTCACGAGAAGATGCCGATTGCTGGTCCGACATCCGGTCGGCGCCCGTCATCGGCGTTGGTGGAGGCTTCGAAGGGGAGGAGATCCTCGGTGGCGGCGATCGGTGGATCATATGCGACAGTGCCGGCATGCGGTTGGTGCCTCTCGTACGCTGAGCCGCCGTGATGAGGTTTCGCCGTAGCAGTCCGATCATCCTGCTGACGGCCGCCGTGATGCTCGTCGCGTGCTCGAGCGACGACGACAGCGTGGTCGACGACACCATCGCCGACACGACCACCACCACGCTCGCGCCGCAGGTGGCCGGTGACGGACGGCTCGTGATCGGCGCCCTGCTCCCGCTCGGCGACACGCTGATCGGAGAGGCAACGGAGGCTGCAGTCCGCACTGCGGTCGGCCGGATCAACGACGCTGGAGGGGTGCTCGGTCAGATGGTGCGGCTGGTGGTTGCCGACGAGGGCGACAGCACTGCCACCGCTACGTCATCGATACAGACGCTGCTGGAGGCTGATGTCGACGCGATCGTCGGGCCGGCATCGTCGCTGAGCGCGCTCAGCACGCTCGACGAGATCGTGTCAGCCGGCAAAGTGGCGTGCTCGCCGACGGCGAGTGCGTTGGCGCTCGACACGTTCCCCGACAACGACCTCTTCTTCCGCACGGTGCCGAGCGACTCGCTCCAGGCCCGCGCCATCGCCGAGACGGCCGACCAGACCGGGGCCCAGCGCGTCACGATCGTGTACGTCGACGATTCCTACGGCCGCCCGTTCGCCAACGCTATCGAGGCGTCGTTCGCCAACGAGTCGATCATGACCGTCGGTCGAATCGGATTCTCCGGCGATGACGACGATCTCTCGGCGGAGGCAGCCACGTTGGCCGATTCCGACACCCAGGTGATGGTGCTCATCGCCGGCAGTGAGGATGGTACGAGGTTCCTCGAACAACTCGACGACGAGGACACCAGCGGTTTGACCTCGATCGTGGTGAACGACGCCTTCCGGAATCCAACCGCCCCGCAGCGAATCCAGGGTCTCGATCCCGAGTTGCGGAGCAAGATCGTGGGGTTGGCTCCTCAGGCCGCCTCGGCTGATGCTGCGGAACCGTTCGATCCACCAGGCCTCTTCGCAGCGAATGCGTTCGACTGCGCGAACCTGATCGCACTGGCCGCCGTGCGGGCCGGATCCGACGCTCCGCGCGAGATCGCGCGGCAGTTGGCGCAGGTGAGTGTCAGCGGTTCGGCGTGCCAGACGTTCGCCGACTGCGTGGCGGCGATCGAGTCGGGACTGCAGATCGACTACAACGGACCGTCTGGCGTCACCGACCTCCTGGTGCGAACCGGAGATCCTTCCCGTGCCGCCTTCGACCGGTTCACATTCGACGAGTCGGGTCGCGATGTCCTGCAGCGCACGATCGTCGTGGGGAACTGATCCGCGCCGTTCGCCGTGCCACCGGGCCGGGTGGCGTCAGAGGATGTTCTCGATGAAGTCGAGATACCCGACGTAGAAGGCGCCGAACTCGCCGTACAGCGCCGAGCCCTTGTCGAATCTCATCGTGTAGACGACGTCTTTGACCACGTCAGGGCTCACGGCGAACAGCGTGACACCCCATTCGAAGTCGTCGAGACCGGTCGAGCCGGTGACGAGTTGGGAGACGCGCCCGGCGAACGTGCGCCCGCTCTTGCCGTGCTCCATCATCATGTCGTTGCGGTCGTCGTACGGTGTGGCGAACCAGTTGGCGTGTGCGTCGCGCCTCTTGCTCATCGGGTAGAAGCAGAATGCGTTCATGCCCTCGGGCGGGATCTGTGGGTGCAGTCGGGCCTGCAGCATGTGTTCGGGCATGCCCTTTGCGTACTCGCTGACCTCGGTGATCGAGACGTAGCTGTCGACGATGTCGATGCCGGCGTGTTGCAACGCAGTTTGCAACGTTCGCAGCGTGCGCCAGTCGGGTGCGAGCGCCACGAACGAGATGTCGGCCTTGTGCCCGAGCATGGCAGCGGTGATCACTTGGCAATCGTCGGCCTCGGCGGCCTTGACCGCGGCGACGACCGCCTCCCGATCCAGCGAGAGTGTCGGCTTGCCGAACAGGTGAACGACGGTCAAACCAGCTTCCATACGCATCCCCCCAGGCTACGGCCACGCGAAAGGGGTCAGACCCCAGATGCGACGCCGAAGGCGTTGAATCTGGGGTGTGACCCCTGACGTGCAGTGATCGCGTCAGAAAGAGGAGCTGTCCACGTCCCGGCAATATTCAGTCGGACCAAGAAGCTGTCCACGTCCCGGCAAGCGCTCGTCGGAACGTCAGCGCCTAGCGTTGCCGATCAGTAGTCCATGTCTCCGCCACCCATCGGCATGCCGGAGGACTTCTCCGGCTTGTCGACGATGACGACTTCGGTGGTGAGGAACAGCGCAGCGATCGACGCAGCGTTCTGCAACGCCGAACGTGTCACCTTCGCCGCGTCGATCACGCCGATCTTGACGAGGTCCTCGTAGGTGTCGGTGGCTGCGTTGTAACCCTCGTTGCCCGAAAGTTCGAGCACCTTGGCGATGACGACTCCTCCGTTGACGCCGGCGTTCTCGGCGATCTGGCGGATCGGTCCGACGAGTGAACTCGCCACCAACCGGGCGCCAGTCGCTTCGTCACCTTCGAGGGTGTCGGCCACCTTGTTGACAGCTTCCACCGCACGCAGCAGCGTGACGCCGCCGCCGGCGACGACGCCTTCTTCGATCGCGGCCTTGGTGGTGGACACCGCGTCTTCGATGCGGTGCTTCTTCTCCTTGAGCTCGACCTCGGTGGCAGCGCCGACCTTGAGCACGGCGACTCCGCCGGTCAACTTGGCGAGGCGCTCCTGGAGCTTCTCGCGGTCGTAGTCGGAGTCGGTGTTCTCGATCTCGGCCTTGATCTGGTTGATGCGGCCGGTGATGTCGTCCTGGACGCCTGCGCCGTCGACGATCGTGGTCTCGTCCTTGGTGATGACGACCCGCTTGGCCTCACCGAGGAGGTCGAGCGTGACGTTCTCGAGCTTGAGCCCGACGTCTTCGCTGATGACCTGGGCGCCGGTGAGGGTGGCCATGTCCTGCAGCATCGCCTTGCGTCGCTCACCGAAGCCGGGGGCCTTGACGGCGGCCGACTTGAAGGTGCCACGGATCTTGTTGACGACGATCGTGGCGAGTGCCTCACCGTCGACATCCTCGGCGACGATCACCAGCGGGCGACCAGTCTGCATGATCTTTTCGAGCACCGGTACGAGGTCGCGGATCGTGGAGATCTTCGACGACACGAACAGCAGGTACGGATCGTCGAACGACGCTTCCATCCGCTCGGTGTCGGTGACCATGTACGGCGACAGGTAGCCCTTGTCGAAGCGCATGCCTTCGACGAGGTCCATCTCCATGCCGAAGGTCTGGCCTTCCTCGACGGTGATGACGCCGTCCTTGCCGACCTTGTCGATGGCTTCGGCGATCATGTCGCCGATCTCCTGGTCGGCCGACGAGATCGCAGCAACCTGCGAGATCTGCTGGGTGGAATCGACTTCGATCGAGTTCGCCTTGATCGACTCGACCGCGGCTGCGACACCCTGCTCGATGCCGCGCTTCAGCCCCATCGGGTTCGCGCCGGCAGCAAGGTTGCGCAGGCCTTCGCGGACCATGGTCCACGCGAGCACCGTGGCGGTGGTGGTTCCGTCACCGGCGACGTCGTCGGTCTTCTTGGCGACTTCCTTGACGAGTTCGGCACCGATGCGCTCGTAGGGGTCCTTGAGCTCGATGTCCTTGGCGATCGAAACGCCGTCGTTGGTGATCGTGGGAGCGCCCCACTTCTTGTCGAGCACGACGTTGCGACCCTTGGGGCCGAGCGTGACGCGTACGGCGTCGGCCAACTGGTTCATGCCGGCTTCGAGGGCTCGGCGAGCCTCGGAATCGAATGCGATCATCTTCGCCATCTTGTGTGTCCTCCGTTGGACGTGTTCGAAGCTTCGTGAGTGTTCGTTGCGCCGCCGGAAGGTCCCGACAGACGCCGGTTAGCACTCTACGGCGTCGACTGCTAACCCTGCAACCGCGCCCGAATTCACGTTTGTGTTGCAGTCCGGGTGGACCGTGCCACTGAAACCGTCACGCAAACGTGGGTTGGGGGCGCACCGTCGTGGGTGTTGATCGCGGGTGGTGATCGAGGGTGGTGATCAGCCGCCGGCGACTGCCGGGATGATCGACACGGTGAGCCCGTCGTCGACCTTGGTGTCGAGCCCGTCGAGGTAGCGGACATCGTCGTCGTCCACGAAGACGTTGACGAACTTGCGCAATGCTCCGTCTTCGTCGACGAGTCGCTCACCCAGACCCGGGTGCGCCGCTTCGAGCGCCGCCACGATGTCGCCGACAGTGCCCGGCTCGACCGGAACCTGCTTCTCGCCACCGGTCAGGGGGCGCATGGTGGTGGGGATACGAACGGTCACAGCCATGGCCACGATGCTAACGGTGCGATTCCCGACTCAGACGGTCGACATTCAGTACGATCCGGCAATCGGACGACGACGGTATGGTCGCCGTCGTGCCCATCCGCCGCGTGGTCGCCGCCCCAGACAAGTTCAAGGGAACGCTGACGGCCGCCGAGGTCGCCGCGGCGATCGGCCATGCGTGTTGGGAACTCGGTATCGACTGCGCCGAAGTGCCCATGGCCGACGGAGGCGACGGATTGCTCGAGGTGCTCGGCGGTGCGAACCGCACCTCCACCGTCACCGGTCCGCTCGGCGACACGGTCGACGCAGCGTGGCGGCTCTCGAAGGGCACCGCCGTGATCGAGATGGCCACCGCGAGCGGACTCGCCCTCGTTGGCGGCGCCGCCGGCAACGATTCGCTGAACGCCACCACGACGGGCACCGGTGAATTGATCGACCATGCGCTCGATGCGGGGGCCAAGCGGATCATCGTCGGACTCGGCGGGTCAGCGACCACCGACGGCGGATTCGGCGCCATCCGAGCGATCACTGCGATCGCCCGACTGAAGCAGGTCGAGCTGCTCGTGGCCTGCGACGTGGCGACCACGTTCACGGAAGCCGCCGCCGTGTTCGGCCCCCAGAAGGGTGCCTCACGCGCGCAGGTCGCCATGCTCACCCGACGCCTCGAGCGGATGACGCAGATGTTCGCCGACGACTTCGGCGTCGATGTCACGTCGGTCCCGGGTGGTGGTGCAGCGGGCGGACTCGGTGGAGCGCTCGCTGCGCTCGGAGGAACGTTGCTGCCGGGATTCGAACTGGTGGCCGACGAACTCGACCTCTACGACCACCTCGAGGGTGCCGACCTCGTGATCACCGGCGAAGGATGCCTCGACGACACGAGTTCGCACGGCAAGGTCGTCGGCGGAATCGCAGCGTTTGCGGCCGAGCACGGGGTCGGTGTGCTCGCCATCGTCGGATCGGACGAACGTACCGACCGATCGACCCCTGAAGGTGTCGACGTGATCTCACTCGTCGACGACTTCGGCGAGGATGCCGCGTTCGGCGAACCGAAGCGCCTCGTCGAGCACGCAGCGGCGCGCTGGCTGGCGGCACGTCGGTGAACAGCATGACGCGTGGTGTCCGACA
Organism: Actinomycetes bacterium; assembly: GCA_031426215.1. GTDB lineage: Bacteria > Actinomycetota > Acidimicrobiia > Acidimicrobiales > Ilumatobacteraceae > Sva-07. Next base: position 23,968 of record JANPKU010000058.1, read on the forward strand.
CCACGCGTGACGCTCAGCCGGTGGTATCGACCGTGCTGTCTGCCGTCGTGTCGCTGGTGGTGCCGTCCGAGACCCCGGGGGCCGGTGCGACCTCAGCGACCGGAGCGGTCATCTGAGCGATGGTCTTGTCGGCCTGATCTGTGCCCAGCAACACGAGCACCCCGGCACCGTTGAGCGAACCACCTTCGACCGGTGGCGGCGTCGCCACGGGCTCGACCGTGATTCCGCCCATGCTGCGCGCCACCGACTCGGCCACGTCCTGTGCGGCCGCTTGGCTCGGGTCGTACTGCACGACGGATGCAACGAGTCCCGACTGCGTCGAGTTGATGGCCGGCGTGACCATCTCGAACGCCAGCGTCGCGAGCTCGGTGGTCATCCGTCCCGCTGATCCGGGAACACCACTGGCATTGGCCACGACGACCGTCGCACCTACGGTGACCAGAGGCGGCTCGGTCGTGGTGGTCGTAGTGTTCTCGATGGCGGAGTCGACCGTGCTGTCCACGGGCGCCGAATCGACCGGCGTGACGACACCGCCGTCCGCCGACGGACCGTCGTCGGTGATGTTGTTCAAAATGAGGAAGCCGACGATCACGGCGACGACCGCAAGCACGATGCTGATGGTGGAGCCCATCGGCGAGCCGCCCACACCTTGACGGGGCGAGCGCCGAGACGGAGTCGGCGTGCCCGGGGAATTGGGGTCTTCGTTGCTCATGCGTGCACTCCCTCTCCTGCCGCAGTCGACGAGGTGTCGAGGCGGGCCTTACGGGCTCGAAGGCGCAACCGCTTGAGTCGACGCACCACGAGCGGGTCGTGGTCCATCGCGGCTGGGTCGTCGAGCACCTTGGTCAGTTCCGCATGGTATTCCTCCGGCGAACACTGAAAGCGCGAACGCATGACCTGGTCACGCGGTTCGTCGTTGTTCCACCACGCCCGTTCGAAGTCGAGCATGGCGGCAGAGCGTTCGTCGAGCATCTCGCACAGGTTGGCCGCAAACGGGCGCGGATTACAAGCACCCTGACCACGCGAGTCCGGACGTCGCCGAAATTGCGACCGCTGCAACGGTGGTCCATGCGCGATCGAGACGCTCGTCGGGTTGACCGGCACCCCCACCCCGTAGGGTTCCAGCCGTGTCACGTCGTCCCTTCATGATCGGCATCGCCGGCGGTAGCAGCTCAGGCAAGACCACCGTCACCGAGCGCCTGGTGTCGATGACCGGAGCCGACCACCTCTCGCTGATCGAGCTCGATTCGTACTACCTCGACCTCGGCGACACGCCCATCGAGCAGCGACAGGCGGTCAACTACGACCATCCCGACGCCTTCGACTGGGCACTCCTCAACGACCACCTCGCGGCGCTCGCCAACGGCGCTTCGGTCCCGGTTCCGGTGTACGACTACGCGCAACACAACCGGAGCGGCCAGGTCCGCATGGTCGAGCCGGCACGAATCGTGGTGGTCGATGGGATCCTCGTGCTGTGGGATCGCGCGCTACGCGAGCGGTTCGACCTCAAGATCTTCGTCGACACCGCCGCGGACATCCGCTTGATCCGGCGCCTGCGACGCGACGTCGCCGAACGCGGCCGCACCCCAGAGTTCGTGATCGAGCAGTACCTCGAGAAAGTGCGCCCAGCTCACGAACGGTTCATCGAGCCGAGCAAGCGCCACGCCGACGTGATCATCCCCGAAGGCGGGCTGAATCGCCCCGCTCTCGAGGTGTTGCTGGCGCGCGTGCGAGAGATCGCCGTCGGCGACTGAACCAGCGGCGGGTGAAACCAGGCCCGCTCAGCCGTCGTCGGTTCATTCGCGTTGGGCTACACATGGACGGTGTCGAACGTCTTGTGGCTGCTCGCAATGGTGGCTGGGACCGTGGCGATCGTCTGGGGCGCCGAACGATTCGCCGAACATCTGGCGGACGCCTCGAAGCGGCTCGGTGTCACTGCATTCGCGCTGGCGATCCTGCTCGCGGGAGCGGAGCCGGAGGAGTTGGCCACGGTGGTCACTGCGTCGGCTCGAGATGTCGGCGGCGTCGCATTCGGTGATGTCATCGGGGCGAACGCGGCGATCGTGACGGTCGCTCTGGGGGTCGGCGCCTGGATCGTGACGATCCCGTTCGGTCGCAGCATCCAGCGGTATGCCGTCGGCGGGCTGATCACTGGCATCCTCGCCAGCGCCTTCATGTGGGATGGTTCACTCGGCCGGGCCGAGGGAGCTGTCCTCGTGATCGCGTACATCGTGTTCGTCGCCGTGATCTGGCTGAGTGAACATCGGCCGCCTTCGTTGGGTGAAGCCGGCGAACTGGACGAAGCGGCGAGCCCAGAGGGTCGCGTCGGTAGCGATCTTGTATGGGTACTCGTCGGGCTGGGAGCCCTGACGGTGGGGTCGATCGTCTTGGTCGAAGGTGTGCGCCAGATCACCGACATCGAATCGACTCAGACCAAACTCGGTCTCACCGTGGTCGGCTTTGCCACCGCATTCGAACTCGTCGTACTCGCATTTTCTGCGAGCCGTCACGGAGTGACCGAAGCGGTGGTCGCCGGGGTGATCGGTTCGTATGCCTACAACATGACGATGAGTCTGGGTGTGGGGGCGCTGGTGGCCCCGATCTCGATCGCTGATGCCAGTCTCCTGCGTGCACCGTTGATCGTGATGCTCGCCCTGCTCGCTGTTGCCATCGTCCTGGGTGTCACACGGGGCCACCTCGGTCGGCGAGACGCTGTCGTGCTGTTCACCGGCTATCCGGTGTTCATGCTCGTGGCAGTGCGTTGAGCGCTCGCTCAGGTGTCACGCCGGTGTCGGCGAGCAGCTCGACCATCTCACCGCCATGGACCCCTGCGATCTCGTGAACAAGGTGCGCCCAGAGGACGCATCTTGTTCACGAGATCATCGAACGCCCAGGTTTCCGAGTAGTCCGATCAGACGGCCGAACGCTGGGCGTCCGGATGTTTGCCATGGCCGACAAACGGGCATCGGCGTGCTCATGATCATCCTCGGACTGCTCCTGCTCCTGCTCGGCTTCGTGCTGAGCATCCCCCTCTTGTGGACGCTTGGCATCATCGTGCTGATCGTCGGGCTCGTGCTGCTGATCGCCGGCCAGGCCGGTCGTCAGGTCGGTGGGCGCGCGCACTACTGGTGACGTCTTCGTCACGACCGAACACCAACACCTCAAACATCTACGAAGGGAACGACACCATGGAAATCCGATCGAACAAAGAAGAGATCGTCGACGATCGAGCACAGCCGATCATCGCAACACCGCCCGTCGTGGGTGAGGTGGCAGCGACACCGGTCGTCAACGTCGCCGACGTGGACGGCAATCGCGTCAATCCGGTCGTCGCCACCCCGGTTGCGGCCACGCCGGTCGCAGCTACCCCCGTTGCGGCTGCCCCAGTCGTCGCCGCACAGGCGGTCGCAATGCCCGTCGGGGCCGAGACGCGAGTCGCTTCTCGAACAAGTAGGTTCACACCTGCCGCGCTGGTGGCTGCCATCGTCGCTATCGGCCTGTTGGTGCTCGGTGGCATCACCGCAGCGCGTGCCGGTGTCGACAGCACCCTCGACGAGCCGGTCGTCACTGTTGCCGGATTCACCGCAACTGCCCTTCTCGGCCTCATCGAGATCGCTTTCGGTCTGCTTCTCCTGATTGCTGCGCTCGCTCAGGCGCGAAGCGTGATCCTGTTCCTCGGCATCACCGGAGGCGTCATGGCACTGGTTGCCGTGTTCCAGCCCTCCGTCGGCGAGGGATCACTCGCTCTCGAGCGTGGATTCGCAGTGTTCTTTGCGATCGTGATGGCGGTCATCATCCTCACGTCACTGCTGCCGACCCTGACGTCCAGAAACGTCGTGCAGCACACGACTGACGTGTGACCTGAGGATCTGTCAAATGCACGTCGCTCTCGTCGGTACGTATCCACCAAAGCGATGCGGCATCGCGACGTTCACCGCTGACGTCGAAGCGGCGCTCCGGCAGAACGGCACACGAGTCACCGTGGTGCCGGTCATCGGCGACGGAGAACGATCATCGTCGCCGGTCGCAATCCGGCGCGATGATCCACGGTCGTACGTCGAGGCCGCCCGCTTGTTGAACGGTCTCGACGTCGATCTCGTGCTGATCGAGCACGAATTCGGGATCTTCGGTGGCGAAGCCGGACAATTCGTGCTGGCACTCGCCGTCCACCTCGACATGCCGTTCGCCGTCACGCTGCACACGGTGCTTCCGGCCTACAGTGAGGTCCAAGCATCGGTGCTGGAAGCGCTCTGCTCACGTGGCGCCATGACGACGGTGATGACCGAATCTTCTCGTCGTGTGATTCTCGGGCACGAGCTCGCGTCGGCAGAGTCGGTCGTGGTGGTCCCCCACGGCGCCCCCGCCGAACTGTTCGGGGCGAGCGATTCAATCGAGGTACGCGAACGATTCGGGATCCAGCCGCATGAGCCGGTGATCACGACGTTCGGTCTGCTGTCCGAGGGCAAGGGCATCGAACTCGTGATTCGGGCCATGGCGATGCTCGGTGACCGTTACTCCGACCTCCAATACATCGTTGCCGGGAGCACGCATCCAGACGTCGTCGAACACTCCGGCGAGCGCTATCGCCGATCGCTCGAGTCGCTCACCCACAGGCTCGGGTTGCAAGCACGAGTGCACTTCGTCGATCGGTTCATGGAGCTGGACGAGCTGGCGGAGGTGCTCGGCATCACCTCGGTCGTCTGCACCCCGTACAAGGGCGAGCATCAAAGCGTTTCCGGAGTGCTCACGTTTGCCTTGGCAGCAGGGTGCCCGGTCGTCTCCACGCCGTATCCATACGCCGAGGAGCTGCTTTCGGATGGTGCCGGGCTGATCGTGAACCGTGAGGATCAACACGGATTCGCCAGGGCGATCGCGTCGCTCATCGACGGTCCCTCAGCTGCGCATTCACGTGCTGCAGCACGCGCAGCATCCTCGGCGCTGCAATGGCGTGCAGTGGGTGCCCACCTCCAGCACGCGCTCGAGTCGGCGACCATCCGACACGCTCGGACAGTGGCCCGAGCCTCCTAGCCGAGCCTCTGCGATTCCTTGGTCGTTGCTGCGGGAACGGCGAGGACCACGAGTGCGATGTCGTCATCGCGGGAGTCGAAGGGAAGTACTGCTTGCAGCGCATCCTGGATGCGGTGAGCGATGTCGTCCGCCGCGCCGCCTAGTTCCGTCGCGGTGTTGACGAGGTCCGCCCATTCGGTGTCGTCGAGATCGTACGGCGCCGGCACATCCGTCGCCCCGTCTGTGTGGAACACCATGACGTCGCCGGCGGACAGCGCCACCCGGGTCGGACAGACATCGATCTGATCGAACGGTCCGAGCAGGGTGCCCGGGATGCCGAAACTCGATGGCCCGTCTCGTCCGACGTGGACCGCCAATGGGTGACCGCCGTAAACGACCGACAGTTCGACGGCGTCCCCGGTGGTGTCGATGGTGGCGTACACGCACGTGAGGAACGTGTCCGTCGCTGATCGACGGACTGCGCGATTCAGCGCGACGAGCACGTCGGCGGGTGTGTCGCCGTGCCAGGCGCTGTCACGGATGGTGTGCCGTGCGAGGCCGGTGAGCGCCGCCGCGGCGGGACCGGTGCCGCACACGTCGCCCAGCACCAGCGCGAAGTGTCCTTCGTCGTCCAGTGCGAACAGGTCGTAGAAATCGCCGCCGACCTCACTCGCCTGCCCGCGCGGCCAGTACCGCACAGCGACGTCGATGCCGACGACCTCGGGCAGGCACGCTGGCAGCAAGCTGCGCTGCAACGTGATCGCCATCTCACGCTCGCGCTCGTGGAGACGCAGGTTCTCGATGCTCGACGCCACGCGACCGGCAACCGTTTCGGCCAAGGCGACGTCCTCTGGTGTGTATCGCCGTGATGGGGTCGTCGCGATGAACTGCAGCGCGCCGACAGTGACGCCGCGCTTCTTCATCGCCACGGTGATGACAGATCGCAGATCCAGTTCGACGACGAGTTCGCGGGCGTCATCGGAGACGTCCAGCGATGCGATCAGCTCGTCGGAGATCTCGGGGTAGAACTCGGTGACTCCACTCCGGATCACCGCGGGGACCCCGCTCGGCGCCTCCGGGTCGTACGGGAAACGATCCTGCAGTTCCCTCGCATATCTGATCATCGAGGGATCGACATGGGCAACCTCGACATCGGGCACCGCGCTGCCGTCGTCGGCCAGCACGTGGATCGTGCACCAATCGCCGAGGCGCGGCACCACCCGTCGAACCACGTTCACCATCACCTCGCGGACGGACGACGAGGCATTCAACGCTTCGTTGATCGCACCCAGGAACTCGAGTCGCTCGCGCTGCAAACGCTCGTTCTCGGCCGCTCCCACCGCAAGCTCGGCGAGTCGCTGGAGCTCGAGCTCCTGTTCGAGGCGATCGGTGACGTCCATCGTGCACCCGACCGTTCCGGTCACGGCGCCGAGCTCATCAAGCGTGACACCACCAGCACCGGCAATCCAATGGACCGATCCGTCGGGCCACACCACTCGATGCTCGATGCGGTAGGTGGATTTGGACTCGACAGCTTCTGCAACGTTACGCAGCACGGCTTCGCGGTCGTCTGGGTGCAGCATCGACACATAGGTGTCGAAGCTGCCGTCGAAGCCACCCGGTGGGAGCCCGAACAGCGACTCGAGGCGTTCGTCCCAGTCCGTTGCACCGGTTTTCATGTCCCATCGCCACGTTCCCAGCCCTCCGGCCTCCAAGGCCGACCGGAAGTGGTCGAACAGGTCGCGTGCCTGTTGATCGGCCAAGCGCGCTGCACCCACGTCTTCGGACGATCCGACGATCGCGACCGTGTTGCCGACATCGTCCACGATCGGTGCGGCGAATGCGTTCACCCTCACGCTCTGCCCATCGCGACGCTTCACGAGTCGGTCACCGGTCATCGGCGTCCCACCTGCGACCGACGCGAGATCCTGCGCGTTCTCGGCCATGTCGCCGACCGGGGCCAATATTTCGAGAACCGACCTTCCGAGCACTTCCTGCTCTGTCCACCCGTACAGACGTTCTGACGCTCGGTTCCAGACCACGATATGCCCGTGAGGATCGGTGACGACCACGGCGCGCCCCAATGTGTCCAGCACCGATCGCAGGTCCACGTTCAGGTTGCCACCCTCGTCCGAAGACGCCATGAGCCCCCCACGATTCATGGGTCGAAGCTACTGCAGGCTCGACCGCAATCGTCCATGCTCGCGGCTCACCGAGGACCGGTACGACACCTTCTGTCGTGTTTCGATGCCGCTGTGTCAATATGGCACCGTGCAGTCAGGCCGCGAAGACATCGACGTGACGACATTGTCGAACGGGTGGTCAGTGAGTGGGCAGATCGATGCTCTCACCGCCGGGCTCTTGACCGAGGCGATGCAGGACCTGCCTGACGTCGCTGATGGTCCCATCGAGGTCGACCTCGCAGATGTCACCTTCATGGATTCGAGCGGCCTGCGAGTCCTCCTCGGACTCGCCGATCGAGCCGCACAAGCGGGTGGAACGGTTGTCATCCTCAACGCCTCCAAGTCGGTGAGGAGACTTCTCGAGATCACCAAGCTGGAGTCGACGTTCGGGCTAGACGAGTCCGCTCACGACCCACCAGTCGAATAACCCACCGCAGCCACGAGCAGCGGGCGCTTGCGCGGGCGCTGGTCAGCTTCGCTGCCGAGATCGGAGCCGACGTCGTCGCCGGGGGAATCGAGGAATCAGACGAGCTCACGGCATTCCAGGACGTCGGCGTCGCGTACGGACAGGGCTACCTGCTCGGCCGACCTGCGCCGCTTGCGTCTCAGGCGCCTTGACTGGGGCTGCTGCGTAGGGTGATAGTGCTGCGTGGATCTGGGGACCGCGATGGCGTCGAGTTGGGCTTCGGGAATCAGTGTCTACGGGGTGACAGCGATCGTGGGTCTAGGCGGACGGCTCGGCTGGATCGAGGCGCCGCCATTCGTCGAACGATCATCGGTGATTGCGGTGGCCCTCATCCTCTTCGTGGTCGAGTTCGTCATCGACAAGGTGGCGTTGATCGACAGTGTCTGGGACGGCGTGCACACGTTCATCCGTCCAGCAATCGGCGGCTACCTGGCGAGTGCGGCAGTCGACACCGAGCTGTCGGTCGCCGCGCTTGCGGTGACCGGGGTGTTGCTCGCACTCAGTAGCCACAGCGCCAAGGCCTCGACTCGACTGATCGTCAACTCGTCGCCCGAGCCCTTCTCGAACGTTGCGGTCAGTCTCGGCGAGGACGGGATCGTTGCGGTGCTGATGACACTCGCCCTCACTCGTCCTGAGCTTGCGCTCGTCGTCACCGCCGTGTTGGCGATCGTGTCGACCGTCGTCGCAATACTGCTGTTCCGCACCGCACGCCGCATCGCCCGACGCGTCCGGGCCAGCCGCGCTGGGCCCGCGGCGTGACCGCTTGCGCTCAACTTCTACGATCGAACGATGACATCGATCGGAGTGAGTGGGTGATGCGAACCCGTAGCGAGTATCGGATGTCTCCGATCCGGATCGCCGCTTCCCGGCTACCGCTCCCGACGATTCGCCCGGACGAGCAGCAACGAGATCGTCTTGCCTCGCTGATGCTCGATGCGTACAGGAACACGATCGACGATGAGGGAGAGTCCCTCGATGATGCGTTGAGCGCCATCGACTACTACCTCGCGACGATCGTGCGCCCGCACTCCCATGTCATGCTCGACGGCTCTGACGTGGTGGCCTTCGCCTTCGTAGCCGTCGTGAATGAACTTCACTACATCGACCCTGTCGTGGTTGCGGCCGCACGCAAGCGCCTCGGCGTAGGAGCTGCTCTGGTACGACAATGCCTCACCTCGCTGGCCGATGCAGGGGTACGCGACGTAGGAGCAACCATCACCGATGGCAATGTTGCGTCCGAGCAATTGTTCATGGGATCGGGATTCAACCGACACGGCAATTGGCCCTGACGAAAGCAGTTGTTCGTCGTCAGCAGAAGAGGCTGCCGTCGCAGCCGTCGCCGACTCCGGCTGGGATCTCGGTCGTGGTGCGGGATTCGAAGTCTGCTGCGTCGAGTTCGGTCACGCTCGCCGCGAGGTCGAGCGGGTCGATGCGGGAGTCAACGACGCCGAGGACGACGATGTTGATCCCATCGGGTGACCACACGATCGAACGTCGGGAGTCGTTGGGGTTGAGCCAGCCGTCGCCGCCGTTGACGTCGACGCTGTCGAAGGCAGGAGCGAGAGCTTGGTTGATGAGGTCTGTGTGGGCGGGCGACGTCAGCATTTGAGCAACGACGCGATCACCGTCGAACCAGGTGACGAAGCGTTGGCCCGCCGAGTCGTTCCACGCACCGTTGATCTCGACGAGACCAGCGTTGCCGGGTGACAGACTCCAGCCCGGGAGCCCGTCGGGGCGTCGTTGCATCGATGCGATGATCTCGGCCGCTTGCTCGTTGTCGACACCGGTTCCCGTCAGGCGAACGAACCCGCTCGGATCCGACGCCACCACTCGAACACTGCCTTCGGTCGCAAAGGCATCGTCCCAGCCGGCGATGGTGAGGGCCTGGCGGACCTCGGCCGGGGTCGACTCGATGCTGTTCGGCTGCGTCTGCAAGGTGAGGAGAATGTTGCGGTCAGCGTCGGCAAAGATCTGCGTGTATGTCGGTGCGGCAGCGCTACCGCCGTCGGCTTGGGCGCTCACGGGTGTCCCGGCCACGGCGATCGGTGCCGTTGGCAAGAAGCGTGGAATGTCCTCGACCGGTGCCGGCGCTGCAGGGGCGGCGGGCCACGCTTCCAGTCGGTCCTCCGGGTTCACCGGCGTCGGCCCGTCCGTCGTCTCCGGCGAATCGGTTGTCGTCGGCGACGTCGATGGTGGGCTTTGGACGACCTCGGGATCGCTGGTCGGGGACGTGGCGGGTTCAGTCGTCGTGTCGACATCGGTCGTCACCGGAATCGTGGCAGTGCTGACCTGGTTTGCGTCGCCGTTGCCAAGCGTTGCCACGGCGACGAGTCCGACTCCGATGACCAGGACAGATGCCGCAACGGCGAGCCAGCGGCGATTGTTGGCGGTGTCGGTCAGAGTCATTCGGGATTTGATCCTTTCGATGTCGGTGGGTTCAAGATCTTGCGCAAGGGCCTTGGACCATTCGCGTAGTTGGTCGGTGGGGTCATGCATTGGTGTTCACCCCCAGGTGGTGGCGAAGGCGTTCCAGCCCTCGAGTGCGGTGGGTTCTGACGGCAGACAACGACAGTCCGAGCGCCTCGGCGGTCTCGGTGGGTGTCCACTCGCATGCTTCGACGAGCCAGACGACTTCGCGCTGTCGGCGAGGAAGTTGCTGCATCGAAGAGATCAATGCCGGTTCGACGGACGCCATTTCGAGGGGTGGCGACGCAGGAAGCCGGCCCTGCTTTCGCGGGCGAGATTTCGACAGACCCACACGGAACAGGTACGGCACCGGATGCTCCATGGGAGCGACCTGGTCCCAGTTCTTCCAGGCGAACTCCAACGCAGCGCTGACGGCGTCACCGACGCAGTGCGGTGCCAGGCGTCCACCGTAGGCGCGCCGCAGACGTGGCTCCGCCTCTCGGAAGAAGGCATCGAAGTCGTGGAGAGTGGTCATCATCGTCGTCTCTACACATGTGAACCCCTGAGCGACGCGAAACCGCTACAACGTTCTCGAGATTCTGTCGGCGGACTCGCAGGTCGCCGAAGCGCGGCGCGCTGCTTGGGCCGTGGTGCGGCCCGTCTTGACTGCCGGGTCGGAGATTCTGGGTGTGTGAAGTGTGCGCGTTCG